>NZ_CAJQQI010000101.1 GCF_905480415.1 uncultured Algibacter sp. | reverse complement strand
CGTCACTTCAAAAAAGCATGAAGCGTTTTTTTTTAGTGAAAGATTATAAAGAGAAATCAGGATTTAGAAATGACGCTACAGAAAAATTAGAACGTTATTTAAAACTTCATAACAAAAAGAGTACAGCATTTTTAGGGATAAATAAAACTGTGAGATATTCTGAAGGGGTTATTGAATTAAATGAACCTATTACTGTTAAAGGATTAGCGCAATGGAAAATAATAAATGAACCTATTGAGGGTTACTCTTACTCCAAAATACTAACCCTAACAGGCACAAAAAAAGAAAAGCTTCTGGTTACAGATGAACCAAAAGCTTTGTTACGGGTAGAAAATAAACTTTAATCTACTTCCAATTTTGTCCTTTTAATTGCATTGCGGCTTTAAGCACATCTTTTTGGCTTATTTGTCCTACCAATTTACCATTTTCAACAATAGGGAATCTTCGGCGTTTCGCCTCTAGGAACTTCGTAGCGGCATCAAAAATATTCATATTACCATCAATGGTTTCAACATTACTTGCCATGTGCTTCTTAATAGTTTGATCTTGCATTGGCATGTTGTAATATCTACTTTCGCTTATTTGTTTTATGCAATCACCTTCAGAAATAATTCCGATAAGCTCATTTTTTTCATTTACAACTGGTCCACCAGAGATTCTGTGTTTAATCAAAGATTGCATGACAACTTCAATAGATTGGTCGGGAGTAAATGTTATCAAATCAGTGGTCATGTAATCACTCACTGTTAGCGAGGTCGTATCAGAAGTTACTGACTGATGCCTTCTTGCTCCTTGAAAACTCTTTATTCCCATAATACTATTTAGTTTTTAGTTAACTTAAATATATTCATTTTTTTTCAGAATTCCTAAAAATCATTGTATCCAAGGGCAAAAAGCAAAGTGTTTTATTTTTATAAAACCGGATAAAAGCTAATTTACTTAATAGCTGTTATAAATAATTAGCATTCTTTTAAGAGTTTAAAATGTTATTTTTTTATAGTTTTAGCCACTTAAATTAAATTAGATTAAAATGAAAAAAATATTTGGATTGGTTTTATTGACGGTTAGTGTTATGGTGGGTGCACAAACTAACTCAGAATTATTAAAACATTACGAGGCTTATTACGTGCAAATGAAAGCTCAAGGTGATACACAAGGTATTATTAACGCCATGACACATTTAAATGTATTGTCGCCATCGCAGGCAAGAAAAGATACTTTAGCCTATATGTATATGAGTGAAAACCAATATATGCAAGCGTTAAATACCATTGGTATAAAGCAGAACACTACAGATTCTGATATTGCAGTAGAGATTAAAGCGGTGTCTTTAAAAGCTGTTAAACAACCAGAATTAGCTATAGGGCATTTTGAAGAAATGTTTAAAAGAGGGCAAAATCCATTAGTAGCTTATGAGTTAGCAGAACTTTATATGCAAACTCAGAAATTAGCAGACGCAGATAAGTATATTGCTTTTGGTTTAGCAAACTCTAAACCAGATATGAAAAAGGCTTATTACGAAACTCAAACACCTTATGAGGTGCCTTTAAAATCTGGTTTTATGTATTTAAATGCTATATCTAATTATAGTAAGGACAAAAAGGTTAATATTGATGCTGCTGTTGATATTTTAGATGCAGCTTTAAAAGAAGCGCCTAATTTTAGTTTGATTAACATTACTAAAAACGAATTATTAAGGCAAAAGCAAGCGTTACTGCAAGCAGCTCAACCTAAAAATTAATTAGGTAAATATATTGGCAAGTCCTAAATATTCTGTGTTGCTATTTTAGGACGGGACATATTAAATACAAAAGCGGTTCTATTGTTATTTAGAACCGCTTTTTTTATTTTTTGTACAATTAATATATTATGGTTTTTCAATAGACCGATTGTCAAATTCTACTTTTTTGTTCATTTGAAAACTTAGAGTGTAAAAAGACACAAAAAACTCCTTTATAGTCTCCAGAAGTTCTTCTTTAGTAGTTGTAGATAAGTTTGCTAAACTTTCAAGGATAAGGAGTTTGGTTTCTAAAACTAGCATTCTAGCAACTATTGAAGATGAATTGAGGGCTTCGGGGGTATTCTGTTTCAGGTCTTTTAAAAGTAACTTTATGGCTTCTTCGTTATCATTAAAAAAAGTTAAATCGCCTTTTTTAATATCGCCTACTACCTCTTTAATTTGCGAATATTCAACCCAGTCTTGAATAATACCTTTAGTTTTTGAATCTAAAGCATATTCAATATATTTTAGTTTAGCAACGTCTTGCTCCGTTATTTCTTGACTTTTATTTTGTTCAATCTGATCTACTGTTGAACCTTCTTGACTTTTTTTACAAGCTGAAAATAAAACTAGAAAACTTAAAATTACTAGGGTTTTAATGCGCATTGTGCTTCATTTAAAATGATACACTACAAATATATGGTAATCCTTTATTTTTTAATTGACTAAAGAAAAATCAAATCGAGAATATTTCATTTTAAAAATACATTTTTATCAATAAAATCTTATTATTTTTGAACTATTCTTATAACAAAGTAAATTAATGAGCTCTAAAATATTAATCATTGGCGCTTGCGGGCAAATTGGTTCAGAATTAACATATAAGCTTCGAAGTTTATATGGCGATGAGAATGTAGTTGCTAGCGATATTAGTTATAACAATTTAGATATTGTTAATACCGGTATTTTTGAGATTGCGGATGCTCAAGACTATGCTAGTATAAAAACCTGTGTTGAAAAGCATCAAATAGATACCGTTTATTTAATGGCTGCCATGTTAAGTGCTACGGGCGAAAAGTACCCAATGAAAGCTTGGGATTTAAACATGACATCTTTATTTAATGTATTGAATTTAGCGCGAGATAAATTTATAAAAAGAGTGTTTTGGCCGTCAAGTATTGCGGTTTATGGGTCTACAACACCAACAGAATATACTCCACAATATACTATCATGGAACCTTCAACCGTTTATGGTATTACCAAACAAGTGGGTGAGCGTTGGTGTGAGTATTATCATAAAAAGTATAATATAGATGTAAGAAGTATTCGTTATCCAGGCATTATAAGTTGGAAAACACCACCGGGTGGAGGCACCACGGATTATGCAGTTGAAATATATCATGAAGCTATCAAGGCTAAATCTTATAAATGTTTTTTAAAAGAAGACACAGAACTGCCAATGATGTTTATGGACGATGCCATAAAAGCTACCGTAGATATTATGACGGCTAAATCTAAAAACGTAAAAATCAGGTCGTCTTATAATTTAGCGGCTATAAGTTTTACGCCTCAAGAAGTAGCGGCATCTATAAAAAAGCATATCCCCGAGTTTAAAATTACTTATGCACCAGATTACAGACAAGATATTGCGAGTACTTGGCCTAAGAGTATTAATGATTCTTACGCGAGAGAAGACTGGAAATGGAAACATGCGTTTTCATTAGAAGATATTACTGAAGAAATGCTTTTTCAGCTAGGTAAAAAATATAATACTATTTCAAAAGCGTCCCAATAAGTAATATTTTAAAGCTAAATTGGTATTAACCCTAAATCTTAATTAGTATGCTTGAAAATTTTTGGTTTAATGTTGAGTATGGTATCAATCATGTACTTGATATTAATGCCTACGACCATGTTTTATTTCTTATTGTCTTATCGATTCCTTATGTTTTTAAAGATTGGAAACGTGTATTTCTACTAGTTTCTATGTTTACTTTAGGGCATACTTTATCTTTGGTTTTGGCAGCTTACAGTGTAGTAACTGTAAATGTTACCATGGTTGAATTTCTTATACCTATTACCATTTTAGTTGTTGCCCTTTTTAATGTGTTTACATCTGGTAAAGGTGCACAACGCGAAAAGGTGGGTGTGTTATTTTTATCTACACTGTTTTTTGGATTGGTGCACGGTTTAGGTTTTGCACGCGAATTTAAAATGCTATTGGGCGATACCGATAATAAACTGGTGTTATTACTAGAGTTTGCTTTAGGAATTGAATTAGCACAAGTTATCATTGTATTTGTGGTGCTATTTTTAGGCTATATCGTACAAACTATCTTCAGGTTAACTAAACGCGATTGGATTATGGTAATTTCGGCCATAGTAGTTGGTTTAGTTATTCCTATGATTTTAAATAGCGACTTCTTAGCTTAAAATTTTATTAGGGCGTTATCCAAGGGTCGGGCTATGCGTTGCAAGTTCTCGCTTTGTCCGATAATTATCGGAGCTCGCTGTGGGCCTTCCACTGCTATCCCTAACGCAAAACCGTTTCTACAACAAACTTTCGTAAAACTTTAACGAACTTGCGTTGTAATTAAAATACTAACTAACTATATTCGTTAGATGGACTAGCGTTAAGGATTGTAGAGGAAATCCTTTTGCTTTTTAGCAAAAGATTGAAACGGAAAGCCTGACCCGAATTGTTGTAAAGTTTAAAGATTTAATTGAAGCTTTAAATGAGGGTAACGCCCAAATAAATAAAAAAATTAATGCCAGAAAATAAACAGCTTAAGTACGATAAAGCATATTTAAGAATTGCGCAGGAGTGGGGAAAACTGTCTTACTGTGAACGCAGGCAAGTTGGTGCCATTATCGTGAAGGATAGAATGATAATTTCTGATGGATACAATGGTACCCCATCTGGTTTCGAAAATTTTTGTGAAGATGATGAAGGTTATACCAAGTGGTATGTGTTACATGCCGAGGCTAATGCCATTTTAAAAGTAGCAGCATCAACACAATCGTGTAAAGGTGCAACGCTATACATAACCATGTCGCCTTGTAAAGAATGCAGTAAATTAATACACCAAGCAGGTGTGGTTAAGGTGGTTTATAACATAGCTTATAAGGATAATTCTGGATTAAAATTTTTAGAAAGAGCAGGAATAGAACTTGAACAAGTTAAAGATTTAAAAGCATAATGTCGAATCAAAAAAAATATTGGCCATTAGTATTGGGCGTTGCCATAGCAGCGGGTATTTTTATTGGTGGGAAGTTAGATTTTACAGACTCGCCAGACCGGTTATTTTCTACCAATAGCAAAAAAGATAAACTTAACAGACTCATAGATTATATAGAATACGACTATGTAGATGATGTGAACACCGATAGTATTGTTGATGTTACTGTAAACGGTATTCTAGATAATCTAGATCCGCATTCTGTGTACATTCCTAAAGCAGATATGGCGCGTGTTACTGAAGAAATGAAAGGTGATTTTGTAGGTATTGGTGTGAGTTTTTATACCTATAAAGATACCATTGCTGTTATTCGTGCTATTGAAAACGGACCAAGTGCCAAAGCTGGGATTAAAGGTGGTGATAGAATTATTATGGCTAATAGCGATTCGTTATTTGGTACTCACCTAAAAGATGGTGAGATTATTAAAAAACTAAAAGGCGCGATAAATTCTAAAGTGAAGCTTAAAGTATATCGAAGAGGTGAACCAAAACTTTTAAACTTTACAGTAAAACGCGGAAAAATTCCTATTAAAAGTGTGGATGCGGCTTATATGCTGACTGAAAAATTAGGATATATAAAAGTGAACCGTTTTGCCGAATCTACATATAAAGAATTTAAATCTGGCATTGAAAAATTGGAGATTTTAGGTGCCACTGAAATAGCTTTGGATTTACGCGATAATCCGGGTGGTTTTTTAGGTGTTGCAGAACAAATAGTAGATGAATTTCTTGAAGATGATAAACTTATTTTGTTTACAAAAAACAAGAGAGGTGATATCGAGAAAAGTTATGCGACAATTAAAGGCGATTTTGAAGATGGCAAAGTTTATGTACTAATTGATGAAAACTCTGCTTCGGCAAGTGAAATTGTAGCAGGCGCATTACAAGACAATGATAAAGGGACTATTGTAGGCCGACGCTCCTACGGAAAAGGGCTTGTACAGCGCGAAATGGATTTAGGCGATGGTAGTGCAGTGCGTTTAACAGTGTCTCGTTATTACACACCAACGGGTCGCTCAATTCAGCGTCCATATACCAATGGGAATAGAGATTATTACGACGAGTATTTTGATAGGTTGGATAGTGGTGAGCTTCTTGATCCTGAAAAAATTAAAGTAGATGATTCTTTAAAATTCACAACCCCGGAAGGAAAAGTGGTTTATGGTGGTGGTGGTATTATTCCCGATGTTTTTGTGCCTATAGATAATAGTATGCAAAACGAAACACTTTCTTTTTTACTACGTCGTGGATTTTTTGGAAATTTTGTGTTTGAAGAATTAGAAAAAGATCGTCATCTCCATGATAACGCTTCAAGACAAGTTTTTATAGATTCCTTTGAAGTAGGCAGTGATCTCGTATTTGCTTTTCAAGATTACTTAAATCTAAGAACAGAATCTAAAGTTACTTTTGTAGCCTACCACGAAGAAGTAAAACAATACATTAAAGCCACACTTGCCGACCAACTTTTTGGAGCCGGCGCTTTTGAAGAGGTTTATAACCAAAACGACATCATGATTGATGAGGTTATTAAATTGAGTGATGGGAAATAGTTACTCCAAAATTTTATCGTGAACTTAAGTATACTTGCCACCATTACAAAGTGCTAAAGTATCAGTAGCTGCATACGCACCGCTTCAAGAAGCTTCTGGGATAGAACAAGAATATTAAAGACTATAGCGGCTGAAGTGACAAACAGTAATCAAGGAAGTATAAACCCAAAAGGAGAGCCATGCGAATAATATTTTTATCAATATTTATATTACTATTTTTAAGTTGTAAAACAACATTTAAGAGAAATAATGATTTAACGTTAAATGATAAATTACTCATTGAAAAAGTAATTAAATCAAAAAAAATAAAAAAGTATAACTACTCACAAATAGGATTGTTAAATTCTAATTTGTTAAAGTTATTAGAGGAAAATATTAATTTCGAAAATGGACAATACCCAGAGTTTGGGGATTTAAGAAATACGCTAGAAGATTCTATTTTAAATGTTGTTTTTAATGAAACTGAAGTAAATAAACTAAAAAATCAATTAAATAAACCTTTAAATGTTAATAGAGGAACAGATAAATCTAATACAAACTCAATATACAGAGAAGCAATTGTTTATAATTTCTCAATACCTATTTTTTGTGAAAAAGAAAACTATGCTATAATTATGTATTCTTATGGAAATAAGATATATGAATTAGGTGGTAGTGGTGTAATTTTACTCAAAAAAACGATTGATGATTGGATTATTATCGATGAATTTTGGAATACAATGACTTAGCTAAATACGTTTCTGAATTTCAATCTGAAATATGCAATTAATAAAGAATTTTTTTTACATTTTAGCTTTCGCTTTTATTATATTGTCTTGTAGTAAAAATGTAAATCATTTAGAAAAAGAGAATATTGAAGAAATAATTTCAGTTATTATTAATAAAAAAAGTTTTCCGTTACCTCCACCACCTATATTTTTAGGAGATTCTATAGTAAATGTTATCGATAAAAAAACTATTGATTCGTTAAAATCTGTTAATTTAACCGTAGCGATATACCCTATAGTTAATAGTTTGTTGTTGAATGTTAATGAATTATCCCAATCTCAAAAAAACAATAAGACCGAACGCCTTTTGGATGTGCGACTTAAAAATAAAGTAAATATAAATTTAATTAATAAAATGAGTCAGCACAATATCATTTTTGGTGATACCATCATTTTGAAAAAATCTAAAGATTGGAAAGAGTATGATTTATTATATTACTTTTCTAATATATCATTGAGCTCAAATTTAGACTATGCTAAAGTGTCAGTTGGAGTTAGTAGAAGTGCTCTTTGGGGTCAGGGTTATGATTTATATCTAAAGAAAGAAAAAAATGAAGGAAAGTGGGTTATTGAAAAAACGATAGAAGGAGAAGTTTGGTAAAATAACTAACCCCGCTACCGCAAGTTTATAACTAGTGGAAGTAAGAGTAAAAAAAACAAATAAGAGAAGCCACATTTTAGAGATAAGATGTGGCTTTTTAGTCTAAATACTTTCAATCTTATCATGCACCTTAACATCCTTGCCACCATTCCAAAGCGTTAAAATATCAGTCGCCACGTGCGCACCACTTCCAGAAGCGATGGCAAATTGGCTACGCCACCCAGCTAAAGTGCCAGCAACATATAAGTTGTCTTCAATTAAATGATCGATGTTTTTTAACCAAATGCGGTCTTTTTCAATAGCGGCTCTTGGGTGAGGTTCAATATATTGCTCTAAACCTTTAATAGTCATCAAATTGGTGTAACCAACTGCTATAACAACGATTTTAGACGTATAGGTGTTTTTGTTAGTTGTAATTTTAAAACCGTCACTTGATTTAGATATGTCACAAACTTTTTCATTTTCAATTTGCTCAACATGAGGATACAACGTTGAAAGTTGTTTTTTTCCGTTTTCTAAAATAGATGCTCCTGTTGTTCCATGTTCTATTCCTAAAACATTATTAAATAAAGCGTTTTGTAAATGCGAGGTTTTTTGATGCGTAATAATGCCAATAGTTTTGTTTGCAGCAAAGGCTTTTGGTTTAGCAGAGCCTAAAACTAATGCACACGACATGCCTGCTGCGCCACCACCAATAATTAAAGCATCATACATTAAAATAATGATTCTCCGACTTTAGTCGGGTTTCCTATTTACCTCTCCTTAGGAGAGGTCAGAACTGACTTTTCTAGCAGTTCTGGGTGAGGCAAAAATACAAATTTACGGTTATAGTAAATTTTTATTTGCGCTCTTTTATTTTTTGTTCTATACGTTTTGAAGTTCTTAAAATAGCCATCATTATGATAACACAAAGTGATGCAACAATAGTGATAACAGCAATAATACTATCACCTTCAAAAGGCCCATCAAAATTAACTTTGGTAAAATTATAGATGATTAAACCTAAGGCAATCATACTAAGTAATATGGTAAAAATTTTCATTTATTTAAAATTTTAAAATAGTGCTTGTTTACGAATAGACACTATTTACTGGTTTAATTAGTTTGCCAAATGATCATTCTGGGATTTAAACAACTTCAAACAACGCTTTTATGTTGTGCGCAAATAATTTTACCGCGATCGCCAATAAAACAACTCCGAATACTTTTCTAACGATATTAATACCATTTTGTCCAATAATGCGTTCAATTTTAGCCGAAGTTTTAAGCACTATATAAATAATAATAACATTCATTATAACGGCGATAATGATATTTTCAATTCTAAATTCAGCTCTTAGCGAAAGTAACGTAGTTAAACTACCAGGGCCAGCAATCAATGGAAACGCCAACGGAAAAACAGCAGTAGTCATGGAGTCATGCTCTTCTTGTTTGTAAAGCGTAATGCCTAAAATCATTTCTAAAGCAATAAAAAATAAAATAAAAGCACCAGCAACAGCAAATGAGTTGACATCAATACCAATTAAGTTTAAAATACTTTTACCTAAAAAAAGAAATACAATTAAAATTATCCCAGCAATAATTGACGCTTTTTCACTTTGAATATGTCCCGCTTTTTTTCTTAAATCAATTACAATAGGGATGTTCCCAACAATATCAATCACCGCAAACAATATCATAAATGCTGTGAATATCTCTTTAAAATTAAACTGCATGATCTCGGTTTTTATAAAATTCTAAATTTTCGGCAAAAGTAGATTATTATATTAATTAAATTCAATTCCATATTAACTATTTTTGCTCGCTACAAGATAAATAATTTTATGTTTCAATTAGGAAAAACTATTGTCTCTGAGGACATTATAAAAAAAGATTTTATGTGTAACCTATCAGCATGCAAAGGCGCGTGTTGTGTTGATGGTGATGCAGGTGCTCCTCTTGAAGCTGATGAAGCAGAAATACTAAAAGATATTTATCCAAAAGTGAAACCTTTTTTACGAAAAGAAGGTATTGACGTTATAGAATCTCAAGGGTCATATATTACTACAGAAGATGGCGAATTAGAAACACCATTAATTAACGGTGCTGATTGTGCTTATGTTATTTTTGATGAAAAAAAAGTAGCACTCTGCGGCATTGAAGAAGCTTATAATCAAGGAGAAATTTCTTGGAAAAAACCTGTTTCCTGCCATCTATATCCAATACGTGTTCAAGATTACAGTGAGTTTTCGGCAGTAAACTATCACAAATGGGAAATTTGTGATGATGCTTGTGCATTAGGTAAAGAATTACAAATTCCTATCTACAAATTTGTAAAAGAAGCGTTAATAAGAAAATTTGGTGAAGATTGGTACACTGAATTAGAAAAGGTCGCAGAAACTTTTTAACACCTCATAAATTATTAAAAAACCTAGTAAAAAACCTAGCAAAAAGCCTTGTAAACAAAGGGTTTATGCTTTAATAACTTGATTTTTTTTTGTAAACAATTTGAATTTTTTATTTTATTAAAGAACTGATAATCATACATTTAAGTGTTTTTTTTTGTAAACTTCTGAGTTTCATGTCTTTTCTTTGTTTGTTAAAAACTTGTTGAAAACGTTTCAAATTTTTTTTATAATGTATCAATCATTTTACAATCTTTGTGTTGCTGAAATTGAAGTAAATTTTAGTTAATTTTTTTTAAATCCATCAAATCCCTATGTATCAAGCAATTGAACCCGCCCTTCAAGAAAATAAAAATCATTTTATTATTTTTTCTATGAAACAGAATAATGTTTGGAAAGGGGTATCAAAGCGAGAGGTTAGTATTTAAATTGCTGTATAAATTTCGAAAATCCATTAATATTCTATTGACTAATTAATCCTTTTAAATTAAATTTTTTTTATGGAGATTACCCAAATAATAAAAAGAGATTATGAAACAAGCCCTTTTGTTTTAAATAAAATTTCTAATGCTATTGAGAAAGCAATGCTTTCTGTTGGAAATGGTAAGAAAGAAGATGCAAATACAATCTCTGTTAATGTTTTACAAGCATTATTAGAGAGAAAAGCAAAAGACCATAACTATTTGCCTACCGTAGAAGAAGTGCAAGATCTTGTAGAAGAGACATTAATGGTAAGCTCTTTTCCTAGGGTAGCAAAAGCCTATATATTATACAGAGATGAACAAGCTAGAAGTAGAAAAACAAATATTTTTGAAAAGCGCATTAACTTAAAACCTTATGAGTATCCTGAGCTTAATGAGTATGTAGATGCTATAAGACATTCATATTGGATTCATTCTGAATTTAATTTCACAAGTGATATTCAGGATTTTAAAACAAGACTGACTATTGTAGAGCAAAATGCTATTAAAAATACAATGCTTGCCATTTCGCAAATTGAAGTTGCAGTAAAATCATTTTGGGGCGAGATATATAACAAAATGCCAAAACCGGAAATAGGATCGGTTGGAGCAACGTTCGCAGAAAGTGAAGTGCGCCATCACGATGCCTATTCACATTTATTAGAAATTTTAGGTCTTAATAATGAGTTTAAGCACCTAAAGAAGAAGCCAGTAATAATGAGACGTGTTCATTATTTAGAAACCGCTTTAAAAAACGCAAAAAGTGAGGATAACCAAGAGTATGCAGAATCTATTTTATTGTTTTCTCTTTTTATAGAACACGTGTCTTTATTCTCGCAATTTTTAATAATTATGGCTTTCAATAAGCACAAAAATATGCTTAAAGGTGTTTCTAATGTTGTTGAAGCAACTTCGAAAGAAGAGCAAATTCATGGTGATTTTGGAATTGATATTATTAGAATTATAAAAGATGAAAACCCAACGTGGTTTGGTGAAGAACACAGTGCCATTGTAAGAGAATTATGTAAGGAAGCGTTTATATCTGAAAGTAAACTTGTTGATTGGATTTTTGAAGCTGGCGAATTAGAATTTTTACCAAAAGATGTTATTAATGAGTTTATAAAAAATAGATTCAATAATTCGTTAGAAAGCATTGGTATTGAAAAAGTATTCGATGTAAACGAAACATTATTAGCTAAAACCGAATGGTTTGACGATGAAATAATAGGGACAAAACATGGAGATTTCTTCGTGAAGCGTTCTGTGAATTATAGCAAAAGAACAAAAAGTATAACTAGCGACGACCTATTTTAAAACATGAACGAAAACACAAACTTGAAGACTGACCAAAACGTAAATTTAGAAACAACACAAACTTCTAGCCACGATGAATTATTAAAAGCCAGAAAAGATGCTATAAAAGAAGCTAAGACAACTACAAAACCAGAAATAAAATGGTTAACAGAACACAGTCGTCAATTTTTAGCATCTGGTTATCTTACAGAAGGCACTAATCCTGAAGAAAGAATTAGAGAAATTGCAGAAAACGCAGAGTCTATTTTAAAAATCGATGGTTTTGCAGATAAATTTTATGGTTATATGGCAGAAGGCTATTATTCATTAGCGTCTCCAGTATGGTCTAATTTTGGCAAAAAACGTGGCTTACCAATTAGTTGTTTTGGGTCGCATATTTCTGATGATATGGGAGATATCCTTTACACACAATCGGAAGTAGGAATGATGTCTAAATTAGGAGGTGGTACTTCTGGTTACTTTGGTAAATTGCGTCATAGAGGTGCTCCAGTAAAAAACAACGGAAAATCTTCTGGTGCTGTTCATATTATGCAACTCTTTGAAAAAATGGTAGATGTTGTAAGTCAGGGTTCTGTGAGAAGAGGTCGTTTTTCTCCATACTTACCAATTGACCATAAAGATATTAATGAGTTTCTAGAAATAGGGACAGAAGGAAATCCAATCCAAGAGTTAACTCATGGTGTTACGGTTGGAAATGAGTGGATGGAAGAAATGATTGCTGGTGATGCCGATAAAAGAGCTATTTGGGCAAAAGTTTTACAACGCAGAGGCGAAATAGGGTATCCATATATCTTTTTTAAAGATAATGCCAACAATACGTCTCCAGATGTATATAGAGATAAAAACCATGAAATATACGCAAGTAATTTATGTTCTGAAATCATGTTGCCTACAAACGAGAAATGGTCTTTTGTATGCGTTCTGTCTTCAATAAACTTATTACATTACGATAAATGGAAAGATACTGATGCAGTTGAAACCATGGTGTACTTTTTAGATGCTGTTCTAGAAGAGTTTATTACCAAATTAGAGGTATACAGAGATTCTGCAGATCGTGATGATAGACAGACATTTATGTTTATGGAAAAGGCTTATACGTTCGCAAAAGAAAATAGAGCTTTAGGACTAGGGGCTTTAGGGTGGCACTCATTATTACAATCTAAAATGTTAGGTTTTGATAGTCAGGAAGCCTTTGATTTAAATAGTGAAATATTTAAAACGATTCAAGAAAAATCAAATAAGGCATCAGTAGAATTAGCAAAATTATTTGGTGAACCAGAAGTATTAAAAGGATACGGAAGACGTAACACAACATTAAATGCAGTAGCACCAACAACATCGTCTGCTTTTATATTAGGACAAGTATCTCAGGGTATTGAGCCAATTTGGTCTAATAGTTATGTTAAGGATATCGCGAAAATAAAAACAACTATTAAGAATCCTTATTTATTAGAACTTTTAGAAGAGAAAGGATTAAATACACCTGAAGTTTGGAGAAGTATTCGTGATTACGATGGTTCTGTTCAACATATAGAAGGTCTTACTGATCATGAAAAAGATGTGTTTAAAACCTATTCTGAAATTGATCAAATGACTATTATTTATCAAGCAGCAAATAGACAGAATCATATAGATCAAGCACAGTCTTTAAATATTATGGTACATCCAGATATGCCAGTTAAAGACATTAATAAACTTTATGTTACTGCTTGGAAACTAGGTGTTAAATCATTGTATTACCAGCACAGTATGAATGCTGCACAGAAGTTTAAGCAAAAGAAAGAATGTGCCAGTTGTGAAGGGTAATAGAATTTAATGTGCAAATCATAACATAATTATTGGGTCGTCCTCCCGAAAGGGAGGACCCCAAATTTTTAAAAAAGCACCTCAATTGAGGTGCTTTTTTTGTTGAATAGGTTCTCAGTTTAAAATATTTAATTTTTAAATTTGTAGAGTTTTTCTATCTTAATAAACTATTTATACTAATTTGTATATGATTAGAAGGTCTCTTTTCTTTGGTGTTTTAATTGTTCTGGGTGTATTACTTTATTTAAATCCAAACTTTAAAACAATTTCGGCGGGTATTGCAATACTACTTTTTGGAATGATTATGCTAGAAGAGGGTTTTAAGGTTTTTACTAAAGGGCCATTACAAAATATATTAAAAAAAGCTACAAATAAACTTTATAAAAGTATCACAACTGGTGCTTTTGTTACCGCATTAATTCAATCGAGTTCCTTAGTTTCTGTTATCACAATTTCATTTATCAGTGCAGAATTAATCACATTAGCAGGTGGTATAGGATTAATTTTCGGATCTAATATTGGTACTACAGCTACGGCTTGGTTAGTGGCAGGATTTGGTCTTAAAGTTAAGGTGTCTGCTTTAGCAATGCCTATGCTGGTTTTCGGAGTTATTTTTTCCTTTCAAAAGAAAACAGCTTTAAAAGGTATTGGAAATATTTTGGCTGGTTTAGGCTTTTTCTTTCTAGGGATTCATTATATGAAAGATGGGTTTGATGTTTTTAAAGAGTATGTTGATTTATCTCAATATGCCGTTTCAGGGTTTTTAGGAGTGTTTATATATGCTGGATTAGGTATTATCATAACAACAATTCTTCAATCAAGTAGTGCAACCTTAGCGTTAATATTAACAGCATTATCAGTTGGACAGATAGAATATGAAAATGCATTAGCTCTAGCTGTTGGTGCAAATATTGGTACTACAATTACTGCTGTCCTAGGTTCGTTAAGTTCAAATGTTGCAGGTAAAAGGTTGGCAGGGGCTCATTTAATTTTTAATATGACAACAGGTATTATTGCTATTTCACTAATATTTCCTTTAGCGAGATTAGTTGATAATTTATCATATGTATTTGAAATTTCGAATACAAATTACACCTTAAAACTGGCTTTATTTCATACCATATTTAATGTTATCGGTGTGATTGTTATGATACCCTTTATTAAAATCTTAGAACGCTTATTATTGAGGTTAATTAAAGATAAAGACCATAAAGAAATTAGTGAACCGAAATACCTTAATCCAGCTGTGTTAAAATTTCCTGGAGCTGTTATTTCAGCCTTAATAAATGAATCTAAATATTTATATGAGAAAAGTGTTTTTGAAATTGTAGCGCATGCATTAAACATTCATAGAGAGGACATAAAATCTGAAGAAAAACTAAAAAAGGTTATCAAAAAATCTAACATTGATTTAAAAACAAATGTTGATGATTTATATTA
>NZ_CAJQQI010000100.1 GCF_905480415.1 uncultured Algibacter sp. | reverse complement strand
ATTAGCTTAGTGTCATTAATGCTATTATTGCTCGAATAGCTGCATATAACATATCCGATTGCGTGTCCCAAATATAGCCTTGTGATTATAAATTAGTTTCATCTATTGGCATAATCTCTATCAAAGATATCTTATTTTTGATAGAATTAAGAATCAAAGAATGACTACCAATTTAACGTTGCGAAAAATTATTCATGTAGATATGGATGCATTTTATGCCTCTGTAGCGCAAATGGATAATCCTAAACTTAAAGGGAAAGCCATTGCGGTTGGTGGCGGCGGAAAACGTGGTGTGGTAAGTGCTGCCAGTTATGAGGCTAGAAAATTTGGAGTTAAAAGTGCTATGGCTGGAACACTGGCTGTTAAATTGTGTCCAGAATTAATTTTTGTGAAGACAGATTTTGATAGATATAATGAAATATCAAAAAAGATTAGAAAGATATTTTATGATTATACGGATTTGGTTGAACCGTTATCTCTTGATGAAGCGTACTTAGATGTTACAAAAAACAAGAAAGGAAACCCAAGTGCGTCTTTAATTGCAAAAGAAATTCGAGAACGGATTTTTAATGAAGTTGGTTTAACGGCTTCAGCAGGCATTTCTATTAATAAATTTATAGCCAAAGTTGCCAGCGATTATAATAAACCTAACGGACAAAAAACGGTAAACCCTGAAGAAGTTATTGCGTTTTTAGAACAATTGGATATTAGAAAATTTTACGGTGTTGGTAAAGTTACCGCCGAAAAAATGTACCAAAAAGGTATTTTTACCGGATTCGATTTGAAGCAGAAATCTTTAGAGTATTTAGATGAACACTTCGGAAAATCTGGAGGATCCTATTATTACATTGTTAGAGGGGTTCATAATAGTGAAGTAAAACCTAATAGAATCCGGAAAAGTTTAGCTGCTGAACGTACGTTTAATAAAAACTTATCTTCTGAAATATTTATGCTTGAAAAGTTAGAGCACATAGCAGAAGAAGTTTCACGTAGATTATTAAAAAGCAACGTCGCTGGGAAAACGGTGACTTTAAAAATTAAGTATAGCGATTTTACGTTGCACACTCGTAGCAAAACTTTACCCTATTATATAGGTGATAAAGACGTGATTTTAGAAACCGCTAAAGATTTATTATACCAAGAAAAGTTGAGTAATTCTGTTCGATTATTAGGCATTTCTATGTCTAATTTAAACACTGAAAAAAAGAAAAAACCTGAACTAAAAAAAAGTGTTAGCGTACAATTGAGGTTTGAGTTTTAAATTGTTATTAACGATTAAGTAACCACTTGACTTTATCAGAAAAGTTACCAAAAGAGCTCCGCAACTCTTTTGCTCCCGATATTTTGGCGTGTGTATTACATCAACCTACTAAACGAACTTCTCCAAAAATAAAATAACTTCTGTTTTAAAATATAAGTTAGTGTACAAGTGTGTTAGCGATTGCAACGGCATCCTTTTAAATAGAAAAAACTGCTTTTGGGCAGTTTTTTCTATTTAAAAGATATAGTGCAAAGCCCGACCTTTAGGTAACGCCCAAATATTTATAATTTAAAAATTACAGGTTTCAATTTCGGTAACACGAAGCGTGTTTACCATGCCCTTTTCTTTCATTGGCATTGCTGCTAAACTTATTAGCATATCACCAACATCTAAATAACCCATTTTACAGGCAATACCGTTAACGTCGTCAATAGTTTCATCGGTGCTTACAAATTTGTCATAATAAAACGCGCGAACGCCCCAAAGTAAACTTAAACGTGTTAAAATACGTTTGTTTGATGTAAATACTAAAATATGACATGATGGTCTCCATGCCGAAATTTGAAATGCTGTGTACCCACTATTTGTTAATGTTGAAATGGCTTTTGCATTAATTTCGTTTGCCATATTAGCGGCATGGTAACATATAGATTTTGTGATATAACGGTTGGTTCGAATATGTGGTGGCAATTGCGGAACTTGAATTAATTTCGAGTTCTCTACACTTTTTAAAATATTAGCCATTTGCCTAATTACTTCAACTGGATATTGACCTACTGATGTTTCACCAGAAAGCATTACAGCATCGGCACCATCCATAACAGAATTTGCAACATCATTTACCTCTGCTCTTGTTGGAGTTAAGCTATCAATCATAGTTTCCATCATTTGCGTTGCAATAATTACTGGAATTCTTGCTTTTTTAGCACGTAACACCAATTGCTTTTGAATAAGTGGTACTGCTTCAGCAGGTACTTCTACTCCTAAATCTCCACGAGCTACCATTAAACCATCACAATGTGCAACAATTTTATCAATATTTTCTACGGCTTCTGGCTTTTCAATTTTAGCTATAATTGGAATTTTATGATCAGAATGTTTTGCTATTAAATCACGCAATTGCATTAAATCTTCTGCATGACGCACAAAAGAGAGTGCAATCCAATCTACCTCAAGACTAATGGCGAAAATAGCATCTTCAATATCTTTTTCTGTTAATGCTGGTTGTGAAATATCAGTATTTGGAAGGTTAACTCCTTTTTTAGACTTTAAGGGACCTCCTTGAATCACTTTTGCTTTTACTTCTTTCTTTTTATCAGTAGAAATCACTTCAAAAAGTAATTTACCATCATCTAAAAGAATACGTTCGCCAGGTTTTGCATCTTGCGGAAACCTATCATAGGTCATATAAACACGTTCTTTTGTACCTTCAAAACGTTCACCCGTAGCAAAGATTATTTCATCTCCAGGATTTACAACTACTTCCTCCTTCATCACACCTAGACGAAGTTTTGGGCCTTGTAAATCTGCAAGAATAGCTGCCGTATAGCCATGTTCTTCATTTAGCTCACGTATCATTTGAACACGCTCCTTTACATCGCTATAATCTGCATGAGAGAAGTTTATTCTAAATACATTTGCGCCTTCATCAAGCATGTTTTTTAAAACTTCCTTAGTACTTGTAGCGGGTCCTAAAGTTGCTACTATTTTGGTTTTTTTGTTTATTGACATTAGTTAAAAATTAAATTATCTTTAGATTTCAGTTCACTAGAATCTAGACTGTAAGCCGTTGCAATTTGAGGTATTTTTAATATACTATCTAAAATATAGTTCTCTTTACTAAAACTGAATGCGCTATCTATTTTTAAAAAATAGTTTACAGTTTTGTGTTCTGGTAATAACTGAAATATTTTGGTTATTTTTTCTTGGTTGTCGAATAACGACTTATAATCTGTTTCTCGGAGTTCTTCAGTTTTACAGATGTTAGACACCAAACTCCATGTTACTAATTGTTTATGGTCTTCCCATTCAAAAATTGAATAAGAAACCTGCCCATTATTATAGTCTATATCTGATGCTTTTCTTGAAAGCGTAATACCCAAATGTTTATTGAGAAGGTATGCTAAACGATAGTCTTCCAGATTGCAATGAATTGCAATTAAGGTATATAATGCTTCCTCAAAGGCATCATCAAGAATAAGTTTGTGAACAGTCATAACTTATATTTAACTCGTAAATATAGTATATATAAAGGGGAGTTGTATTACGTTAAAGCTAATCTTGGTAATAAACACAACTAAAACGTTATAGTTGATTCGTTTAAAATTTAGAATATTAAAGCATCTTCGACATTTTACTTTGAAATGCAAAAAAGGCGCGTTTTGAAGCTTTTTCCTCGGCCTTTTTCTTTGAAGTTGCTCTGGCTTTGGCAATAACTTTTTCGTCTATAGATAGCTTTACTGAAAAATGCCTAACGTCATCATTACCCGTATCTTCGTATACGTTGTAACCAAATGTCTTTTTTTCTTTTTGACACCACTCAATAAGTAAACTTTTGTAACTAATTACTCTTCCTTCTAGAGTTGCAATATCTACATAAGGAATTATAACACGCTTAAAAATAAATTTTTCACAGTATTTATAACCTCTATCTAAAAAAATAGCTCCTATTAAAGCTTCAAATAAATTACCATGGATATTATCTCCAAATTGACCTGCGGGGATTTTACTTTCTACTAAATTTATCAGTTCTAAATCTTTACCTAACTCATTTAGATGTTCTCTACTAACAACCTTGGATCGCATTTTGGTTAAGTAGCCTTCATCGCCACTTGGTACTTCAAGATATAGATGTGATGCAATTACCGAGCTTAACATCGCATCTCCCAAAAACTCTAAACGCTCGTAATTAAAAGGATCGCCTTTAGTGTCCTTAATATTCATAGACCGATGCGTAAATGCCTTTCTGAAGTATTTAACATTCTTAGGTTTAAACCCAAGTATTTTAGTTAATTCCATAAAAAAATTCCCGTTGCGTTTAAAACGGGAATTTAGTATGTTACGAATGCTATCCATTCGGGATTTAATCTATTTTTTTGAATATTACACAAGCGTTGTGTCCGCCAAATCCAAATGTATTACTCATTCCTACTTTTACATCACGCTTTTGAGCCTTGTTCAAGGTTAAATTTAATTCAGGATCAATGTTTTCATCTATTGTAGTGTGGTTTATTGTTGGAGGTACAATACCGTGTTCCATGGCCAATATCACCGAAATTGCTTCAATAGCTCCTGCTGCACCTAAAAGGTGACCAGTCATTGATTTAGTTGAATTTATATTTATATTCTTAGCGTGACTTCCAAATACTTCTGAAATTGCTTTAAGCTCTGCAACATCTCCTAAAGGTGTAGATGTACCATGTGTATTAATATGGTCAACATCTTCTGGATTTAGGCCTGCATTCTCTAAACAATTCTTCATTACTGCAATAACACCAATACCTTCTGGATGCGGCGCTGTCATATGATAGGCATCAGAAGATAAACCTCCTCCAATACATTCAGCATATATTTTAGCACCTCTTGCTTTTGCATGTTCATACTCTTCTAGAATCAGTGCACCTGCACCTTCTCCTAAAACAAAACCATCTCTTGTTCCATCAAATGGGCGAGAAGCTGTTTCTGGACTTTCATTTCTAGTAGATAGTGCGTGCATAGCATTAAAACCACCCATACCAGCAATAGTCACTGCGGCTTCACTTCCACCTGTAACAACCACATCTGTATGCCCTAAACGTATAGAGTTTAAAGCGTCAAACATAGCATTAGCAGAAGATGCACATGCAGAAACTGTTGTGTAATTTGGCCCCATAAAACCATGTTTTATGGAGATATTACCTGGTGCAATATCAGCAATCATTTTAGGAATAAAGAATGGATTAAATCTCGGTGTTCCATCACCAGCAGCGAAGTTTAAAACTTCTTGCTGAAAGGTTTCTAAACCACCAATACCTGCTCCCCATATAACACCTACACGCAATTTATTGACTTCATCAAGATTTAATTTTGAGTCTGCAATGGCTTCATCTGCAGCTACCATAGCGTATTGTGCAAATTTATCCATTTTACGAGCCTCTTTTCTATCAAAAAAGTCAGTCACGTTAAAGTTTTTTAATTCGCAAGCGAATTTAGTTTTAAACTTTTCGGTATCATAATATGTTACTGGCGCAGCCCCACTTTTGCCACTAATTAAGCCTTCCCAAAATTCATCTTTGGTATTACCAATTGGTGTTAAAGCTCCTAATCCTGTGACTACAACTCGCTTTAATTCCATAAAGTATTTTGATTGTTTACTTATTTAGCTTCTTCTATATAAGAGATAGCTTGACCTACTGTAGCGATGTTTTCAGCTTGATCGTCTGGTATTTGAATATCGAATTCTTTTTCGAACTCCATAATTAATTCTACAGTGTCTAAAGAGTCTGCTCCTAAATCGTTTGTGAAGCTAGCTTCAGTAACAACTTCGTTCTCATCTACTCCTAATTTGTCCACGATAATCGCTTTTACTCTTGATGCAATGTCTGACATAATCTTTTAATTTAAATGTTTTAATTAGTTGGCAAAAATAAAAAACTTATATTTTATAATACACTTTTAAGTTAAAAATGTGTCGGTAATTTACTAAAATTACTTTTAAGTAATTAGTTTTTCTCTTCTAATTGTTAATAATTATTCTTTTTTTTGTTCGAATAATATTAACACTATAGTCTGTAAAATGAAACGTATTGTAATTTTTGCGTCCGGAAGTGGAACTAATGCTGAAAATTTAATTAAGTTTTTTCACAACAGCGATAATGCGTCTGTTATTCAGGTACTAACTAACAATCCCCATGCCAAAGTTTTAGAACGCGCAAAAAAATTAAAAGTTAGTGCTTTGTCATTCAATAGAATAGCGTTTTCAAAAACAGATGACGTCTTGAATGTTTTAAAAGCTTCAAAGCCTGATTTGATAATTTTAGCCGGGTTTCTATGGAAATTCCCAGAACATATATTAAACGAATTTCCAAATAAAGTAATTAATGTACACCCTGCTTTACTTCCTAAATATGGAGGAAAAGGCATGTATGGTATGCACGTGCATGAGGCGGTTATTGCGAATAAAGAAACTGAAACTGGTATTACAATTCATTATGTAAATGAACGTTATGACGAAGGTGCTACTATTTTTCAGGTAAAATGTGATATTTCTGCAACCGATAATGCAAATGATGTCGCGTCGAAAATTCATGAATTAGAGATGGAACATTTTCCGAAAGTGGTTGAAAAGCTTTTAAATGAGTAAAAAGAAAAGAAAATATTATACCGTTTGGAAAGGGCATCATATCGGCGTTTTCGAATCTTGGAATGACTGCAAATCCCAAATAAAAGATTACCAAGGCGCACAATACAAATCGTTTTCAACGATTGAAGCGGCTAAAAAAGCTTTAAAAGGTAACTATAAGGACTATATAGGTAACGGCAAGAAATTTACGAGTGAACTATCTGGGGAGCAGCTTAAAAAGATAGGACAACCTAACTACAATTCTATTTCTGTTGATGCAGCATCGAGTGGTAATCCTGGGAAAATGGAATATCGAGGAGTAGATACTAAAACTAAAAAACAACTATTTATTCAAGGTCCTTTTGAAGAAGGAACAAATAACATAGGTGAGTTTTTAGCCTTAGTACATGGATTGGCTATTCTTAAAAAAAATAAAAGCGATAGAATTCTTTACACAGATTCTAGAACCGCTATGAGTTGGGTGAAGAAGAAAAACTGCAACACCAAACTAGAACATAACCAAAAAAACAAACCCGTTTTTGATTTAGTTGAAAGGGCTATAGAATGGTTAAAAAGCAACACCTATAATACCGTAATTGTAAAATGGGAAACCAAAGCTTGGGGAGAAATTCCTGCTGATTTTGGCAGAAAGTAACTTACATCTTATCAACACCCCTTAAAACACTAAAAAAATTAGGGACACCTTTAATTACATCCCCAATCTTAAAGTAATAATAGCATCTAACGCTAAAACACCATCTTATTTAAAAATGTCACATAAGGGTTAAAAAATATTCTAATCGTCTATTTATTGAAAAAAATATAGTCGTTGTAATCTATAAAAAGACTTATATTTGCACCTAAATTTCACATCTCATTTATGAGTAAATTAGTAATTGTAGGTACCGTGGCATTTGATGCTATTGAAACGCCTTTCGGTAAAACCGATAAAATTCTTGGTGGCGCAGCTACTTACATAGGTCTTGCTGCTTCTCATTTTAATGTTAATGCAGCTGCTGTTTCTGTTGTTGGCGGCGATTTCCCTAAAGAATATTTAGACTTATTATCAAATAAAAATATTGATGTTTCAGGAATTGAAATTGTAAAAGAAGGGAAAACATTCTTTTGGAGTGGAAAATATCATAATGATATGAATTCTCGTGACACTTTAGTCACTGAATTAAACACCCTTGCGGATTTTAATCCAGTAGTTCCTAAAGGTTATAAGGATGCTGAAGTGGTGATGTTAGGAAATTTACATCCAATCGTCCAATCTAGTGTTTTAGATCAAATGACTAAAAAACCAAAATTGGTGATCTTAGACACGATGAATTTTTGGATGGATTGCGCTTTAGACGATTTACTAAATGTTATAAAACGTGTAGATGTAATTACTATAAATGATGAAGAAGCTAGGCAATTAACAGGAGAATATTCTTTAGTAGTTGCAGCTAGAAAGATTCATGAAATGGGACCAAAGTATGTGGTAATAAAGAAAGGAGAGCATGGTGCTTTATTATTTCATAATGCCCATGTGTTTTATGCGCCTGCTTTACCATTAGAAGAAGTTTTTGATCCTACTGGTGCCGGTGACACGTTCGCAGGTGGTTTTGCTGGATATATAGCCAAAACAGGAGATGTGTCCTTTGAAAATATGAAGAATGCTGTGATATATGGTTCGACCTTGGCGTCATTTTGTGTTGAAAAATTTGGAACGGAGCGCATGCAAAATTTATCAAACGAAGAAATTCATAAGCGACTGTTGCAATTTAAACAACTAACGCAATTTGAAATAGAATTAACCTAAAAAAACGCGCTCTATTTAGAGCGCGTTTTTTATTTAAATCAATTTGTGTTTCTACTAAAGTGGGGATATAAAAATAGTTTTTCATTTTCGCGAAATCAAAGGTTAACGAATTCAGTGATATGGAATAAAATAATGAGTAAAGCCAAAACATTTTTATTATGAGCGATGTCTTAAAACACGAATGTGGAATAGCAATGATTAGACTTTTAAAACCGCTTGAGTTTTATAAAGAAAAATATGGCAGTGCATTTTATGGTGTGAATAAAATGTATTTATTGATGGAAAAACAACATAACCGAGGTCAAGACGGTGCTGGTTTTGCTAGTATAAAATTAGATACTGAACCTGGTCAACGTTACATAAGTAGAGTTCGTTCAATAGCACAACAACCCATTCAAGATATTTTCGCACAAATTAACGATAGAGTTAATAAAGAATTTGAAACGCACCCAGAGTACAAAGAGGACGTTGCTGCACAAAAAAAGAATATCCCGTACATAGGAGAAGTTTTATTAGGTCATGTTCGCTACGGAACTTTCGGAAAAAATAGCGTAGAAAGTGTTCATCCTTTTTTAAGGCAAAACAACTGGATGCATAGAAATTTAATTATGGCTGGAAACTTTAACATGACCAATGTTAAAGAACTTTTTAGTAACCTTATAGAATTAGGACAGCACCCTAAAGAATATACTGACACCATTACTATAATGGAGAAAATTGGTCATTTTCTTGATGATGCAGTGAGTAAAATATATAAAGACTTAAAAAAAGAAGGCTATAATAAACAGCAGGCATCACCGCTTATTGCTGAGCGTTTAAAAGTGGCTAAAATCTTAAGGCGAGCTGCAAAAAATTGGGATGGTGGTTATGCTATGGCCGGACTTATTGGACATGGGGATTCTTTTGTTTTGAGAGACCCTGCTGGAATTAGACCCGCTTTTTATTATAAGGATGATGAAGTAGTTGTTGTAGCTTCTGAACGACCCGTGATTCAAACAGTTTTCAATGTGAAATTTGAAGACGTTAAAGAATTAGAACCTGGACAAGCCATTATTACTAAACATTCAGGAGAAGTTAGACTTAAACAAATATTAGAACCTTTAGCAAGAAAGTCTTGTTCTTTTGAACGCATCTATTTCTCTAGAGGTAGTGATGCAGAAATATATCAAGAACGTAAAATGTTAGGTAAATTATTAATGCCTAAAGTACTTGAAGCGATTGATAATGACACAAAAAATACAGTGTTCTCGTATATTCCTAATACCGCAGAAACATCGTTTTTTGGAATGATTGAAACTGCTGAGGCTTTTATAAATAAAACTAAAACAGCAGCTATTTTAAATGGACAACGATCATTATCGGCAGCAAAAGTTACCGAGATATTATCTGAGCACGCGAGAGTTGAAAAAATAGCTATTAAAGATGTTAAACTTAGAACCTTTATTACCGAAGATAGCAGTAGAGATGATTTAGTAGCACACGTTTATGATGTAACCTATGGTGTTATTAAACCTACCGATAATCTAGTTATTATTGATGATAGTATCGTTAGAGGTACAACTTTAAAAATGAGTATCTTAAAAATGCTAGATCGTTTAAATCCTAAAAAAATAATTGTGGTGTCTTCTGCGCCACAAATACGATATCCAGATTGTTATGGCATTGATATGGCAAACCTTGAAAGCTTAGTTGCTTTTAAAGCAGCTTTAGAATTACTAAAAGATTCTGGCAAATATGATATTGTAAAAGAGGTTTATGATAAGTGTGTAACGCAAACAGATTTGGAAGATAAGCACGTACAAAATTTTGTAAAAGAAATATATGACCCTTTTACAGCCGAAGAAATATCAGATAAAATTTCAGAGTTGTTGAGTGATGAATCAATAAAGGCAGAAGTGAAAATTATTTTTCAACCTGTAGAAAATTTACATAAAGCTTGTCCTGAGCATTTGGGCGATTGGTATTTTACGGGAAACTATCCAACTGTTGGCGGGAATAGAGTTGTAAATCGTGCGTTTATCAACTTTTACGAAGGCAATAATGAACGTGCCTATTAATTATGAAATCAATAATTTTATAAGTAAAAACTGTAATATTTGCATTTCACCCAAAAAAAACGCAGTTCACCTAAAAAATAGTCAAAATATTTAAATTACGTATAAATTGGTCTCACCATAACATAAGTAGGTTAAGTTCATGGTAGATTTGGGGCAAAAAAAGGTGAACATCTGTTCGCCTTTTTTTATGCAATTTAGTTTCCTAATTAATTTGATTATATGTGTTTACACTTTACCCTAATTAGCTAACACAATTTCTTTTAAGCCAATATTTGCGTAGTTTATCTAAAATATTTTATCAAACAATATCGCTACCATATATTTGAAAAACCATAACATAAGTAGGTTAAGTTTATGGTAGATTTGGGGCAAAAAGGTGAACTAACGTTCACCTTTTTCATTTTATATACTTTCTAAAAAAATGGGAGTACCCATTTATTGGTAATGCGTTTTTCTTAAAAATAATAATTATCGCGTTAGGGATAGAAACGGCATCCTTTTTTTATGCTTACAAAACAACTCAATCTAAACATAAATCATCTTATAATTTAAATACTTGATGAGATCCGGATACAAATTTAGCATAAGAAAAGATATAGTGTAGAGCCCGACCTTTGGGTAACGCCAAAAAAAAGCAAATCCATTTCTGAATTTGCCTTTATATTTAAACTAATAACTAGTTTTATTTAGCTTCTGCGTAACGCTTTTCCATTTCATTCCAGTTAACGACATTAAAAAATGCCTTAATGTAATCTGGACGCCTATTTTGATAATTTAAATAGTATGCGTGCTCCCAAACATCAAGTCCTAAAATTGGTGTACCACCACAACTTACTCCTGGCATTAATGGATTATCCTGATTTGGCGTTGAACAAATTTCTACTTTACCTCCTTTGTGCACACACAACCATGCCCAACCAGAACCAAAACGTGTTCCTGCTGCATTTGAAAAAGCTTGTATAAATTCATCTTTTGAACCATAAGCAGCCTCAATAGCGTCTTTTAAATCACCAGACAGATAACCTCTATCTTCTGGATTCATAACCTCCCAGAACAAAGAATGATTATAAAATCCGCCACCGTTATTTCTAACAGCACTATTATTCATATCTAAATTTCCAAGAATATCATCAATAGATTTCCCTTCTAAATCTGTTCCTGCAATAGCGTTATTTAAATTATTTGTGTATCCTTGGTGATGTTTAGAATGATGTATCTCCATGGTTCTTGCATCTATATGAGGTTCTAAGGCATCATAAGCATATCCTAATTTTGGTAATTCGAAAGCCATAATTATTTTGTTTTAATTAATATTTAATTTCATTCAAATTTACACATAAAACAGGTCAATTAAAAATAATAAATTGTTATGAAACCATCGATAGTTTTTATCTTGTAAGCAAATCATTCTTCATGCAACAAACGTATCCTTTTACCATTTATAATGCCTCAGCAGGAAGCGGAAAAACATATACACTCGTAAAAGAATATTTAAAAATTTTATTTCAATCAAATCATCCAGAACCTTTTAAACGTATTCTAGCCATAACCTTTACTAATAAGGCTGTTGCAGAAATGAAAGCGCGTATTGTTGAAACACTAAAAACGTTTTCTGATGATTCTGTTTTAGAAAGTGAAAACTCGATGTTTGAGAGTATTTGCAAGGAGTTACAAATGGAACCTATTAAACTCCATGAGAAATCCAAAAGTTTATTAAATACTATACTGCACAATTATGCCGCCTTCGATATTTCTACTATTGATGGTTTTACTCATAAATTGATTAGAACTTTTGCTTATGATTTAAGACTGCCTTTGAATTTTGAAGTGGAGCTAGACCAAGATTCATTGCTCAACGAAGCTGTAGATAGTTTAATTGCCAAAGCAGGAAATGATAATGATCTTACAAAGATTTTAGTTGATTTTGCTATTGAAAAAGCTGATGATGATAAAAGTTGGGATGTGTCTTTTGATTTTAACAAGATTGCTAAACTCTTGGTAAATGAAAACGATATGCCCTTTATCAATGGTTTAAAAGACAAAACTTTAAATGATTTTAAAGTGCTTAAAGCACAACTCAAAAAAGAAATTTCAGATTTAGAAACCCATATTGTTGAAAACGCTCAAACTGTACTTACATTAATTGAAGAGTCTGGATTAGAATTTAATGACTTTACTAGTGGTTATTTGCCTAAACATTTTTCGAAATTGTCAGAAAAAAACTTTAACGTAAATTTTGATACTAAATGGCAAGAAGATATAGAAACCAAAACGTTATATCCTAAGCGAGTAACTGCTGATATTGCTTCAATAATTGAACAAATACAACCACAAATAGCATCTAGCTTTAATGTCACTAAGCGAGCTATATTTCATTTAAAATTTTTAAAAGCATTTTATAGAAATATTACACCATTATCCGTTTTGAAGGCTATAAATAGTGAGTTAGAAGTTTTAAAAGAGGATCAAAACAAAATGCTGATTTCAGAATTTAATGCCATTATTAGCAAAGAAATTTCAGCACAGCCTACACCTTTTATTTATGAACGTTTAGGTGAAAAATTTAAACATTATTTCATTGATGAGTTTCAAGATACATCTGTGATGCAATGGGAGAATTTAATCCCATTATTAGAAAATTCATTATCTACTGTAAACGGAAGCACCATGTTAGTTGGTGATGCTAAACAAGCTATATATCGCTGGCGTGGCGGAAAAGCGGAACAGTTTATTGATTTGTTTAATAAAAAAAGCAGCCCTTTTCATGCATTACAAGATGTAAGGAGTCTAAAAGAAAATTACCGAAGCTATAAAGAAGTAGTAAATTTTAACAATGGTTTTTTTAAGTTTTTAGCCAATCATGTTTTTAATAATGATGATTATAAAACTCTATTCGAAAAAGCACATCAAAATATAACAGAAGATAAAGACGGTTTTGTAACGCTCTCGTTTTTAGACAATAATAAAGAAGATGATAGAAACGAAATATTTCCTGAAGCCGTTTTAAGGACTATAAATGAGTGCATTGAAAACGGTTTTAATTTGGAAGACATTTGTGTTTTAATTAGAAAGAAAAAGGAAGGGGTTGCCATTGCTGATTATTTAAGTCAGCACGAAATTCCAATTATTTCTTCTGAAACTTTACTGATTAATAATTCACCTGATGTCGTTTTTATCAATGATTTATTATTCCTTCTTGTTCAGCCGGAAAACAATGAAACAAAAATTAAGGTTTTAAATTATTTAACCACACTTTTTAATATAGACGACAAGCATCATTTTTTTACAAATCATATTCACCTTTCTACTGATAAACTATTCAAAAGTTTGCAAAATTATGGCGTATTTATAGACTGTAATTCATTACTACAGTTTCCACTTTATGATTTAGTTGAAGCTATTGTTAGACGTTTCAATTTAGTCAAAAATTCAAATGCATACATTCAATTTTATTTGGATATTATTTTAGATTTTTCTCAAAAAAAGGGCTCTGATATTTCAGGGTTTTTAGAATACTTCGATAAGAAAAAAGATAGTTTGAGTATCATTTCTCCACAAGGACAAAATGCGGTTCAAATCATGACAATACACAAATCCAAGGGTCTAGAATTCCCTGTGGTGATTTTTCCTTATGCCGATTTAGATATTTATAGAGAATTAGAGCCTAAAGAATGGTTTAGTTTAGATTCAGAAAAATACAATGGGTTTTCACATACACTCTTAAACTATAACAAAGATTTTGAAAATTATGGAGCTGAAGGATTACGCATTTATAACAAGCATCAATCTGAACAAGAATTAGACAATATTAATTTGCTATATGTTGCACTAACACGCGCCATTGAACAAATACATATAATCTCAACAAAAGAGATATCGACTAAAGGTGAAATTAATACCAAAAAATATTCAGGCTTATTAATAAATTACCTCCAGGATCTAGGAATTTGGAATGATTCAGAGGCCAATTATAGCTTCGGAAGTTCTAAAAAAGCATCAAAAAATTCTACAAACAGAAAAGAAATGCATCTTCAAAGTGAGTTTATTTCGACAGCAAAAGAAGATCATAATATAAAAATGGTTACAAAATCCGGATTGTTGTGGGATACCAATCAGCAAGAAGCCATTGAAAAAGGAAATTTGATTCATGATATTATGGCTCAAATAAAAACTAGCGATGATGTTGATGATGTCATTATCGATTTCCTAAAGGCTTCAACTATAAATGAAGAACAGGCAGTATTCTTAAAAACAACGGTTAAAAATATTCTCGAACATCCAAAACTTCACGATTATTATTCTTCAAATTACACCGTTTATAATGAACGTGATATTATTTCAAAAAATGGTATCATTTTAAGACCTGACAGAATTGTAATAAACGTTAAAAACGAAGCTATAATTATTGATTACAAAACAGGGTTGGAAGACAAAAAACATGAACAACAACTTCAGTCTTATCAAGATGTTTTAGAAGACATGAAAATAGATGTCAAACAGAAGATTCTTATTTATATAAATGACGATATTTTAGTGAAAGATGTTTAAATTCGCATAAAACGCAATAAAATGTACGGAAAACTGAAAAATCATCTTCAAGAAGAATTGCAAGACATAAAAAATAATGGGCTTTATAAAGAAGAGCGAATCATTACTTCTGCTCAAGGAGCGGAAATAACTTTAAATACCGGTGAGACTGTATTAAATTTTTGTTCTAATAATTATTTAGGTTTATCATCTCATCCAGAAGTTATACAGGCAGCGAAAGACACTATGGATACGCATGGCTTTGGCATGAGTTCTGTTCGTTTTATTTGTGGAACACAAGATATTCATAAAGAACTGGAGCAAAAAATAGCTGATTTTTACCAAACCGAAGACACAATATTATACGCTGCTGCTTTTGATGCTAATGGAGGTGTTTTTGAACCACTACTTGGAAAAGAAGATGCCATTATCTCAGATTCCTTAAATCACGCATCTATTATAGATGGTGTGCGCCTTTGTAAAGCGGCCAGATACCGCTATCAAAATAATGATATGGTAGATTTAGAAAAGCAATTGATAGCTGCCAATGAAAATAAGGCTCGTTTTAAAATTATAGTTACAGATGGTGTGTTTTCTATGGATGGCCTTTTAGCGCCTTTGGATAAAATTTGTGATTTAGCTGATAAATACGATGCATTGGTTATGATTGACGAATGTCATGCCACTGGATTTATCGGAAAAACAGGTAGAGGCACTCTAGAGGAAAAAGGTGTTTTAAACCGTATTGATATCATAACGGGTACTCTAGGAAAAGCTTTAGGAGGTGCCATGGGTGGATATACCACTGGTAAAAAGGAAATTATAGATATGCTACGTCAGCGTTCTAGACCGTATTTATTTTCCAATTCGCTGGCGCCCGCAATTGTTGGGGCATCTATAAAGGTTTTTGATATGTTAGCAAATAATACTGAGTTTAGAGATACCTTAGAATGGAATGCAAATTATTTCAAAAAAGGAGTTAAAGATTCTGGGTTTGATATTGTAGATGGAGATTCTGCAATTGTACCTGTCATGTTATATGATGCAAAACTATCCCAAACTATGGCGAATATGTTATTAAAAGAAGGGATTTATGTTATAGGTTTCTTCTTTCCTGTAGTACCAAAAGGTAAAGCTAGAATACGCGTACAGCTTTCTACAGCGCACACAAAACAACATTTAGATAAAGCAATCACAGCTTTTAATAAAGTTGGGAAAGCTCTAAATATTATCTAAATTCAGTCTAGACTATCGACGAACTACCGATTTGTTCTATTTTTTTATATATTTGTCTTTGTTAATAACATTTAACAACTTACTTTTGTTCACGATTAACACTTAAAATTAAACTTTTGAATATGAAAAATCTTAGCAGATTATTGTTCGCTATGTTGCTTGTACTTGGTTATAGCAACGTAAATGCACAAGACAACAACAACCCATGGCAAATTACTATTGGGGTAAACGCAGTTGACGCCTATCCATCAGGAGATGGGGGGATATTTAGTGAAACATTCGGTGATGAATTATTTAACGTTGATGATCACTGGAATATTTTACCATCACTTTCAACAATCTCGGTATCTAAATATTTAAATGACGGTTTTTCTTTTGGAATTGCTGGTTCATTCAATAAGATAGATAAATGGGGAGACATCAGCACAAATCCTGATGTAACTAATGAAGTGGATAATTTATCATATTACGGTTTAGATGGTATAATCAAATATAGTTTCAGAGATGGAAAAACTTTCGATCCTTATGCAGGTATCGGTGGTGGTTACACTTGGGTAAATGACATTGGTGCTGGAACATTAAATGGTACATTAGGTCTTAACGTATGGTTAAGTGATAACATTGGTTTAACTTACCAAGCTACTTATAAACATGCTTTTGAGGATTACTTAAATTCTCACTTCCAACATACAGCTGGTTTTTCTATCAAATTTGGTGGAACCGATACTGATGATGATGGTATATACGATAAAGATGATGCTTGTCCAGATGTAGCTGGTTTAGAAGCATTCAACGGTTGTCCTGATACTGATGGTGATGGCATTGAAGATAGTAAAGACGATTGTCCTAACGAAGCTGGTTTAGCTGAGCTTAATGGTTGTCCTGATACTGACGGAGATGGTATTGCTGATAATAAAGATAACTGTCCAACAGTTGCTGGTTTAAAAGCTTTAAACGGATGTCCTGATGCTGATGGTGACGGAGTCACTGATGCTGATGATGCTTGTCCAAACGAAGCTGGTCCTGCTGCAAATAAAGGTTGTCCTTGGCCAGATGCAGACGCTGATGGTGTTTTAGATAAAGATGATAAATGTCCAGACGTTAAAGGTACTGTTGCTAACAACGGTTGTCCTGAAGTTACTGAGGCTGTTAAAAAAGCTTTAAATGCTTATGCTAAAACAATCTTATTTGATACTGGAAAAGAGAGTATAAAAGAACAATCTGCTGGTGTATTAATGGATATAGTTGCAATTTTAAACGAATACTCAACAGCTAAATTTACGATAGAAGGTCACACTGATAGTACGGGTAGTGAGAAACTTAACATGAGATTATCAGATGCTAGAGCACTTGCTGTCAAAGATTATTTAGTTAAAAATGGTGTTGACGAATTTAGACTTTCTGCTGAAGGTTATGGTGAAACAAAACCAATTGACTCTAATAAAACTAGAGCAGGTAGAGCTAACAACAGACGTGTAGAAATTAACTTAGCAAAATAAGCTAACGCAATTTTAAAATAAATAAGTTTACAAAAAACGCTTCGGATATCCGAAGCGTTTTTTATTTTTATACAATGACAACTTTCATTCACGATGTTTTAAAAGATTTACAGAATAACAAGCAAAATCTTTCTGATTTAACCTTTGTATTACCCAGCAAAAGAGCTGGGCTCTTTTTAAAACATCATCTGTCTAAAGTTGTTAATAAAACAATATTTGCTCCACAAATTTTAAGTATTGAAGAGTTTGTACAAGAACTATCTCAACTTAAATCTATTTCTAATACTGAACTTCTTTTTGAGTTTTACTCTACATATTCTCAATTAACAAAAAAAGAAAGTTTAGATTCTTTTGAATCTTTTTCAAAATGGGCACAAATATTACTTCAAGATTTTAATGAAATTGATCGCTATTTAATTCCTCAAGAGCATGTTTTCAATTACTTAAGCGCCATTCAAGATTTAAAACATTGGTCTTTAGAAGAAAACAAAACCGATTTTGTAAAAAACTATTTATCTTTTTGGTATAAATTACACGACTACTATACACATTTTACAGATTCCCTTTTAAATAACAAAGTTGGGTATCAAGGTTTAATCTATAGAGAGGCTGTGGAGAATTTGGAAGCTTATATTCAAAATAACCCAGAAAAAAAACATGTGTTTGTGGGCTTTAACGCCCTAAATACTTCAGAAGAGACCATTATTCAAGAATTACTTCAAAAGGATTTGGCCAAAATTTATTGGGATGTTGATACGGTTTTCATGAACAATCAAAAGCATGACGCTGCGCTATTCACCAGGCAACACAAAAAAAACTGGAAATTCTTTAAAAACAATTCTTTTAATTGGATTACCGAAAATTATTCAAAAGATAAAAACATATCAGCAATTGGTATTCCTAAAAATATAGGTCAAGCAAAATATATTGGTTCACTTCTCAGCGAACTACAAAAAGAAAATAATCTACTAAATAGTACCGCAGTTATTTTAGGTGATGAGAATCTATTGATTCCTGTATTAAATTCAATACCGTCAAATATTCATGCTTTAAATGTGACTATGGGACTTCCTTTAAAATCAATCCCTTTGGCCTCATTGTTTAATGCCCTTTTTCAATTACATAAAAATAACTCAAACTCTTTTTACTATAAAGATGTCGTTAACATTATATCACACCAATTTATTAGGCCATTATTTTTTATTGAAGGCATCGATTATTCATTAAAAATCATTGAAACTATTGATAATAATAATCTGGTTTTTTTAAATAAAGACCGATTAATTAAAATAGCTGAGAAAAGTATTATCATCACAGATTTATTGTTTTCTAGTTGGGGAAATTCAATTGTATTAGCACTGGATAATTGCTCTAAACTCATACTAACCATAAAAGCTTCTTTAGATGAAAACAAAACATCAAACTTGTTATCATTAGAATATGTATTCCGTTTTAACGAACTATTTAACGAACTCACAAGGTTAAACTCAGAACATAGGCATATAAAGGATATTTCAACATTATACAGCATTTATAAAGAACTTTTAAGCACAGAAACACTAGACTTTCAAGGAGAACCATTACAAGGCTTACAACTTATGGGAATGCTTGAATCACGCGTTTTAGATTTTGAAACCGTAATTATTTCTTCTGTGAACGAAGGGATATTACCCGCCGGAAAAAGTAATAATTCTTTTATTCCTTTTGATGTAAAACTGGAGAACAACTTACCCACCTATAAAGAGAAAGATGCTGTTTATACCTATCATTTTTACAGACTTCTACAACGTGCTAAAAACGTTTATATAATTTACAACACAGAAGCTGATGTTCTAACTGGCGGCGAAAAAAGCCGATTCATTACCCAATTAGAACTTGAGGGTATTCATAATATCAACCATCAAATCGTGGCACCTCAAGTTCCAATTATTGAGACGTGTTTAAATGTTGTAAAAAAGACTGAAGCTCTACATAAACAAATAATTCATCTCGCTAGTGAAGGTTTTTCGCCTTCATCATTAACAAACTATATTAGAAACCCTATTGATTTTTATTATCAGAAAATTCTAAAAATAAAAGATCATGTTGATGTTGAAGAAACCGTGGCAGCCAATACCCTAGGAACTGTTGTTCATAATACATTAGAAGATTTTTATAAACCTTTGGTAGGTGCGCTTTTAACTATTGATGCCATTAAAGGCTTAAAATCTCAAATTGAGCAAACGGTTACTTATCATTTTAAAAACGAATACAAAGAAGGAGATATTACAAAGGGTAAAAACCTAATTATTTTTGAAATAGCAAAACGTTATGTTTCAAATTTTTTAGACTCAGAGATGAAATCTTTAAGAGCCGGAGATAAAATTAAAATTATTGCCATTGAATCTGATAATACTATTTCAATTAAGATCTCTGAACTTAATTTCCCTATTAAAATTAAAGGTAAAGTTGATAGAGTTGATGAGTGTAATGGTATAATCCGAATAATTGATTACAAAACAGGAAATGTACAGCAAAATCAATTAGAAATAGTTAACTGGGAAGACATTACTGCGGATTACAAAAAGTATAGCAAAAGTTTTCAAGTATTAACTTATGCCTATATGATGCAAAAATCTAATAAGATTAGTCTTCCTATTGAAGCTGGTATTATTTCATTTAAAAATTTAAGCTCTGGTTTTTTAAAATTCTCCAAAAAAGAGAGTGCTTTTAGTAGAAGTAAAAATTCTTTAGTAACCGATGACACTCTACTTGACTTTGAAGCTGAACTGAAAAAACTAATCCTTGAAATTTGTAATCCAAAAATAGATTTTACTGAAAAAGAAGTTTAATATTATGACTATTACAAAAAATATTATCATTCCTGGAAAACACAACAAACCAATAATTACGGATGTTTTTTATACAGAAAATAACACTCCAAAACCAGTGGTAATATTTTGTCATGGTTACAAAGGTTTTAAAGATTGGGGCGCTTGGGATTTGATGGCTAAGGCATTTGCTGAAGCTGGATTCTTTTTTGTCAAATTTAATTTTTCTCATAACGGAGGAACTGCTGAACAGCCCATAGACTTTCCAGACTTAGAGGCTTTTGGAAATAATAACTATACAAAAGAATTAGATGATCTAGAAACTGTTTTGGACTGGATATCTTCAAATACAAAATTTGAAAATAAACTTAATTTAAGTCATATTAATTTAATAGGTCATAGCAGAGCTGGCGGCATTGTTACAATAAAGTCCGAAGAAGATAATCGTATAAAAAAAGTTATAAGCCTTGCAGGTGTTTCTAGTTTTGGGAAAAGAACCTCAACAACAGGCGACTTAAATCAATGGAAAAAAGATGGTGTTAAATATGTTGTAAACGGACGAACAAAACAACAAATGCCTCATTTTTACCAGTTTTATGAAAATTATATTGCAAACGAAGAACGGCTTACCATCAAAAGAGCTGTTTCACGTTTGAAAATACCATATTTAATTATTCATGGAGATGCTGATACAAGTGTTTTAATTGAAGAAGCCCATACTTTGCATAATTGGAACACAAATAGTTGTTTAGAAACAATCAAAGGTGCTAACCATGTTTTTGGAGCTCAACATCCTTGGGAAAAAGAAGATTCACCAGAACATCTAAATGATGCTATAGATAAAATCATTTCATTTTTAAATTGTTAAAATTGGTTTCTATAAAAGATACTGTTTCAGAAAACGCAAATACAGAACTGTATTTAAATACTTAGCAAACAACGTATTAAGAGGAATAATTTGATTAAATGAGAAACAAACCTTTCTTTTATCTATACTTTTATAAATATCTTTCTCTTATACATTATATAACCTAATAACATATAAAACACAACAACAACTAACGCATACAATAAAGAAGAAAGGTTAAGGCTAAAAAAATCGTGTACAAATACAGTATTATAAACCCAAGAATGGATATTACTATCCTCTCCAATTTTTATCAAATACATGGTTTTAGAAATAAGACTAGACAAAAAATAAATAGTAATAGCGTTCATACCTACATATTTAAAAATGGTTCCGAATTTATATTGTTTTATGTCCTTTAGATAATAAATAACAGCAATAATTAAAGTTCCCCAGCCACTCGTTACCAAAACAAAACTACTACTCCAAATTGCCTTATTTATTGGAAAAGTTGTATTGAAAGCATAGCCTGAAACAAGCAATGTTAAAGCAACCAAAAACAACCATTTTATTTCAGTAAGCCCATCTAACAATTTACCTATTAAAACACCTAAAATACAGGTTGCAACTGCAGGAATTGTACTTAAAATACCCTCGGGGTCATAATCTTGTTGCCACATGTGCTTCCCTAAAATATTTAGATCTAAATAATTAGCCCAATTATTTGAGGCTCTATCAAAAGTCGATGTTATTTCATTTGGAAAAGGTATGAAGGCCATAAATAACCAATATCCAATTAAAATAAAAATTGAAATACCTAATAAACTTTTCCAATTACAATTAAGGTATAATACAGATGAAATAAAAAAAACAATTCCTATTCTTTGCAGTACACCTGGAAGTCTCATTGTTTCAAAATCCTGAACAAAAGGAAAATAAGGTAAAAATGCATTTAGAAACAACCCTAACCCAATCAGTTTTAAACTCCTAATTGCTACTTTTTTATAAGTGGATTTATTATTCGATTTATTCTTGTATGCGAAATAAATTGAAATTCCAACAATGAATAAAAAAAAGGGGAATATTAAATCTGTTGGTGTTAGTCCATGCCATTCGGCATGCAATAAAGGCGTATATACATGACCCCACTCTCCTGGAGTATTTACCAAAATCATTGCAACAATGGTAAAACCTCTTAAAATATCTACAGATTCAATTCGTTGTCTCACCGTCTAGTTTTAAGAATATAATTATGTACTCTTTAAACCAACTTTATGACCCCAAAAGGCATAATAAAATATGATAATATAACACGGTAATAAAACCCAGTATCCAAAAGTTGCCGAATCAATGGTTGCAGCAATAGTATCAAGACCAGTTTCAATCAATTGTTCTTTTTTTACATCAACTAATTTTCCGTATAATAAGGGCAAAATAGCGCCTCCTGAAATAGCCATAATTAATAAAGCTGATGCTGTTTTAGTAAATTTACCTAAGCCGGTTAACGCTAAAGGCCAAATAGCTGGCCATACTAAAGCATTCGCAAACCCTAGAGAAGCTACAAGAAGAACCGAAGTGAAACCATTAGTAAACACTATACAAAATGATAAAACGATTCCAAAAACAGCACTAAATTTTAAAGCAAAGGCTTGACTTATATATTTAGGGATTAAAAATACGCCTAAAGCATAGGTTACCACCATAGCCATGAGCGTAAACAATGTGAAAAATTTGGCTTGCTCTACAGGAATATCAAGTGAAATACCATATGAAATAATAGTATCTCCAGCAATAACCTCAACACCTACGTAAACAAACAGCGCTAAAACTCCCAACCATAAATGTGGAAATTGAAAAATACTTGATTTTGTTTTCCCTCCTGTTTCTGAAGCTTTTATTGGATCAGCTTCTACATGTGGTAAAGGCGCTTTCCTAATTAAAATACCCAGCAAAAACAACACTATAGCCATAACTATATAAGGAGTTACCACACTATCAGCCATAGTATTTAATAAACTTTCTTTTTCAGTAGCATCAACTAGATCTAGTTTTTGTTTAATATCGTCTATTCCTGACAATAATATAGCTCCAAATATCACTGAACCTAACGCTCCTGCCACCTTATTGGCAATCCCCATTATAGCAATTCGCTTTGCTGCGGATTCTATAGGCCCTAAAATAGTAATATACGGATTAGATGCTGTTTGCAATAAAGTCATACCTGCGCCTTGAATAAAAATGGCAGCTAAAAACATCCAATAAGTTCTTGCGCCTGCAGCTGGAATAAAAATCAATGCTCCCAAAGCCATAATAATCAAACCTAATGACATTCCTTTTTTATACCCTATTTTATTAATAATATACGATGCTGGTAACGCCATCACAACAAACGAAATATACGAAGCTGTTGCAACCAAATAGGACTGCGCATCGGTCAATTCATTTATGGTTTTCATGAATGGAATCAAAGCCCCATTTATCCATGTAACAAATCCGAAAATAAAAAATAATCCAGCTATAATAAGTATAGGAATGAATGTTTTGTTTTTAGATGATATTTCTTGTGTATTGGGCATAATTATTTATGTGATTTTATGGTTAGCTGTTATTTTCTTTATTGTCGTTAATATTAAATATGCGCTCTTTTGTTTGTTTCACGTAGTTTCGTCCTATCGGAATCTTTCTATTTGAAATTTCAACAGTATTCCCTTCCAATGCAATAACTTTATTAATTGAAATAGTATAAGACCGATGAATACGTATAAAATTTGATTGAGGCAATTCTTCGGTTATAGCAGTAAGCGATTTATGTACTACATAATCTCCTATAGTAGTAATGACTTTAATATAGTCTTTAAGGCTTTCTATATAAAGGATATCATTTAGGTTTATTTTGATTAGCTTTTTATTGACTTTTAGAAAGATATGTGGTTCTTGTTGTAAACTAACATCTGTAGAAGAATTACTAACATAAATTTGTTGATACACCTTATTTATAGTTTTTAAAAACCGATTGAAAGGAATAGGTTTAACCAAATAATCTAAAATATTAAGCTCGAAGCTTTTTACAGCATATTCTCGATAGGCAGTTGTAATAACAATTAAAGGTTTATGACTCAAGTTCCCTATAAATGCAAAACCCGTCATTTGTGGCATATTAATGTCAAGAAAAATAAGATCTATTTTTTCTTGTTCCAAAATACGATACGCTTTTAGGGGGTTATTAAATGTCTCAACAATTTCAACATGATCAAAGTTTTTTAAATGATTTTCAATCACTGATATTGCTAAGGGTTCATCATCAATTATAATGCACTTAATTTTCATCAAACAGGAATTTTTAGGAACAGTTTATAGTTTTCGCCCTCTATTTTAGAGTCTAAAATATAATTATTCGAGAATAATAATTTTAATCGTCGTTTTGCATTTTCGTTACCAATTCCAATACTATCATCTTGAGTTTTTTTTGGATTAAAACTGTTAACTAAAGTAAATTCCAAATAGCCATTATTTGAAATATCAAAACTCATATTTATTCTTAAATTATCGTTCTCTTTCATCCCATGTTTAAAACAATTTTCAACAAAGGAAAGAAATAATAAAGGTGGCACAATAACATCCTCAATATTTCCAGTAATATCCATTTCAGAATCCACTTTATCATCAAATCTTAAACGTTCAATATCAATAAAATTATTAATATGACCTATTTCCTTAAGTAAACTAGCTTTGGAGCTTTTTACTTCGTACAAAATATATTGCATCATATTGGATAACTTAATAACCAATCTTGGAGCATTATCAGATTTTTTTAAAGTTAATGCATATAAATTATTTAAGGTGTTAAAAAAGAAATGAGGTTGAATTTGTGTGCGTAAATATTTAAGCTCCGTGCTCATTTGCAGTTTTGCTAAATCTTCATTTCTTCGTTTTTCAATAGCCCAATCTAAGACTAGCTTAATAGCTGAAACAAAACCAATAACATACAATTCACCCAGCACCACGGCTATTATGTGATTTAGCTCCATAAACTTTGCAGGGTCCTCTGCCTCTGGCCAAATATCTTTTGTTACCAAAAGGTAATTCAGACCTGTTCTAACTAAATATACCATAATTAACATAAGAAGCAACAAAAAGACATAAGTCCGATATTTCTTCCGAAGTATAAATTTTGGAATCAAATAATAGACATTTATGTAAATTACTATAATGTGAATTGGAAATTCTACTAAATTAGATTTTAAAGAATACCAGTAGTCGTCAAAATAACTTCCCCATCGCACAATGTTAAAAACGAAATAACTCAACCAAAATATCACATGATATTTGATTGGAATTGTATCACCTATTTTTCTGTTAAATATTGAAATAATTTTAATTTTATGAGATTTTCATTACTAAAACCCTATTAATCTATAGCAATTTTAGTGATATATTCACTAACTAACAATTAAATTGGCAATAGTTTATTTTGGCCAAATCACTTATCGAACATAAAATGCCGTCTATGTGCAAAATGATGCAGTTTATATAATATTTTTTTAAATTATTCTGATTATGAATAGTTTGGCTAAACTAAAAAAACAAAATAATCAAATTATGAAACAAAACTTACGAACACTCTTCTTGTTTTCTTTTTTACTTTTAATTATGCAAATTTCTTTTGCTCAGGAAAAAAGTATAACCGGAACAGTAACTTCAAAAACCGATGGCATCCCTCTTCCTGGAGTGAATGTTATTGTACAAGGGACCTCTAATGGTGCCCAAACAGATTTTGACGGCAATTATTCAATTACAGCTTCCGTTGGAGACATATTAAATTTTTCTTATGTAGGGATGACAGCGATTCAGATAACTGTTGGTAACTCGAGTGTGATTAACGCACAATTAGAAGAGGACGCTGAGCAACTTAGTGAGGTTGTTATTACAGCGCTTGGTATTAAGAAAAGTAGAAAATCATTAACTTACGCAGCTCAGGACATTAATGCTGATGAATTAAACAAGGTTAGACAAACCAACCCTGTTAACAGTTTGTCTGGTAAGGTAGCTGGTGTTGCTGTTTCAAGAAGTGCATCAGGTGCTGGTGGATCTGTTAAGGTGACATTAAGAGGTAACTCTTCAATAGGAAATAATCAACCCTTGTACGTTATTGATGGTGTGCCATTATCTAATCCAACATCTGGCCAGCCAAGTGATACTTTCGGCGATGCTAGTGGAGGTAACCGTGATGGCGGTGATGCTTTATCTTTAATAAACCCAGATGACATCGAATCTTTAACAGTTTTAAAAGGAGCATCTGCATCTGCCTTATATGGTAGTGCTGGTCTAAATGGTGTAATATTAATTACTACTAAAAAAGGGAAATCCGGGAGTTTTAAGGTTGATTTCTCATCAAACCTGACAGTTGATAGTGCTGCTTACGCTATGGATTTTAATAGTACTACACAAAATAATATTGATGATTTCTTAACCACTGGTTTTACAAGTATTAACTCAATATCTGCATCTGGTGGAACAGAAAATGCACAAACTTATTTTTCTTATAGTAATACATTTTCAGAAGGGGTATTGCCAACAAATGAATTAAAGCAACATACATTTAATGTTAGAGAAACTGCTCAATTTTTTGATGGTAAGGTAACTGCAAATGCGAGTGTAATGGCGTCTACGCAAAATATAAAAAACAGACCGGTTTCCGGATTGTATTTTAACCCACTAGTTGGGGCTTATGCTTTTGAGTCGGCTTCAGAAAGTTTATCAGACTATTCAAATTTTGAAGCTTTAGACCCTAATAGAAATATAATGGCGCAACGTTGGTTTAGAGGAACATCTGATATTGAACAAAATCCATATTGGATTATTAATCGCAATGTAGGTAAAGATGTCAATAATAAATTAGTAGCATCTTTAAATTTAAATTTCAAAATAAATGATTGGCTTTCTCTTCAAACAAGAGGAACATATGATAAATCTCAACTTAGCTATGAAAAAAAGGTCTACGCTACAACTGAAGCTACTTTAGCACCTTTAAATGGTAGATATATTGTAAACGAAACTGACTTTACACAATTATACGGTGATGTTATTGCAAATATAAATACTCAAATTAATGAGACTACGTCTGTTTCAGCAATAATAGGAACAAGTACTACACGTAATACTACAGAGTCTCTAGTTGCTGATTCTGGAACTAACGGCGGTTTGCAATTTGCAAACGTATTTGCGTATCAAAACTTTAATGGTAACCCTGCTGTGAATTTAACTCAAAGATCTTTAGAAACTCGAGTTAACTCTGTTTTTGCAAGTGCTACAATAGGCTTTAATGACAGAGTATTTATTGATTTAACAGCAAGAAACGATTGGACTTCTACATTGCCTGCAGTAAACAATTCATTCTTTTACCCATCAGTGGGTGTAACAGGTATTTTAAGTGAAATATTTGAATTACCAAAAAATGTTTCGTTTGCTAAATTAAGAGCATCTTATGCAGAAGTAGGAAATGGATTTGCAGCTGATCAAATAGCTCCTAACAACACTATCATTTTTGGTGGTGGTGGTGTAAATTCACAAAGTCCAATACGACCTTTCCCTGGTTCTACGCCTAAACCAGAAAGACAAAAGTCTTTTGAAATTGGTACAGAATGGAAATTTAATAATAATAGAATAGGTATTGATTTAGGATACTATAACACTAAAACAGTAGATCAATATTATCCATTTTCAACTTCTACATCTATTATTGGAGCAGCCCAAGCATACTTGAATTCAGGAGAAATTTCAAATACAGGTATTGAGATATCTGCGTTCGCTATCCCTGTTCAAAATGAAGATTTAAAATGGACGACAACTGTAAATTTCGCATCTAACAAAAATAAGATTGTAAAAATCTATAATGGCCAAGTACTAGAAGGTTTAATTGAACCTGAATTTTTCACCCTATCTAGCAAAGGTGTAAACACATTCGGATCTTACTTAGTCGAAGGTGGTTCGTTTGGTGATATTTATGCTCAAGTAGTAAGACGCAATGCAGATGGCTTGCCAATTATTGAAGGTGATGCTGTTATAGCAAATGATGATAATACTATTGATGGTTTAACAAAAGTAGGGAACGCTAATCCTGATTTTACCTTAGGTTGGAACAACTCTTTTGAGTATAAAAACTTTACAGTAGATTTCTTAATTGACGGAAAATTCGGTGGCGAAACTATGAGTATGACTGAGGCTATTGTTGAAGGATTTAGTAACAACTCTTCTAGAGAAACTTCAAATGGTACTGTAAATGTGCAAGTTGATGGTGCTGCTACCACAATGTCTGCACAAGATTATTATGGAAAAGTAGGTGGTAGAAATGGCTTTACTGGAGAATATATTTATAGCGCAACTAATGTTAGATTAGCAGAATTTGCTTTGGGATATAACTTTAATCTTGCAGAAAATTCATTCTTTTCAAGAATTAAAGCATCTTTAATAGGAAACAATTTGTTTTTCTTCCACAAAGATGCACCACATGATCCTAATGTATCTCTAAGTACAGGGAATTCGTTACAAGGTGTAGATGTTTTAGGGCTTCCATCAACAAGAAGCATAGGTCTGAACCTTAATTTAACATTCTAAAAAAAATTAAAATGATGAAAAATATAAGTAAAATATTAGCATGTTTAGTTGTATTGGGTCTAGTTATTACGTCGTGTAGTGATTTAGAACAATTTAATGTAAACGATAGAAATATTACACAAGAGCAGCTAGAGGTTGACTTTCAACAAGTGGGCTCAAAATACAAACCTATTTTTGAGAGTATTTATCAATATAGTCCTGCTTGGTCTTACCAATTACAGCAAAACTTAAATGCTGATGTATATTCAGGATATCAAACTCCGCCAAGACCTTTTGTGGCAGGAGCAAATAATACTACCTATAACTTAGTAAGTGGTTGGAATGGTTTTATTTGGAGTGTGCCTTATTCTAATGTTATGAATAACGTTCAAACAATTAGTGAATTAACAGAAGTTGAATTCCCTACATTATATGGTACTGCATTAATTTTAAAAGTAGCAGCAATGCACCGTGTAACAGACGTTTTTGGACCAATAGTGTACTCTAACTTTGGAGACCTAGCAAATGCAGGGATTTATGACTCTCAACAAGAGGTTTACAATGCGTTTTTTGCAGACTTAGATACAGCAGAAGCTAATCTTATGGCAAATATTGATAGCCCAAGATTTGCGGCTTTTGATTTATCATATGGAGGAGATTACTCTCAATGGGTAAAATTAGCAAATTCATTACGATTACGTTTAGCTATTCGTATCTCTAAAATAGATCCTACTAAAGCAAAAACTGAAGGAGAAAAAGCTTTAAGTCAAAGCTTAGGTGTTATGGAAGCTAATACAGACAGCTTCTTTGTAAATAGTATTGTAGATCATCCTTTACAAACTATAGATAATTCATGGGGTGATATAAGAATGAATGCTTCTATGGAGTCTATATTGGTTGGATATAACGATCCTAGAGCTAGTGCTTATTTTGATAATTCTGTAGCTACAGGAGGTCTTAAAGGAGTAAGAGGTGGTTTACCATTATTAGCAGGTTATGCAGATGAATTAGCTCAAAAAGCTGATTATATTAATTATTCTACACTTAATGATAATATTCATACCTCAAGAGTGCAATTAATGACCGCTTCAGAGGTAGCTTTCTTAAAAGCTGAAGCCGCGTTAAGAGGTTGGTCTGGAGCAGGAGATGCTGAAGCTAACTATGAGACAGGAATACAATTATCGTTTGACCAACATGGTGCTAGTGGAGCTACTGGCTATGTAGCAGATAACACCTCTACTTTTATAGATTATGTAGATACATACAATCCTGCAAATAATATTGCAGCATTAAGTGATGTTACTATTGCGTGGACAGATGCGGCTGATAATGAAGAAAGGTTAGAAAAAATTATTACCCAAAAATGGATTGCAATGTTCCCAGAAGGACAAGAGGCTTGGAGTGAATTTAGACGTACAGGTTATCCTAAGATTTTCCCTGTAGTAAGTAACCAAAGTGGAGGAACCATAGATACTGATATTCAAATAAGAAGAATTCCTTTTGTAGATAGTGAGCTTTCTACAAACCCTGATGGAGTAACAGGTGCAGTCTCAAAACTTGGAGGTTCAGACAATGGCGGAACTCGTCTTTGGTGGGACACAGGAGCAGCGAATTTTTAAGATAAAATTAGTTTGAATTAGTTTAGTTTGAGAGTTAAGCAGACGGAAGATTTAGGTTTTCCGTTTGCATTAACAAAAATTATTAATCACAAAATAATATATTGTGAAAATTGCAAGTCATAAAAATATAGCTTACACACAAGCAGGAAAGTTTGAAGACACTCGTTTTGAAAAAATACACAACATTATTTTCAAGAATTCAAACGAGGCTTCAATTCTTGTAGCTGATGAAATTGCCGATTTGATTAGGGAAAAAGAAAGTCAAAATAAACCTTGTGTTTTAGGTTTAGCAACAGGCTCATCTCCTATAAAAGTTTATGAAGAGCTCATTAGAATCCACAAAGAAGAAGGATTAAGCTTTGCAAACGTTATCACATTCAACTTAGATGAGTACTACCCTATGGATAAGAATAACATTCAAAGTTATTTTTATTTCATGCACGAACACCTTTTTAATCATATTGATATTTTGCCAGAAAACATCAACATACCAAATGGAAAGGTTAGTAGTGAAGATTTATACCAATCCTGTATTGATTACGAAATGAAAATTAAGGCTGTAGGTGGTCTAGATTTTCAATTATTAGGTATTGGTAGAACAGGTCATGTTGGTTTTAATGAGCCTGGATCTCATCTTAATTCGGGGACAAGAAGCATTACCTTAGACCATATTACACGTTTAGATGCTGCGCCCGCCTTTTTGGGCATTGATAATGTACCAAGAAAAGCCATTACTATGGGAATAGGGACGGTACTAAGTGCAAAACGCATAGTCCTTTTAGGTTGGGGGGCTAATAAAGCAGAAATTCTTAAAGACACCGTTGAAGGCGAAATAACTTCTGAAGTTCCAGCAACCTATTTACAACATCACAACAACACCTCATTTATTATAGACGAGAGCGCATCCTCTGAATTAACCCGAGTAAAAACACCTTGGTTAGTTACCTCTTGTGTTTGGGACGAATCATTAAAGCTGAAGGCTGTAGTTTGGCTTTCTGAGCTTTTAAATAAATCTATTTTAAAATTAACGGACAAAGATTATAACAATAATGGTATGTCTGGTCTTCTTACTGAGGAAGGAACTGCTTACCATTTAAACATAAAAATGTTTAACAAATTACAGCATACTATTACAGGGTGGCCAGGTGGAAAACCAAACGCAGACGATTCTAACAGACCAGAGCGAGCCAATATCCCGAAAAAGCGTGTGATTATATTTAGTCCTCACCCTGATGACGATGTTATCTCTATGGGTGGTACTTTTGATAGATTAGTAGAACAGGGACACGACGTGCATATAGCCTACCAAACGTCTGGTAATATTGCTGTTTCAGATGAAGAAGCATTAAAATTTGCTGAAATCACTCAAACGCTATGTCCTGATTGTGAGGAAACTGAAAGCATTATCAATTTTCTAAAACTGAAAACGTATAATGATATTGATTCTAATGAAGTACGACAATTAAAAGGATTAATTAGACGAAGTGAATCACTGGCAGCTACAAGATATTTAGGACTTAATGATGAAAATGTTCATTTTCTTGACTTGCCTTTTTATGAAACAGGCACCATTAAAAAGAAAAATATTTCAGATGATGACGTTCATATCATGTGCAGTATAATTGAAAACATAAAACCACATCAAATTTATGCCGCAGGAGATTTAGCCGATCCACACGGCACACATAAAGTCTGTTTAGACGCCTTATTTATAGCATTAGAGAAACTTAAACACAATAAATATATGGATGATTGTTGGGTTTGGCTTTACCGTGGCGCTTGGCACGAATGGGAATCTTACCAAATTGAAATGGCAGTTCCGATGAGTCCAGATCAAGTACTGAAAAAGCGCCATGCTATATTTTATCACCAATCTCAAAAAGATGGAGTAATGTTCCAAGGCGGAGATTCTCGTGAATTTTGGGTACGGGTTGAAGACAGAAATAGATTAACAGGTAAAAAATATAATGATTTAGGATTAGCGGATTATGCTGCTATAGAAGCTTTTAAACGCTACCACTTTTAAAAAAAAGAAATGAAAAAACTTGTATTGGTTTTCATAATATGTAGTATCTATAGTGGACATTTGGTTTCTCAAAACATGTTGGCCGAAACATATAATTTAATGCCTTGGCCAAAAGCTATTGAAGAAAACCCTGCTAAGTTTATTATTAATAGCGACGTTACGATCTCAATAAATCCAGATAATAATGGACGAGTTCGTAATGCCGGTATTAATTTTCTAAGACGTTTAAGCACGAGAACAGCTGTTTTTTTAGATAAAGGGTTTCCTTTAAAAAATGAAAAAGGAAATATTCATGTAGTTTTTGATACAGTTTCTATACTAGGTGTTGAAAATGACGAATCTTATTCGCTTGCTGTAAACGATACGTCTATAAATATAAAAGCAAAAACAGATATTGGAGCCATTAGAGGTTTAGAAACACTGTTGCAATTAACTCATAACGATGAAACCAATTACTTTTTTCCCGGTGTTAGCATCAACGATGAACCAAGATTTGTTTGGCGTGGATTGATGATTGATGTTGCCAGACACTTTCAGCCAATTGATGTTTTAAAACGTAATCTTGATGCTATGGCAAGCGTTAAAATGAATGTATTTCATTGGCATTTAACGGATGATCAAGGGTTTAGAATAGAATCAAAAGTATATCCTAAATTACACGAATTAGCTTCAGATGGTTTATACTACACACGAGCACAAGTAAAAGATCTAGTAGCGTATGCAGATAATTTAGGGATTCGTGTTGTTCCAGAATTTGATGTTCCTGGTCATGCCTCAGCTATTTTAAACGCTTACCCCGAGCTTGGTAGTAAAGATGGTTATGATTATGCTATTGAGCGTTTTTCTGGTGTATTTGACCCTACATTAAATCCAACAAAAGACTTCACTTATGAATTTCTAGAAAATTTATTTTCTGAAATAACGCCTTTATTTCCTGACAACTATTTTCATATTGGTGGTGATGAAAACGAAGGTAAACATTGGGATGAAAGTCAAGATATTCAAGAGTTTAAAAAACATCATAGTTTAAAAACAAATCACAATTTACAAACCTATTTCAATATTAAACTAGAAAAAATTCTAAATAAATTAGGTAAAAAATTGATGGGATGGGATGAAATTATGACTCCAAATATGCCAACAACTGCTGTAATACATTCATGGCGTGGGGAAAATGAAGGACTTAAAAAAGGTGGTTCATTAATTAGTGCTGCTAAAAAAGGCTACCACACCGTGCTGTCTAACGGCTATTACATAGATAGAATGTTATCTGTTGAACATCACTATACTGTAGATCCTATAGGTGATGCACAATTAACTGAACAGGAACAATCGCGTATTTTAGGTGGAGAAGCTACTATGTGGAGCGAATTAGTTACGCCGTTAACCATAGATTCTAGAATTTGGCCCAGAACGGCAGCTATAGCAGAACGTTTTTGGTCACCGCAAAACATTAACAATGTTAATGACATGAAAAAACGTCTTAAAAGGGTGTCTTTTCATTTAGAAGAATTAGGGATAACACATATTAAAAACAGAGATGTTATTTTAAGGGGTATGACTAACAATCAAGATATTACTTCGCTTATTGCTCTTTCAAAAATTTGTGAACCTCTAAAAGTATACAGTCGTAATAAAGGCGGTATTGAATATAAATCATTCTCACCATTTAATTTGTTTGCTGATGCTTGTGTTGTTGATGCCAAAGATGCTTCCGATTTTAACCATTTAGCAAACAATTTTATTAATGATTCAAATAGACCAAATGCCATTCAGGTTTTATCTTATTTAAAAACTTGGGCTATGAACCATGATGATTTTGTGAAACTGACAAAAAATCCAAAAATAAAACCATTACAAAATTTATCTAAAACCCTTTCAGAAGTATCCCTAATACTGCACGAAACGATTCAGAATAAAAGTATTTCAGCTAAAAACCTCAATGCCGTTAAAAATTATATTGAAATTTTAAATGAACCTTTTGTTGATGTTGAAGTAGTCATTGTAGACACTTTAAAGAAATTGACTGCCTATTGCGAAATGAGTTATTTATCAAACTAACAGCATTTTACAAGACATGATTTTAATAGCAGATAGCGGCTCTACCAAATGTGATTGGATTCTTTGTGAAAACTCAGTAAAAGCACCTATTAGAATAAAAACTAAAGGGCTAAACCCAGCTATTTTGTCCAAAAAAGAATTTTCTGAGGTTTTATATAAAAGTGATGCCCTAAAAAAATATAAAGGTTTAGTAACTAAGATTAACTTTTTCGGAGCAGGTTGCGGTACAAAAAAGACCCAAAAGAAGGTCAATAAGATATTGGAGTCCTACTTTCAAAACGCTAAATCCGAAACAAGTGAAGATACCATGGCAGCAGTCATGGCTACAACAAAAGAGCCTGCGGTAGTTTGTATTTTAGGTACTGGATCTAATTGTTGCTATTATGATGGTAAAAGCATACATTTAAAAACACCTGCTTTTGGCTACATCCTGATGGACGAAGGTAGCGGAAACTACTTTGGAAAAGCCCTTTTAAAAGCCTACTATTACAAGCAAATGCCTAAAGGATTGCGACTTTTATTTGAGAAAGATTACAATTTAAAAGAAAAAGAAATAATAAAAAAATTATACAAATCTTCAACACCCAATAAATACTTAGCAGAATTTGCTCACTTCTTGTTTAAAAACGAAAACAATCCTTTTATAAAACAGTTAATCATGAAAGGGATGAATACTTTTGTTAAAAACCACATAGCGTTATATAGTCAAGAGTTGAAAACAGTTCCGTTACATTTTGTAGGTTCTATAGCATATTTTGCACAAGATTATATAGCATTAGCTTTAAGCAAAAGAGGATTAAAAGCTTCTAGTTTTATTAAAAGCCCAATTGATAAAATAATTAAACAACAAAGTGAAATTAGCTAGATTATAAAGGTTACTTGTAATATATTGATATTCAAATTGTGAAAATGTATATTAAGAATTTATTATCTCAAAAAAAAGTGACTACAGCTTTGCTTTTTCTAATATTCAGTGCGTGTCAACAGGGTAAAGAAATAGAAAGTACTACATTATTCAATTTAGTTGATAATCAACACACCCAAATTCACTTTTCAAATACAGTAAAAGAAAATCTGTATTTTAACTTTATAAACTACTCTTATATTTATAATGGCGCTGGTGTTGCCGTGGGAGATATTAACAATGATGGCCTTCAAGATTTATACTTCACATCTAATCAAAGTTCAAATAAATTATACTTAAATCAAGGTGATCTTAAGTTTAAGGATATCACATTACAGGCACGTGTTGCTGATGATACAGGGTGGACTACTGGAGTTACTATGATTGATATTAATAATGATGGTTGGCTGGATATTTATGTCTGTAAATCAGGGTCTTTAAAGAGTCATCAACTTAGAAAAAACAAATTATTTATAAATCAGAAAAACAACACTTTTAAAGAGGTCGCTGCTGATTATGGGTTAGATCATTTTGGATTTTCAACTCAGGCTTATTTTTTTGATTATGATAATGATACCGATTTGGATATGTATTTGGTAAATCATCGTCAGGACTTTCAAAATAATACAACTATTGATTCTTTGGTTCAGAAAAACAAAGAGCCCTATAATTCCGATCAATTATTTAGAAATGATGATGGGAAATTTACAAATGTCACAATACAAGCTGGAATAGAAAACAAAGCTTGGGGTTTAAGTGCTTCTATAGGCGATTTTAATAATGATAATCTCCCTGATATATTTGTGGCTAACGATTTTTTAGAACCTGATTTTTTGTATATCAATCAAGGTGATGGCACTTTTAAGGACGAAGCCTTACTAAGGTTCAAACACATTTCTTCCAATAGTATGGGGTCTGATTATGTAGACATCAATAACGATTTAAAACCAGATTTGATTGTTTTAGACATGCTTGCAGAAGATCATATTCGTAGCAAACAGAATATGGCGACTATGAGCACCACTAATTTTAATTTATTGGTTGACAGAGGATATCATCATCAATACATGTCTAATATGCTTCAGCTTAATAATGGTAATGGCACTTTTAGTGAGATTGGACAATTGGCCGGAATAGCCAAAACAGATTGGAGTTGGGCACCGTTATTAGCAGATTTTAATAATGATGGTTACAATGATTTGTTTGTTACTAATGGTATTAAAAATGATCTTTCTAATCAAGATTTTAGAAATCAGATGAAAACCAATATTCGAAATCGTAAAAAAGTATCTTTAGATGAGGCCATAAATATGATGCCATCTACTAAATTAAGTAATTACATATTTCAAAACAATAAGGATTTAACCTTTAAAAACAAAAGCCAAAATTGGGGTTTTGATAAAAAAATAAATTCAAGCGGTGCTATTTATGCCGATTTAGATAATGATGGAGACGTAGATATTGTTTTAAACAATCAAGACGAAGAAGCTTCTATTTACAAAAATAATGCTACCAATAATTTTATCACATTTAAATTAGAAGGGCCTAATAAAAACATCAATGGCATTGGTAGTACGGTTCAGGTATTTACTAAAAACTTACAACAATCAAAAACACTGTTTCTCAGCAGAGGCTATCAGTCTTCTGTTTCAAATAGCTTACATTTTGGATTAGGAAACCTTAGTGGAATAGATAGCATTTCTATATTGTGGCCAGATAATAAACATCAAATAATTACAAACTTAGAGGTTAATAAAACGGTAACTATCACCTATAAAAATGCAAATGAAACCTCTAATTTAAACTCGAAATCTAACACTTTATTTGAAAATATTGAACCTTCTTCAATAGGGATTAACTATACACAAAAAGAAAATAATTTTAACGATTTTGATTTGCAACTGTTATTACCCCAAAAGCAGTCTGAAAATAGTTCAGCTTTGGCCGTTGGCGATATTAATAACGATGGCTTAGATGATTTTTTTGTTGGAAATGCCAAAGACGCAGTAGCTTCACTTTACGTCCAAAAACCCAATGGAGTATTTGTAGAAACTAATCCAAATTTATTCCATTTAGATCGAATCTTTGAAGACACCGATGCTGAATTTGTCGATATTGATAACGATAATGATTTAGACTTATATGTAACATCTGGAGGTTATGAAAATCTAGAAAACAGTAAATTACTCCAAAATAGGTTGTACTTAAATAACGGAAAAGGAATCTTTAAAAAAACCAAATTATTTGAAAATTTAATTCAAACTAAAAAGGCGGTGTTTTCAGATTTTGACCAAGATGGTGATCAAGATGTTTTTCTTGTAGGCGGTGTTGAACATGGTAGGTACCCTCTATCCTTTGAGCCGTATTTATTAGAAAATAAAGAAGGCCAGTTTACGAATGTTACTGCCGAAAGAATTAATGACTTGTCCAACCTTCCGGTAATTAATGATGCTCTCTTTTCCGATTATGATCATGATGGAGATTTAGACTTAATAGTTGTTGGTGAGTGGATGTCTATAGTTTTTTATGAGAATATAGATAATACTTTTTCTAAAAAGGACATTTTGGGATTAACAAATAATAATGGTTGGTTCCAAACTATTAAAGAAGCAGATATTAATCATGATGGTTTAACCGATTATCTGGTCGGAAACTGGGGAAATAATAATAAATTTCATCCTACAAAAGAAAAACCATTACATATTTATGCTGATTATTTTGACAACAATAAAACTTTTGATATCGTCCTAAGTAAAGTTTCAAAAACTGGCGATTTAATTCCTATACGTGGTAAAGAATGTTCCTCACAACAAACACCATTTATAAATAATAAACTAAAGACTTATAAGGATTTTGCACTGTCTACCTTACCAGATATTTATGGGGCAGATAAACTTGAAAAAGCCAATCATTTTCAAGCACATAACTTCACTTCTATGCTATTAAAAAATAAAGGCAACGGCACCTTCGAAATTAAAAACCTACCTAACCAAGCTCAATTTAGTCCTACCTTAAATTTTGAAGTTTACGACATTAATAATGATGGTTATTTGGATGTTTTTGGAGTTGGAAACACCTTTGATACTGAAGTAGAAACTATTCGCTATGATGCATCAAAAGGCTATCTATTGTTGGGGGGTAAAGGTGGTGTG
>NZ_CAJQQI010000099.1 GCF_905480415.1 uncultured Algibacter sp. | reverse complement strand
AAGATGCAAAGATATATGCCGTTGCTTCACGAAATCAAGAAAAGGCTAATGAATTTGCTTCAAAGTACAACGCTACAAAAGCATATAGTAGTTACGAAGCATTGGCGAAAGACCCACATATTGATGCCGTTTATATTGCTACACCACATACCCTTCATAAAGAAAATACCATATTATGTTTAGATCATGGTATTGCTGTACTTTGTGAGAAACCGTTTGCTATGGATAGCGATGAAGTAAATGAAATGATTGCAAAGGCCAAAGACAAAAACGTGCTACTCATGGAAGCGCTTTGGACATACTTTCTCCCGCATTACCGATACGTTTTAAAAGCCTTGGAAGATAGAATTTATGGTGATGTTATAAAATTGGAGGCTGACTTTGGTTTTTACCGTGCCTTTGATAATTCATCAAGATTATTCAATAAATCTTTAGGTGGTGGGAGTTTATTAGATATTGGCATCTACCCCATTTTCGCTTCGTTATCTGCATTAGGAATTCCAAAACATATTAAAGCCAATGCTACTTATTTTGAAAATGGTGCAGATTCATCTTGCGACATGGTATTTGAATATGAAAAAAATGTAAAGGCTATTTTAAAAAGCACCTTAATTGAAGATACACCAACAGAAGCCATTTTTTATTGCAAAAAGGGCATCATAAAAATAAATCATCAATTTCACAACCCTTCAACGATTAGCTTAATTCCTAATGAGGGTGAAGCCGAAACTATAGATTTCAATAACAAAACGATTGGTTACAATTACGAAGCCATTCATTTTAATGAATTACTTCGACAAGGAAAAACAGAAAGCAATGTGATGTCTTTTGAGTTTAGCCAGTCGCTAATCAAGACTTTAGACGACGTTAGAAACCTCATCAATCTACACTACTAAACACTAAAAAAGACTAGTTATTATTACTTTATGTCTATTTTATTTGACTAAATGTAAAGTTTGTTTTACCTTTGATTCATCAATGTTATAAATTAAACAGATGAAAACAAATTATTTATTACCTCACAAGTACAAAATCTTAGGATGGATTTTGTTTATTATCGGAATCATCTACGGGTTAGTCTTCGCTTATTCAGGCTATGACTACGAACCTATTCAAATAAAAGTACTCTCAATTTTTAATGAAGGACTTTTGCATGGGAATGATTTACGATTATTTGAAATTATCGAAACGGGCATATCTAGCGAATTAGCTTCAATAGCCATTATAGTTGGTGGACTCATTGTTGGGTTTTCAAAAGAAAAAATTGAAGACGAGTTTATCTATAAGCTTAGAAAAGATTCTTTGGTTTGGGCCATCATTTTCAACTACTTTATTCTAACATTAACGATCATATTTATATACGATCTTTCATTCTTCCATGTGTTAATTTACAATATGTTTACACCTCTATTATTCTTTATTATTCGTTTTAATTTTTTAAAACTAAAATCTAAGAGTCATGAAGAATAGTATAAAAGTACAACGTGCTATCCACGACATGACCCAAGCCGATTTAGCACAAAAAGTAGGTGTAAGTAGGCAAACCATAAACGCTATGGAAAAGAATAAGTATGTACCGTCAACGGTTCTTTCTCTTAAAATAGCAAAACTTTTTAAAAAACCTGTTGAAGATATTTTCTTTCTGGAGGCCAACGACTAATAGAAAAGAACTAACTTTTGCGGATACTTGCGTTAACGATTGTAGTGGCTAGCTTTTGGCGAGGCGAGCATCGAGCCAAAACTATAAACGTAAAGCATGACCCTCGTGGTAACGCCCAAAATCAAAAAAGCGCAACCAAAATGATTACGCTTTTCATATATATAATATCTTAAAATCTTATGTTCTAAGACGTCCAAATTACATCGCTCCCCATTCTTTAAGAGACGCTTTATTCATATTAATGTAAGCAGAATTTCCAGCTTTTTCAGCACCAGCTAAAGATTCTTTAGCGATTTCAATAGCCGCCTTTTTATCTCCAGCTTTAGCATAAATTAAAGACTGCTGTCTTAATTGCCAGAACCCAGGTTTTTCTATCTTAGACATCGCAGTATCCATCCATTCTTTAGCTTTAGTAATATCTTTTCCAGCTTCCAAATAATAAACAGCCGCAGCATAATAATCTCTAGCACCAGGACCACTCATTATTTTATCAATACCAGCTGTAACCACTTTATCAGTGGGCACTTCAAAAGGAACCTCTATGACTGTTTTGTCCCAAATTAAGTTAAGCGTCGCGCTACTCTTTTTAATATTATGAATATCAAAAGTTAAGGTCTCAACACTAAATGGAAGCTCCATAGGTGTAATCGTAGTTTTAGCAACTACTTTACTATCATCCCAATCCTGCGGTACGCCGCCGCCTTTGTAATCTGTGTAAAAATAGACCTCCCAAGTTTCAACCCCTGGTTTTGTAAATAGAGCATAAGTACCAGCTTCTAAAGTTTGTCCATCTACAGTAGCATCAGTACTAAACGTAATTGATGTTCTAGCATTTGCACCTGTTCGCCATATCTTATCAAACGCCTCTAAGCCACCAAATATTTTTCTCCCTTTAACTCCAGGTCTTGAATATTCGATCGTAATATCTGTTAACCCAACCCGTTGTTCTAATTTAGATGACGGACTTGGTTGTGGTGTTTCAATTTGAGCATTCACTGAGTAAGCAGTTGTAAATGCTAATAAAATCAATACTAGTTTTTTCATTGTAATTTAGTTTTAAAAATGCGTTTATATTGGTATAAATTTACGCATCACAATTCCTTTTAATGTTAACAAAACCTTAAAATAAGACCATGTATATTTACTTCACATAAAATTTCGGCGTTACCCGAAAGGGTCGGGCTTTCCGCTATATCTTTTGCTAAATAGCAAAAGGATGCCGATGCTATCCCTAACGCAAAAAACAAACTACAATGAAACCATACATATCCGAAATCATAGGAACATTTGCCTTGGTATTTTGCGGCTAGCTATTTTAGAATTTTT
>NZ_CAJQQI010000098.1 GCF_905480415.1 uncultured Algibacter sp. | reverse complement strand
TTAACACCAAGTATTCCTAAAGTTTCTTGCTGCAACTGTGCATTTGTTTGCTTGAATCTTAAATGTATAATTATTTCGTTATAATCTTCTAACGGGTCTAACTGGAATTTAATACCAACCCAACCATGGCCTTTAAACTTTTTAGAAAAGTCGATAGTCGCTACCGTATTTGCAAAGGCAAAAAACAATTTATCAGGATGTTTTTCTCTTAAAATCCGGTCTTCAATAAGTTCTACTTCATGGTTCAACATTCTACGTAAACGCGGCTCTGTTACGTAACGATTATCTTCTTCAATACCATAGATGGCATCACTAAAATCCTTATCATAAGCAGACATTGCTTTTGCAATCGTACCAGAACTACCTCCAGCTCTAAAAAAATTACGAACGGTTTCTTGACCAGCACCTATTTCCGCAAAAGTTCCGTAAATATGTTCGTTTAAATTAATCTGCAAAGATTTCTGTTTAATGGTCAGAATCTTACTGATTTCTTTATCTCCTTTTAATGTTAAAGCCATAATTTTAGTATTATGACAAAAATAGAAAAAATTATAGTGATATGATATAAATAAATAAAGCCATTTCATTTTTTGAAATAGCTTTATTACTACAGTATGTTTTGGTTTTTACATGCCTTTTAATTCAGAAATTAACGCTTGTATAACACTTTTTGCATCTCCAAATAACATAGATGCTTTTTGGTTATAAAATAGTTCGTTTTCAATACCGGCATATCCCGGATTCATAGTACGTTTATTAATAATGATACTTTTTGCATTTTCAACATCTAAAATTGGCATGCCATAAATTGGACTTGATGGGTTGTTGTGTGCGGCAGGGTTAACAACATCATTGGCTCCAACAACAAAAACAACATCTGTATTTTGAAATTCCGGATTCACATCTTCCATTTCGGCAAGCTTGTCATAATCGACATTTGTTTCTGCTAATAAGACGTTCATATGTCCAGGCATTCTCCCTGCTACGGGATGAATGGCATATTTAACTTCGATACCTCTGCTTGCTAGTAATTGCTCTAATTCATGTATCGCATGTTGCGCTTGAGCGACAGCCAAGCCATAACCTGGGACAATTATAATGCGTTGAGAATAATTCATTAAAATAGCGGTATCACTAATGGTTGTTTTTTTAATAGATCCTTTCATAGTATCAGATCCACTTTCTTCAACTAGAGAATCGCCACCTCCACCAAAACTTCCAAAAATAACATTCACAAGAGATCTATTCATGGCATCGCACATGGCAAAGGTTAGAATAGTACCGGCAGATCCAACTAGGATACCTCCTGTTAGCATAACCATATTTCCGTATAAAAAACCCCCAAGGGCTGCTGCTAATCCCGTAAATGAGTTCAATAAAGAAATAACCACTGGCATGTCTGCGCCCCCAATTGGTAAAACAAAGAGAATACCATAGCCTAATGCTGCGAAAAACAGAATATAGATAAATAATTGACTTTCACTTCCAGACCAAGCGATATAAGATGCAAAGAGAACGACACCTATTATAATTAGATTATTTAATACGTTATATTTTGGTAATCGTAAGGGTTTATTTAACGTTCCGTTTAATTTGGCCCAGGCAATCATACTTCCTGAAAAGGAGATGCTACCAATAATGATTCCTGCGACAATGGTTGTTGTAGAGAGGGTGTCTCCAGTATAATGTTCAAATTCAATCAGACCTATTAAAGCAGCACTTGCACCACCCATACCATTAAATAAAGAGACCAGCTCCGGCATTTTGGTCATAGCGACTTTTTTGGCGATCATCCAACCAATTACGGTTCCAATTAATATAGCCGTTCCTATTAATCCATAAATATAATTTGGCACGACCTCTTTATGCAAGAAAATAGTACCAATAATAGCTATGGTCATACCAGCTGCCGCAATTAAGTTTCCTTTTCTTGCTGTTTCTGGTTTACCAAGCATCTTTAAGCCAAGAATGTAAGTCATAGATGCTACCAAATAAATAAACTCGAGACTAAATAGATATTCTTTCATTATTTTTTCTTTTTAAACATTTCCAACATGCGGTCTGTCACTACAAAACCACCAACTACGTTTAGCGTACCAAGTAAAACAGCCACAAACCCAAGGGCCTGTCCTAAATAATTTTCAGGGTTAACCCCAAGTAAAACTAAAATGGCTCCAATAATCACAACGCCGTGTATAGCATTAGCGCCTGACATTAAAGGGGTATGAAGCACCGCTGGTACGTGCCCTATAATTTCAACTCCAACAAATATCATCAGTATGACGATATATATCATTTGGATGTTACTACTAATAAATTCTATTAATTCTGTCATTTTATTATGATTTTCCGTTTTGTCTTATCTCACCTTTTAATACAATAAGTGTATCATTCGTAATGGCCTCTTCTAGATCCCATTTAAATGTATGGCCCTCTGTTAAATGAACGATATAATTAAACGTGTTTTTGGCGTATAAATCACTCGCATTGGTAGAGACACTTTCTGGAGCAATAGTAGTGCCTATAATTTTTACACCATGTTTAATGACCGTTTTATTCATTTTACTTAGTTCACAATTACCGCCCTGAGCTGCTGCTAAATCTATGATTACCGCTCCATTTCGCATGTTTTCTACTTGATCTTCAGTAATCAGAACGGGAGATTGACGCCCTGGAATCATAGCCGTAGTAATCACTAAATCTGCTTTAAATAGTGATTTGTCAACCGCTTCTTTTTGACGTTGCGCATAATCAGTAGATGCTTCTTTTGCGTAGCCACCTTCAGATTCTTCTCCTTTATTATCGACTAAAATAAACTTGGCACCTAACGATTCGGCTTGCTCTTTAGTTTCACTTCTAATATCCGTTGCTTCAACAATAGCTCCTAAGCGTTTTGCGGTTGCTATAGCTTGCAAGCCAGCAACCCCAACCCCATACACTAATACCCTTGCAGGAGAAATGGTTCCTGCTGCAGTCATCATTAAGGGGAAAATTTTTGTCATTTCATATGCGCCTTTAATAACGGCTTTGTAGCCCGCTAAATTATTTTGAGAACTTAACACATCCATGTCTTGAGCTCTCGAGATTCTAGGTATAGCATCCATTGAAAAAGCCGTGGCACCTTGTTTTGAAATAATTTTCATGTCCTTAGGATGTGACTTATGAAATAATTGAGCAATAATAATTTGTCCCTTTTTTAAACTTTTTAATTCTTTATTGTCAAAGGGATTAATCTTTATTAAAACATCAGCATTCTTAAATAAATCTTCCTTAGAGCTAATACCTGCGCCAGATTTACTGTAATCAGAATTTTTGTATGAAGAATTTACACCTGCATTTTCTTCAACTCTAATTTCGAATCCCTTTTCAATAAGTTGTTGAGCAATTTTCGGCGTAATAGATACTCTATTATCACCTTTTTGTGTTTCTTTTAAAACGCCTATTATCATTTGAAAATATTTTAACTCTTAATGTAATAAAATTACTTTATTTCAAGAGTGATATTGGTGATAATTGTCATGTTTTAAATGAAATAATTAATTAATTTTAGTTCTGGTTTAAAAGATTATTTTAAAAAAGTGGCATCGAGATATAGGCTTTCCATAATATGTGCTACATTTAGACTTTTATGATAGGTATTTAAATGACAGTAACTTTTTTAGGCACAGGAACTTCTCAAGGCATACCTATTATAGGGAGTACCCATCCTGTTTGTCTAAGTTCCGATTTTAAGGATAAGAGATTGCGTGTTTCGGTGCTTATTGAATGGGATAACTATTCATACGTTATTGATTGCGGACCAGATTTTAGACAACAGATGTTACGTGCAGGTAGCGATAGAATTGATGGTATTGTTTTTACTCACGAACATTCTGATCATGTTTTAGGTTTTGACGACATTAGACCATTTTATTTTAGACAAGGTGATATTCCTATTTATGCCCATAAGCGTGTTTTAAAAGCGTTAAAAAAACGATTCGACTATGTGTTTAAAACTAAAAACAAATACCCAGGAGCTCCTACCGTTATTCAAAATAGAATTAAAAACGAACCCTTTTTATTAAAGAATTTGGAAGTTATTCCTGTTAATGGAAAACATGATAAATTACAAGTTTTTGGATTTAAATTTGGGGATTTCGCATATTTAACGGATATGAAAACAGTTAAAGCGGAAGAGGTAGAGAAAATCAAGAACGTAAAAGTATTAGTTGTCAATGCACTGCGTATTGAGCCGCATCTTTCTCATTTTAATTTAGAGGAAGCTATACAATTTATTGCTGAAGTTAACCCCGAAACTGCTTATTTAACGCATATTAGTCATTTGCTTGGATTCCATGAAGCTATTCAAAAAAAACTGCCTAAAAATGTATTTTTGGCTTATGATGGTTTAGAAATTAATTTATAAAATAGAAAGATGAAGCAAAAAATATTTATGTACCTGTTTGTGTTTTCAATACTCATCGTATTGTTTCAATACGTAAATGCAAAACGTGTATTTGAGGATATGAATAACAAACTTGGAAACTACAAAACGCTATCAGAAAAATATAAAGATTCTATTACTGTGCTGCAGAATGATTTTTTAGAAGTATCTCATTTTAATTTAGAAAGAAATGAAGATGCAATTAGTTATTTTGAGAATGATGGTTATAAAATAGATGAATTGATTCCTTTTATAAAGGATGAGCTTTATAAGTTAAATGAAGTTAAAGGTGAGCATCCTATAATCCCTTATGCATCTAGCGAAGGTAGAAAGTTATTGATTAATACTGTGAAGATGTTGAACCACAAATGGATCATTGCCGATTTTTCTGATGGTGAATTTTGGGGAGAACTCTTATTAACTTATGAGATTACGGAAGATAAAAACTTAAAATTCAGGCTTGTTGAGTCTTTTTTATATCCTTTGTATTAATCTACTTTAAAAGCAACTCCTTTTTCTTTTCGTTTAGGTTCTCCTTCGTTAAATGAAGCTTTAGCATACTCAAACGTATAAGAACTATCGGTGGTTGTTAGTATTTTCATGTGGATAGGGTCTTTCTCAGAAATAGACCTTGGGTTGATTTTGTATAGAACAAATTCGCAGCCATTTATCCATTTTACTTCAGAGCTATCTATTTTTCCATCGTAGAAATTTATACTATACCGTTCCGTTCTTTCAAACGTGCCAGTTTTAGGGGCTCCATCAACTACATAATCAAAACGGAACGTTCCTGTTTTGTAATCCTTACAATTTCTAGTTGTTTCGTAACAACTACATAGACTCAAAAAGCTTAGGAAAAGTAAATATCGCATAGAATTTGTTTTAAAATGCAAAATTACTAAAGTCCGTAATCAATTCTCGTAGTTTTTAAAACTTCCGTCAGAATAAAAAATAACAATACGTTCAATGGTTTTGTTTTTATCAGTTTCAGATAACAATTTACCATAGTTTAAACCAGGAGCAATGGTGTCTTGTTTTGTGTCTTCAATTTTAACTATTGAAGGAAACTCACCTTTACCATTAAATAGCCAATACAAATCAACTTCGGGGTAGGCAGAAAGAATTTTCAAAATAAAGTCTAAACTCGGTTTATTTCTCCCCGATAAGATGTGAGAAATACTAGAGCGTTGTACCCCAATTTTTTCAGCAAAAGAGGAGGCCGATTCACCGTAGAAATCCATGATTTTTTGCAGCCTTTTTATGAAATATTCCGTGTTTACCATTGTAAAAATGATTTGAGCATAATATGTGTTACAAATGTAACAATATAACTAG
>NZ_CAJQQI010000097.1 GCF_905480415.1 uncultured Algibacter sp. | reverse complement strand
TTCAGCTCAAAAGACATCAAAGATAGAAGTGGAAACAACCACTGGTGTGCAATGTTGGCAAGAAAAAAGACCAATAGAAAAGGTTGGAGTATACATCCCTGGAGGAACAGCTCCATTATTCTCAACAGTGTTGATGCTTGTTGTTCCAGCACAAATTGCTGGCTGTAAGGAAATTGTTTTATGCTCACCGCCAAATAATAAAGGGCAATTGGCTCCAGAAATATTATATACTGCGAAACTTTGTGGTGTTGCCAAGATTTTTAAAGTTGGCGGCATTCAAGCTATAGCTGGATTAACTTTTGGCACTGAAACGATTCCACAGGTTTATAAAATTTTCGGGCCAGGAAATCAGTTTGTAACCGTTGCAAAACAACTAGCTACAAAATATGGTGTTGCTATTGATATGCCAGCTGGTCCTAGTGAATTATTAGTAGTTGCAGACAAAACTGCTAATGCATCGTATATTGCATCTGATTTATTGAGTCAAGCAGAACACGGTGCTGATAGTCAAGTTATTTTGGTGTCCACTTCAAAACGTTTGATTGATGAAGTTTCAGAGGAAGTAGCAATACAATTGGAAGTTCTACCGCGTAAAGCGATTGCAGAAAAAGCAATAGCGAACTCGAAACTAATTTTTGTAGAAAATGACGATAAAGCCTTAGAACTAATAAATGAATACGGACCAGAACATTTCATTATTTGTTGTGAAAATGAAGATTTATACATTGATGGAATAAAGAATGCAGGATCTGTTTTTATAGGTGATTATACTCCTGAAAGTGCAGGCGATTATGCTTCTGGAACCAATCATACATTACCAACAAATGGGTTTTCTAAAGCCTATTCTGGCGTAAACTTAGATAGTTTTTTGAAAAGCATGACGTTTCAAAAGATATCAAAAGAAGGTCTTTTGAATATTGGAGAAGCGATTGAGCTAATGGCAGAAGCAGAAGGTTTACAAGCACATAAAAACGCCGTAACAATCAGGTTAAAGGATTTGAAATAATGAACATTCAAGATTTAATTAGACCAACAATAAAAGCGCTAAAACCGTATTCTTCGGCAAGAGATGAATTTCAGGGTAATAGTGATGACATGGTGTTTTTAGATGCGAATGAAAATCCGTTTGAAAATGGCGTTAATCGTTATCCAGACCCGCAACAAAGAACTTTAAAATATTTGCTTTCAACGATTAAGGGTGTTACACAACAGAATATACTTTTAGGAAATGGCAGTGATGAAGTTTTAGATTTGATTTATAGAACATTTTGCGAACCTAATCAAGACAACATCATTACATTACCACCTACTTACGGCATGTATAGTGTATTGGCAAATATCAATGCTATTGAAATTAAAAGTGTCCAGTTAGATGCTGATTTTCAACCAAAAGTTGAAGATATTCTGGATGTAGCGAATAGTAATTCTAAGCTACTTTTTTTATGTTCGCCAAACAATCCAACAGGAAATAGTTTTGAAGTAAAATCCATTGAAAGATTAATTGACGAATTTAAAGGTATTGTAGTTATAGACGAAGCTTATATCGATTTTTCAAATAAAGAAAGTTGGACCAGTAGATTAAATGAGTTTTCTAATTTAATCATTACTCAAACACTCTCAAAAGCTTATGGTATGGCGGGAATTCGTTTGGGGATTTGTTATGCTTCAGAAGAAATTATTTCAGTTTTAAACCGTATTAAGCCGCCATATAATGTGAATATCCTAACACAACAAAAAGCAATTTCACAATTAGAACAACAAGGGTTAACACAAAATCAGGTAACTAATATATTAAAAGAGCGTGATTTGCTAATTACAAAATTAGAGTCAATAGATTATATTTCAAAAATATACCCATCTGACGCTAACTTTGTGCTGGTTGAAGTTGATGACGCAAATAAACGTTATGATCAATTGATAGATAAGGGCATTGTAATAAGAAATCGTACCACACAACCTGGATGTGAAAATTGTTTAAGGTTTACGATTGGCACTCCAAAAGAGAATAGAACATTAATAGATACATTAAAATCTATATCATGAAGAAAGTACTTTTTATCGATAGAGATGGCACCATTATTAGAGAGCCAGCTGATGAACAAATAGATTCATTCGAAAAATTAGAGTTTTACCCGAAAGTGTTTCAATACTTAAGTAGAATTGCTAATGAATTGGATTACGAAATAGTGATGATAACCAATCAAGACGGATTAGGCACCGAAATTTATCCTGAAAATACATTTTGGCCTGTTCATAACTTCATTCTTAAAACGTTCGAAGATGAAGGTGTAGTTTTTGAAGAACAATTTATTGATAGAACATTTGCTAAAGACAATGCCCCAACAAGAAAACCAAATACTGGTTTACTGACAAAGTACTTTTCTGATGACTATGATTTAGAAAATTCATTTGTAATAGGAGATCGATTAACGGATATTGAATTAGCAAAGAATCTTGGAGCAAAAGGCATATTTATTAATGATGAAACTAATTTAGGAACAGACGAAATAACAGTTAAGCATGAAGCGCTCAATGATTTTATTGCTTTAGAGAGTAATGATTGGGCTAGAATTTATGCGTTCCTAAAAGCCGATGAACGTTCTCGAGGTTTGATAAGAAATACTAATGAAACTAAAATTGCTATTCAATTGAATCTTGATGGTACGGGTAAAAGTAATATAGATACTGGACTTGCGTTTTTTGACCACATGTTAGACCAAATTGCGCGTCATGGACAATTAGATTTAAATATTAAAGTAGATGGTGATTTAGAAGTTGACGAACATCATACGATTGAAGATACAGCCATTGCTTTAGGTGAATTATTTAATAAAGCTTTAGGTAACAAATTAGGAATAGAACGTTATGGCTTTTGTTTACCAATGGACGATTGTTATGCGCAAGCTGCTATTGACTTTGGTGGAAGAAACTGGCTTGTTTGGGAAGCTGATTTTAAACGTGAAATGATTGGTAAAATGCCAACTGAAATGTTTTATCATTTCTTTAAATCGTTTACTGATGGGGCTAAATGCAATTTAAATATAAAAGCTGAAGGTACTAATGAACATCACAAAATTGAGGCCATTTTTAAAGCTTTTGCAAAGGCTATTAAAATGGCTGTAAAACGCGATATTGAAAAAATGATTTTGCCATCAACAAAAGGAATGCTTTAATGAAATTAGTAATTATTAATTATGGCGCAGGAAATATTAAAAGCATACAATTTGCTTTTAAGCGTTTAGGAGTAGATGCTATTCTATCAAATAATCCAGAAGAGATTATGGCTGCTGATAAAATTATATTTCCAGGTGTTGGTGAAGCAAATAGTGCCATGAAAATGCTTCGAGAAAGTGGATTGGATAAGTTGATTCCAACTTTAAAACAACCTGTTTTAGGGATTTGTTTGGGTATGCAATTACTTTGTAAATCCACCGAAGAAGGAAACACTAAGGGTCTTGGTATTTTTCAAACAGACGTAAAACGATTTACTAATGATGTAAAAGTGCCTCAAATGGGATGGAACGTGATTAAAGATTTAAAATCTGACTTGTTTAAAGGTATTAAAGAAAGTGAATACATGTATTTAATACATAGTTATTATGCAGAACACTGTAATGAGACTATTGCTAAAACAGATTACGGTATTAATTATGCTTCAGCATTACAGCATGAAAACTTCTATGGAGTTCAATTTCATCCTGAAAAAAGTAGTACAGCGGGAGCAAAAATATTAAAGAATTTTTTGAATTTATAAGTAGCTTTCAGCTAATTTAAAAATTAAGATTAAACACCCAAAATATGAGAATAATACCAGCTATAGATATCATCGACGGAAAATGCGTTCGCTTAACAAAAGGGGATTATGAAACTAAAAAAATTTATAACGAAAACCCTTTAGAAGTTGCAAAGATGTTTGAAGCTTCTGGTATTGAATATTTGCATTTAGTAGATTTAGATGGTGCTAAAGCTAATCATATTGTAAATTATAAAGTATTAGAGCAGATTGCCTCAAAAACGAAGTTGAAAATTGATTTTGGCGGTGGTTTAAAAACTAATGAAGATTTACTTATTGCCTTTAATTCTGGTGCCAGACAAATTACAGGAGGAAGTATTGCTGTTAAAGACCCTGAAACTTTTGAAGGTTGGATTAATAAATATGGCGGAAACAAAATCATTTTAGGAGCAGATAGTGATGCTGGGAAGGTTTCTATAAGTGGTTGGATGGAACAAACTAAAGAAGATGTTATTCCGTTTATAAAAGGGTATCAAAAGAAAAGTATTCAATATGTGATTTGTACTGACATTTCTAAAGATGGCATGCTAGAAGGCCCTTCATTTGATTTGTATAAAGAAATCATTGCCGAGTGTAGTAATAGTAGTAGCGGACAATCTATAAAATTGATTGCCTCAGGAGGCATTTCTCATATTGATGAATTACCAAAATTAATCGAGTTAGGTTGCGAAGGTGTCATTATTGGAAAGGCGATTTATGAAAACAGAATTAGTCTTCGAGATCTAGAAAAATTTGTATAATGTTAACTAAAAGAATCATACCCTGTTTAGATATTAAAAACGGACGAACGGTTAAAGGCGTAAATTTTGTTGATTTAAGAGATGCTGGAGATCCTGTTGAACTCGCGAAGCAATATGCTGATTATGGTGCGGACGAACTTGTTTTTTTAGATATTTCTGCAACGCTTGAAGGGAGAGCAACTACTTTAGATATGGTATTGCACGTCGCTGAACAAGTTAATATTCCGTTCACTGTTGGTGGCGGTATTTCATCTATTGAAGATGTAGATGCATTGCTACAATGTGGAGCAGACAAAGTGTCTATTAATTCTTCAGCAGTTAAGAGACCTGAATTGATAAACGAATTATCGAATAAATTTGGAAGCCAATGTGTAGTTGTAGCTATTGATGCTAAAGAAGTTGATGGTGAATGGAAAGTGCATTTAGCTGGTGGAAGTATTCCGACAGAAATCGATTTATTTGAATGGGCAAAAGAAGCTGAAGAGCGCGGTGCTGGTGAAATTCTATTTACATCAATGAATCACGATGGTACTAAAAACGGTTATTCTAATAAAGCGCTTGCAAAATTATCAGAACTATTAAATATTCCGATTATTGCATCTGGAGGAGCGGGAAATGTTCAGCATTTTATTGATACTTTTAAAGAAGGAAAATCTGATGCCGCTTTAGCAGCAAGTGTTTTTCATTTTGGCGAAATTCCAATTCCAGAATTGAAAAAAGAATTAAAAAAGAATAATATAGAAGTACGACTTTAGTCGTCATGCTGAACTTGTTTCAGTATCACATAAAGATATAAATATGACTATTAAATACGATTCAAACGGACTAGTTCCGGCGATAATTCAAGACGCTTCAACAAAAAATGTGTTGATGTTAGGCTATATGAATGAGGAGGCTTATCAAAAAACCCTCGAAACAAAACAAGTTACTTTTTTTAGTAGAAGTAAACAACGCCTTTGGACGAAAGGAGAAGAAAGCGGGAATTTTTTAAATCTTGTAGATATTAAAAATGATTGTGATAATGACTCGCTTTTAGTACAAGTAAACCCAGTAGGACCAACATGCCATAAAGGAACAGATACCTGCTGGAAAGAAGAAAACTCATCCAATTATGGTTTCTTTTCAACCTTAGAAAATGTGATTGCTGAACGTGTTGCCAACAAAGACACCAATAGATCGTATGTAGCAAGTTTATTTTCAAAAGGTATTAATAAGATTGCTCAAAAAGTAGGCGAGGAGGCTGTTGAAACTGTTATTGAAGCTATGGATAATAATGATGAATTATTTCTATATGAATCCGCGGATTTAATGTTTCACTATTTAATGCTATTACAAGCCAAAGGATTTACTTTAAAGGATATAGAGAACGAATTAAAGGGAAGGCATAAATAAATTAAAAAGGGCACTATAAAATTAGAATGCCCTTTTTAATTGGTTAATGCGATTTATTAAGAAAGCCAATCTTTATTTCGAGACATTCTTGAGAACCATACAAAGAAAAGAGCAAAAAGGATTATCATTACAGTCATTACGATGCTAGATTCATAACCGTTAATTAAGGTATATCCCATTTGTATGATTACTGCAATTAAAGATAAGAACCATAATTTTACTGCCCAAGATTTTCTAAGTAACAGTCCAATGGCACCCAAAGCGCCTGCAAAAACAGCTATAGCAAAAGCAGCGGTTACCCAGGCAGGCACGTTAGCAGCAATTTCAAGTTGCTCCTCAGAATACATGGTTTGATAACTCTCGGTTTTAAAAGCTTGTTGTAAGTAAAAATTAACACCCATGCCATTCCAGACTAGAGCAATTATACTTAAAATCCAGAACCAAATTGGTGGTTTGTTTGTTGATGTGGTTGTCATAATTTTTTAGTTTTAGTTAGTAAATAGTAATACAAGTTATAAATTTTTTGTCACAATTAATAAATAGTCTATTTTTCCAATCAATTTTTATTTTGAAATGAAAAAGTATTTCTACGTCATTAACATTCAATATTTAGGCTATCGTTTTCATGGTTGGCAAAAACAACCCAATGTAAAAACCTTGCATTTGATGGTAGACCGAACATTAAATTTTATATTAGAAGGTAGGTACTTTAAAAGTTTAAGTTCAGGAAGAACAGATGCTATGGTTTCGGCAGAAAGTGCAGCTTTTGAATTGTTTTTACACGAGCCTATTGAAGATGAAATCGCTTTTTTAGAATTATTCAATCTCAATTTGCCACAAGATATCCGTGCTTTAGATATTAAAGAAGTTGATGACAAGTTTAATATTATTCAGCATTCAAAAATTAAGGAATATTTATATCTGTTTACTTATGGCGAAAAGTGTCATCCGTTTTGTGCACCTATAATGACGACAATTCTTGATGTTTTAGATATCGAACTCATGAAACAAGGCGCAAAACTTTTTGAAGGTGAAAATTATCTAAAATCTTATTGCTACAAACCAACCGATAAAGGTATTTATACTAGAGAAATTTTAACCTGCGAATTGGTTGAGAATACAATATATACAGCTAATTACTTCCCAAAGAAATCCTATATATTGAGAGTTAGAGGTAAAGGTTTTATGCGAAATCAGATTAGGCTCATGATGGGAACACTACTCGATTTAGGAAAAGGCAAATTGTCATTAGAAGATATTAGATTTAGCTTATTACCAAATAGCATTGTTAAAATGGATTATATAGCTCCTGCCTCGGGTTTAATTCTTAACAAAATAGAATTTGAATAATACTTAGGCTTTTGTAAATTTATAAAAAATAAAAATCATGAGCACATCCATACCAAAATCTGTTTTTACATTTTTCAAAAAACTAGAAAAAAATAATAATCGAGATTGGTTTAATGAGAATAAGCCTGAGTTTAAGGCTATCGAAAAGGATGTAAAAGCAGTTTATAATACTATTTTTGAGAACTTGAATATGCATGATGAGATTGATAAACTCAAGGTTTTTAGAATCTATCGCGATGTACGTTTTTCAAAAAATAAATTGCCATACAAAACCCATTTTGGTGGCTCGTTTCATAGATTAAAACCGAGATTAAGAGGTGGTTACTATTTACACCTTCAACCTAATAATGAAAGTTTTATTGCCACTGGTTTTTGGGAACCAGCGAAGGAAGACCTTTTGAGAATTCGTAAAGAATTCGAAATGGATGATTCTGAAATTCGAGATATTTTAGCTAATAAAAAATTCAATACAGTTTGGGGAAATTCATTTGTTGGTGATGAAGTTAAAACGGCTCCTCGTGGGTTTGATAAAGAACATAAAGCTATTGATTTAATAAAAAAGAAACAATATATTTTCACTAAAAAATTTACAGACAAAGCCGTTTTAGATGCGAATTTCCTAGATGAAGTTAATGCTTCATTTAAAGCCATTCGCCCTTTTTTTGATTACTTGAGCGATGTATTAACTACAGATTTGAATGGTGCTTCTTTAATAGATTAATTAAACGGCAGCCAGCAACTCTGGCTTTTCAAAAAGTTGAATATGACTTAATAAGCGTTCCTTAACAATATTCATCATACGCTTATTTAAAGCTGAAGAGTTTTCAATATAAACAGCATATTCTTCAACAGTAAAATGCCCGATAATCATGCCTTTCATAGAATTACGAAGCTTCATGTCTTTTTGTATGGCATTCTCTATGTAAGCCATTCGTTTTTCCAATGATAAATCATAAAAAACAGATTTATGCTTTTCAACGTAATTTCTAAAAACTCCAATTAGTAAATCATTTTGAAATTTTATAATAGGCCGCAGTACAAGGTTTTGAAAACGCTCATCAGTACTCATATTGTCATTAATGGTAGCGCCTGAAATTTCTGGTCGAATACTTTTAAGCTTGGATTGTCTAGAGGTCATTTTAGTAGAATTTCAATAAAAGTATCGATTATTAATTCTTGATTTTGCAGGTGAACATCATAATTGTTAACGAGGTTATTAACAGTAATAGCATTCATCTTTAAAAAATGAATATATAGAGCCCTATTCTTTTCTAATAATTTTAAAGAAAAATAAGTATCCGCGATTACTATTCCTGTTTATGTTGACCAAACAAGTCTTTTTTAAAACAATAAAAAAGCGTTTAAAAATTATAATCAATTTTGTTATTCTATTGCATAAAATGCAAATAATAATGTATTCATTGGTTATTTTATAAAAATTCAATAACAAACTACCTGAAAGTTTCAAATAACTGTAATAAAATATAAATTTGTTTTTCTAATCTGCTTAGAGTTTTTAAACACAATAATTAAAGATATTTATGAGTAAATCATTGTTTGACAAAGTATGGGATTCGCATGTTGTGCGAAGCATTGAAGATGGACCAGACGTATTGTACATAGACCGTCACTTAATTCATGAAGTTACAAGTCCTGTAGCTTTTGTAGGATTAGAAAGTAGAGGTTTAAGTGTATTATATCCAGAACGTACATTTGCGGTAGCCGATCACAACACACCAACAATTAATCAACATTTACCAGTTCAAGATCCATTATCTGCTAATCAATTAAAAACATTAGAAGATAATGCAAACAAATACGGTATTAGTCACTGGGGATTAGGTCACCAAAATAATGGTATTGTTCACGTTGTTGGACCAGAAAATGGAATTACACTTCCGGGAGCAACAATTGTTTGTGGAGATTCGCATACATCTACTCATGGTGCTTTTGGTGCTATTGCTTTTGGTATTGGAACATCTGAAGTTGAAATGGTGTTAACTACACAATGTATCATGCAGCCTAAGCCTAAGAAAATGCGTATTAGCGTTAATGGTGTTTTAAACAAAGCAGTTACGCCTAAAGATGTTGGACTATATATTATTGCTCAATTAACAACTTCTGGGGCCACAGGATATTTTGTAGAATATGCCGGCGATGTTTTTGAAAACATGACAATGGAAGGTCGTATGACGGTTTGTAACTTATCTATTGAGATGGGTGCACGTGGTGGTATGATTGCTCCGGATGCTAAAACATTTGAATATATTAAAGGTCGTCCAAAAACTCCTAAAGGAGCAGATTGGGATACTGCTATGGCATATTGGAATACATTAAAGACTGATGACGATGCTGTTTTTGATAAAGAATTTACGTTCAATGCTGATGATATTGAACCTATGATTACCTATGGTACAAATCCAGGTATGGGCATGGGGATTTCTAATAACATTCCATCTGCTGATGCTGTTGAAGGAGGTAAAGCCACTTATGACAAGTCTTTAGCTTATATGGGATATGCTGAAAATGAGCAAATGATTGGAAAGAAAATTGATTACGTATTTATTGGTAGTTGTACTAACGGACGTATTGAAGATTTTAGAGCATTTGCGAGCATAGTTAAAGGAAGACAAAAAGCAAATAATGTTACGGCTTGGTTAGTTCCAGGTTCGCATATTGTTGAAGAAAAAATAAAAGAAGAAGGCTTATTAACTATTTTTGAAGACGCTGGTTTTGTTTTAAGAGAACCAGGTTGTTCTGCGTGTTTAGCAATGAATGATGATAAAGTACCTGCAGGTAAATATGCGGTGAGTACATCAAATAGAAACTTTGAAGGCCGTCAAGGACCTGGATCAAGAACATTATTAGCTAGTCCATTAGTAGCTGCTGCTGCTGCGGTTACTGGATTAGTAACAGACCCAAGAGAATTTCTATAAAACAGCTTATAGCTTTTAGCCGTTTGCTATTAGCTAATAAAACTTAATAATAAAAATACGCCAATAGCCAAAAGCTAAAGGCCAAAAGCAAATTAAAATGGCTTACGATAAATTTACAACACTAACGAGTACTGCGGTTCCTATGCCCATTGAGAATGTAGATACAGATCAAATTATTCCAGCACGTTTTTTAAAGGCTACAAAACGTGAAGGTTTTGGAGATAACTTATTCCGTGATTGGAGATATAATGGTGATGATACACCTAAAGCGGATTTTGTTTTAAATAATCCAATTTATAAAGGTAAAATACTAGTAGGAGGAAAAAACTTTGGTTCAGGATCTTCTAGAGAGCATGCTGCGTGGGCGGTTTATGATTATGGTTTCCGTTGTGTAGTATCTAGTTTCTTTGCCGATATTTTTAAGAATAACTGTTTAAATATTGGTGTTTTACCAGTACAAATTAGTCCAGAATTTGCAAACGAAATCTTTGAAGCTATTTATGCGGATGCGAATACAGAATTAGAAATTAATTTAGAAGCTCAAACCATTACCTTGTTATCATCAGGAACTCAAGAGTCTTTTGTCATCAATAATTATAAAAAAGGAAATATGTTAAATGGCTTTGATGATATTGATTATTTACAAAACATGAAAAGTGAGATAGAAACATTCACAGAATCTCGCCCTTTCTAGATAATGAGCGTTAAGAAAATAGAAATAATGGATACGACATTGCGCGATGGTGAACAAACCTCGACAGTGTCGTTTTCAGCTTCAGAAAAATTAACTATTGCCAAACTTTTACTTGAAGAATTAAAAGTGGACCGTATTGAAATTGCTTCTGCGAGAGTATCCGAAGGAGAATTTCAGGCGGTAAAAGGTATTACAGATTGGGCATCTGAAAACAATTATCTTGATAAAATTGAGGTTTTAACTTTTGTTGATAAAGGTGTTTCTATTAGATGGATGGTTGAAACGGGTGCAAAGGTTCAAAACCTACTCACAAAAGGTTCGTTAAATCATTTAACTCATCAACTTAAAAAGACTCCAAATCAGCATTTTGAAGAAATAAAAGAAAATATTGAATTCGCGAAAAAAAACAATATTGAAACCAATGTTTATCTTGAAGATTGGAGTAATGGAATGCGAAATTCTAAAGCCTATGTTTGGGACTATTTAGAATTCATAGCGACGCAACCTATAAAACGCATCATGCTGCCGGATACTCTAGGTGTTATAACACCTTCTGAGTCCTATGAATTTGTAAAAGAAATAAAAGATAAATATCCGAATTTACATTTTGATTTTCATGCACATAACGATTATGATTTAGGTGTATCCAATGTTATGGAAGCTCTAAAAGCAGGCGCAGACGGTTTACATTTAACAGTAAATGGTATGGGCGAACGTGCTGGAAATGC
>NZ_CAJQQI010000096.1 GCF_905480415.1 uncultured Algibacter sp. | reverse complement strand
CACCTAAAAATATGATTGTGAGATATTTGAATCTTTTCATTTTAAATTTATAATTTAAAGCAAGGTATTTATTTAAAATCAGTTTAAAAAATCATTGTGAAAATTTTAAAAGGTTGTATCTTTGCAGCCGGCAAGTCCTACACAACCAGCTCCTGTTGAATCCTCCAGGTCGGGAACGAAGCAAAGGTAAATGGTCGTAGCGGTGTGATGTAGGTAGCTTGCCTTTTTTTGTACAATCAACTTAAATCTTGAAAGCTATAGCGAATCAAGATTTTTTAGTTTATTGTATTCTCATGAAGATGGGAATCTCATAATTATTATTGTATTTTTAAACATTAAATATTTCAATCATTATGTCTAAAGTTGTTTTAATAACAGGAGGTTCTTCAGGTATTGGTAAATCTGTAGGTGAGTTTTTAAGTGAAAAAGGATTTATAGTTTATGGAACGAGTAGAAGCCCTGAAAAGTATAAACAAAGTAAGTTCCCAATTCTTGCTTTAGATGTAAAGGATGAAGCCACTATTTCTAAAACAGTCAATACCATTATTGATAAAGAAGGTCAATTAGATGTTGTTATAAATAATGCTGGAGCAGGAATAACAGGACCCATTGAAGAAACCCCAAACGCTGAAATTAAAAACAATTTTGATACTAATTTTTTCGGACCAATAAATGTTATTAAAGCGGTATTGCCTCAAATGCGTAAACAACACTCTGGCTTAATAATAAACATTACATCTATTGCTGGTTATATGGGATTACCATACAGAGGTGTTTATAGTGCTAGCAAAGGTGCTTTAGAGCTTTTAACAGAAGCTTTTAGAATGGAAATAAAAGACTTCAACATAAAAATGACTAACATTGCCCCTGGAGATTTTGCAACCAATATTGCTGCTGGGAGATATCATGCGCCGCTACTTGACGATTCACCATATAAAAAGCCATATGGAGATACTTTAGATTTAATGAATACTCACGTTGATAATGGCAGTGATCCTGATATAATGGCAAAATCGGTTTACAGAATTATAAACACTCCAAATCCAAAAGGGCATTATAAAGTTGGGGAGTTTATGCAGAAATTCTCTATTGTTTTAAAGCGAATTCTTCCAGATAAGGTTTATGAAAAACTTTTGATGAAGCATTACAAGTTGTAATTTACTTATTTATTAAACCAAGAAGTTGCTCTTCGAAATGAGTTGAAAAAATATTGGTGTTACTGTTTGTTATTTTTTTATTCTTATCAACAAGTACGGTTTTTGTCATAGGATAAACAGCAAAGATATCTAAAGCCTCTTCCGGGTTTTTAAACTTAAATTCATTCGTTTTATTGAACCCATGGCCTTCCAATAGCCTTTTAGATTTCTCTAAACCATAATTATCTATATTAATAACAATAAACTTTACTTCTGGGTATTTTGCTTTTAGTTCTTTTAGTTTATAATGACTTTCCTTAAAATGTTTATAATAAGTATGAGACCAGAAACTTAAAACCGTTGGCGAATCTATAAGAGCACTAATTTTAAGCACATCTTCATTATAACTTACTACATTAATTTGTGGCAGTTTTACGCCCTCTTTCAAGCTGTTAACTGAATTTGTATAACGTACCATCAACTCTTTACCTTTTTCACTTTCACTTTTACCTAAAAAAGACTTCAAGAGTGCATTGTTGCTTTCCTCATTTTTATTTTTTGATAGATAACCCATGGCGAAATGATATAATAAATCATCTTTAACCTTTGGGTTGGTAATTAAACTATCAATAAGCTTTAGTCTATCTAAATTATAACACAATGAATTTCTATCAAAACAAGCATTATTGTCGTGTTTATCATGAGTTTTAAGCGTTAAGTTACTCAAATTATACCTTAAGAACTTATTATAATTATGGTGATTACTTAAAAAACCATCATTATAATCAATAGCTTTTCTGTAATTGTAAAAATCTTCAGGTAATGATTTTAAAATAGCAGCTTTATTTTTTCCGTAATGCACAAATGGATAAACTTCTTTACTAGAAAAAAAGGAATAATCAATATTTGCTTTTGCTATTTTTAAGAATAAAGAGGACGGATCATATTTATTACTAAAATTTTCTAATGCTGTCACTTTTGAAGCATTTAAAGAATCTACACGTTTTTGAAATGTAATACCGTCAAGCTGACAAAGTTTAACAATATATTTTTCTTCCTGCTCGCTTTGTAAATACTCATTGATAAAATAATTATTTTTTTTATCTCCGTTTCCACTATAAACTAGCGATTCATCAAAATCTAAAGTGTTTAATCTAAATAATAAGCTATCCTTAGGTTCTAATAATATAAGTTGAAATTCACCACCGTGTCTAAACGTGTACAAACCTTCATTTAACTCATCAATTTTGTATAGAAATCTGTTTCTACCATCTAACTTAACCGTATCAAGAATTACTTCGTTTTTAGACAAAACAATGTAATTGGTATTCGGGTTAATTATCTCACCACCGAGGTAAGCATAATCAATGGTAACCTCGTTACTATCTTTTTTACAACCGATGATTGTTAAAAGAATACATATCAAAGTAAAGTATAACTTCATAAATCCTTTCCGAGTCATTTATACCTACAAAAATATAGCTTGTATTTATAAAGTCATGTTAATGCGTTGTTAAATATTTACTAAACAAATACACCCATAACAGCTTTAAATACTTAAAAATAGACTCATTATATTACATGTGCAAAAACTTATTATTTTTATTTGTCACATGTAGCATCCATATCATTACTTCTGCTAATAAGTAAATTATTAGTTATAGATGTTTCGTATAACCAATGGATTTTTTTTACTTTTGCAAAAATTAAATATTCTCTATGTTATCAGTATCAAATCTTTCTGTTCAGTTCGGTAAACGTGTTCTTTTCGATGAAGTTAATACCTCTTTTAATAATGGTAATTGTTATGGTATTATTGGAGCAAATGGGTCTGGAAAATCTACATTTTTAAAAATTATTTCTGGAAAACAAGATCCAACTTCAGGCCATGTGTCTTTAGAGTCTGGGAAGCGTATGTCTGTTTTAGAACAAAATCATAATTTATATGATGCCCATACGGTTTTAGAAACGATTTTAATGGGAAACAAACCATTACATAAGATAAAAACTGAAATTGATGCGCTTTATGCTGATTATACAGATGAGAATGCTGAAAAAATAGGAGAACTTCAAGTTAAGTTTGAAGAAATGGATGGATGGAATGCAGATAGTAATGCAGCTTCAATGTTATCGAATTTGGGTATTAAGGAAGAGTTTCATTATACTTTGATGGCCGATTTGGATGGTAAACAAAAAGTACGTGTGCTATTGGCACAGGCATTATTTGGAAATCCCGATGTGTTAATTATGGATGAGCCTACCAACGATTTAGATTATGAAACTATCTCGTGGTTGGAAAACTTCTTAGCAAACTATGATAATTGTGTTATTGTTGTGTCTCACGATAGACACTTTTTAGACGCAGTTTGTACGCACATATCAGATATTGACTTCGGGAAAATAAATCACTTTTCTGGTAACTACACCTTTTGGTATGAGTCTTCGCAATTAGCGGCAAGACAGCATGCTCAACAAAATAAAAAGGCAGAAGACAAGAAAAAAGAATTAGAAGAATTTATTCGTCGTTTTTCTGCTAACGTTGCAAAAAGTAAACAAGCAACCAGTAGAAAGAAAATGATTGAAAAACTGAATATTGGGGATATTAGACGAACTAGTCGTCGTTATCCTGCTATTATTTTTGAACGCGAAAGAGAAGCAGGAGATCAAATTTTAAATATTGAAGGATTATCAGCTTCTACTGAGGGTGAAACGTTATTTAAAAATATTGATTTGAACCTGGCTAAAGGGGATAAAGTGGTTGTGTTTTCAAGAGATTCTAGAGCTACTACCGCCTTTTATGAAATATTAAATAATAAAGAAAAAGCTGATTCTGGTAAATTTATGTGGGGTGTTACAACAACGCAATCCTATTTACCACTAGACAATAGTGAATTTTTTAATAATGAGTTAACGTTAATAGATTGGTTGCGCCAATGGGCAACTACAGAGGAAGAGCGTGAAGAAGTTAATATTCGAGGGTTTTTAGGTAAAATGATTTTTAGTGGAGAAGAGGCTTTTAAAAAATCATCAGTATTATCAGGAGGAGAGAAAGTGAGGTGTATGCTATCTCGAATGATGATGATGAGGGCAAATGTGTTACAATTAGATGAGCCAACAAATCATTTAGATTTAGAGAGTATTACGGCATTTAATAATTCGCTTAAAAACTTTAAAGGCACTATTTTATTTACTACACATGACCATGAATTTGCACAGACTGTGGCGAATAGAGTCGTAGAATTAACTCCATGTGGTGTTATAGACCGATACACTACGTTCGATGAATATATGCAAGACAAAAAAATTAAGGAATTACGCGATAAAATGTACGCCGTAACCACTTAATCAAGATTGTAATTCTGAAGTAATATTTTCAACTGCTAAAACCGCCTTATCAAGTTCGTCTTTATGGACGAAAACTTGTTTAAGTATTGAATTGGAAGAACCAAAAATAGGAATAAGTCCAGAATCGGTTTGATCTTTTACTACGGGAATTATGTTTTCTTTTTTTAAATCAGAAATTATGCGTTGTGCAATAATAATATCACCAGTAAATACTTTAATGTAGTTTGACATAGCTTTAAGTTTTAAAGGTTGTCTTCTAAAGATACAAAATTTTTGAATACAAAATAAAGCATAAAACAGAAAAACCTTTCAAATTATAAAACTTGAAAGGTGGCTTGTATTATTAAAATTAATAATTTACCTCAATTCAGCTCCGAGCTGTTTCTCAAAGTTATTTTGAAGCTTATTCATAATCTTATCAATTTGTTTGTCGGTAAGGGTTTTGTTTTCGTCTTGTAGTGTAAAACTAACCGCATAACTTTTTTTGCCTTTTGGTAAGTTTTTACCCTGGTAAACATCAAATAAATTGACGTTTCTCAATAGTGATTTTTCGCTTTGTTTCGCTATTTTATAGATAGATTCAAATGTTACATTATCATCTATAAGCAAAGCAAAATCACGACGAACTTCAGGATATTTTGGGATTGTTTTAAACTTAATGTTATTATGCTTAATGACCTCTAAAATAGTATCCCACTTAAAATCTGCATAAACAATTTCTTGGGTAATATCAAAATGTTTTAATATTGGTTTCTTTACTAAACCAAAATCTACTAGTTTGTTTTTTCCTAATTCAAAACTTAAGCCTTCAGCGAACAAATCACTTTTAATTGGAGATTCATTATATCTTGTAATGCCTAAACGTTCAAGTATAGAAACAATAATTCCTTTCATTAGGAAAAAATCTGTTTTCTTATTTGTTCTATGCCAATTTTCAGAAGCTTCATTTCCCGTTAAAAAAATGGATAAATGCTTAAATTCTTCCCGTTTGTCATCAAAACTATGATACGTTTTGCCAAATTCAAATAATTTTAAATCAGCACGTTTTCTGTTGATATTAAACGATACAGATTCTAAACCAGAAAATAATAACGATTGCCTCAATACCGACAAGTCATTACTTAAAGGATTAAGCATTGTGATATTGTGCTCTTCCTTTAATTGTTCACTTAGAGCAATATAATTTGGAGTTGTTAGTGAGTTAGAAAGTATTTCAAAAAAACCTTGAGAAGCCAATTGATTTCCGACAATGTTTTGAATTTTATAATCTTCAAAACGAGTAGCAGAAGATATGGATGCGTTAAGTTTTTCTGACGTTTTTATATTGTTATATCCGTAAACTCTAAGTATCTCCTCAATAACATCTGCCTCGCGCTGAACATCATTTCTATACGCTGGTACGGTTAATCCTAAACCAGTTTCTGTAACATTATTTACTTTTATATCTAAAGAGCTTAAGATACGTTTGATAGTTTCTTTAGGAATTTCTTCACCTATTAATTTTTCAGCATTTTCAAAGCTTAAACGAACTTCAAAATCCTTAATCTTATTTGGATAAATATCAATAATGTCACTCGTTATTTCACCACCAGCAATCTCTTGAATTAATAAGGCAGCTCGTTTTAAAGCATATTCACAAATATTTGGATCTATACCACGCTCGAATCTAAAAGAAGCGTCTGTATTTAAACCATGGCGTTTAGCCGATTTTCTGATACTTACAGGATTAAAGTAAGCGCTTTCTAAGAAAATACTTGTGGTGCTTTCTGTAACACCCGAATCAATACCTCCAAAAACTCCAGCAATACACATGGGCTTTTTATTATCACAAATCATTAAATCATCTTCATGTAATTCGCGTTCAATACCATCTAAAGTGATAAATTTTGTTCCAGCCTTTAAAGTTTTAACTTCAATTTTATTACCTGAAACTTTTACAGCATCAAAAGCATGTAAAGGTTGTCCCAAATCATGTAACACATAATTCGTTGCATCTACAATATTATTTATTGGACTTAAACCAATAGCTTTTAAACGATGTTGCAACCAAGCAGGTGACTCAGCAACTTTTAATCCAGAAATTGTGACACCACAATAACGTGGTGCTAAATCTTTATTTATAACATCAACATCAATTTTTAAAGTACGATTTTCAATATTAAACGCACTTACAGAAGGTGTAATTAATTCTAAATTCACATCTTTTTGCACTAAACCAGCCTTCAAATCACGCGCAGTTCCTAAGTGACTCATGGCATCTGCTCGGTTAGGTGTTAAACCGATTTCAAAAACATGATCGTTCTCAATGTCAAAAATATCAGCGGCAAATGTGCCAACTTTAATTTTAGCATCTAAAACTAGAATGCCATCGTGAGAATTACCTAAGCCTAATTCATCCTCGGCACAAATCATACCGTGGCTTTCCTCACCTCTAATCTTTCCTTTTTTAATAGTCCAAGATTCTCCCTCTTCAGTATATAAAGTAGTTCCAATAGTTGCTACAGGTACTTTTTGTCCAGCTGCTACATTAGGAGCGCCACAAACAATTTGTAAAGGAGCGTCACCACCAACATTAACCGTTGTTAATTTAAGTTTATCAGCATTTGGATGTTTAACGCAAGTTAATACCTCACCAACAATTATACCTTCTAAACCACCTTTAACCGATTGGTAGGTTTCTAAACCTTCAACTTCAAGTCCTAAATCTGTAAGTAATTCGCTGGTTTGTTCTGGTGTCCAATCTGTTTTTAGAAACTGTTTTAACCAGTTATATGAAATCTTCATAAATCAATATCCTATTTGAACTGGCAAAGATAAAATATTGCAGCTAGCATTCAAATAAAGCCTCGTATTTTGTTAGTATATTGCTGTAATTTCGATTATTAGATTTTAAATTCATTTTATGAAGCACATCATTATTATAATATTAGCGATTTTAATGTTTTCGTGTAAAGAAAAAACGAATACGAGGACACTTGAAAATGGTAGATATAGAGCAGAATTAAAAGTTACTGATAGTTTGAATTTGTCTCTCAATTTTGAAGTTATTTCTGAAAATGAATTACACGTTTTTAATGCCGAAGAAGTGATTGAAGTTAAAGCAATTGAATACAAAAATGATTCAGTTTACGTGCAAATGCCAGTTTTTGAAGGGTTTATTGTTGCTAAAATTGAAGACGAAAGCTTAAATGGACGTTTTGTAAAGCCAAGTTTAAATCGAGTTATGGAATTCAAGGCAGAAAGGGGTAATGACAGATTTGATACTGTTGAAGAACCAGATTCAAATATTTCTGGAAACTGGGAAACCGTATTTAGTCCAAATTCTGAAGATGATAAATATATAGCCAAAGGTATTTTTAAGCAAAACGGAAATAAGGTTACTGGAACGTTCAGAACTACAACAGGAGATTACAGATATTTAGAAGGTGTGTTGAATGGTAATCAATTGCAATTATCCACTTTTGATGGCGCTCATGCCTTTTTATTTAATGCAGAAGTAAAAGATAGTACTATGACAGGTATGTTCTACTCGGGCAATCATTGGAAAGAACCTTTTACCGCAAAGCGAAATGATACTTTTAAATTACCAGATGCGAATCAATTAACCTATTTAAAAGAAGGGTTTGGTACTGTTGCATTTTCTTTTCCAGATGAAAAAGGAAACATGGTGTCTCTAAATGATGATAGATTTAAAGATAAAGTGGTATTAATCCAAATTATGGGAACGTGGTGCCCAAATTGTTTGGATGAAAGTAAATACTATTCGGAATTTTATAAAAACAACAAAGACCAGGATTTAGAAATTGTTGCTTTAGCTTTTGAGTATGTAAAAACTCCAGAAAAAGCCTTTAATAATATCAAACGCTTAAAACAAAATGTAGGCATTGAATATCCTGTGTTACTAGCACAATACGGTTCATCAAGTAAAGTGAAAGCTAATGAAAAGTTACCTATGCTCAATCATGTGTTATCGTATCCAACCACTATTTTTATTGATAAAAAAGGTGACGTTAGAAAGATACATACTGGTTTTAATGGGCCTGCCACTGGTGAAAAGTATGTAGAGTTTAAAAAGGAATTCGAAGGGTTTGTTGGAGAATTGTTGAAGAAATAAATTTTAGAATGATCAGAATAATGCGCTTATAAAGTATTTTAATTGTTTATGTTCGGTACTAAAAGAAGGTAATCGTAATTTTTTTAAAGATCAAGGCTCAACTTATGAATTAGAATTGGAGTATAACCAAATTATAAGTCTTCTAACATCAAATTAAAGTCATATTGTAAATCTTCATGCAGTTTGTCAATAGTCTTTTTGGCTAAAAGTATTTGCCTATGGTACATATTTACTAATTGTGTACTTCTATTTATACTAGGTTTAAAATGTTTTAACTTTTCACAAAAGTAGATTAGTAGTTCTACTTCGGTTTCTTTTTTTTGTGAGTAACGTATAAACTTTTTAACATTCCGTAATATTTTGCGAACACTTTTTCTAATATAAAAATAGCTATTGGTGTTAATCAATTCAAACTCATCATCCATATAGCTTTTTACACTTTCTATATAGCCAGATTCATTATGAGATTCGAATAGTAAATAGGTGAGAAGCTCTTTGTTTTCTTTTTTAAATCTGGACAAGCGAAGGCATAATTCTGCTAATTCACTAGAAGACAGATGCTTTAATTCTTTTTTTATAGTAACTACAGAAACAGCTTTCATGGACTTGTTTTGATTAGTCTATAAATATAAAAAAACCATCACTGTGGTAATGGTTTAAAAGATTATATTTTAAAATCGAGTTATCTCAATTTAGGAAAGTTATTAGGATTCAATTCGTGCATCACATCATAAATAGTTTCATAAATATCTTCTGCTGATGGCTTAGAGAAATAGTCTCCGTCATTTCCATAAGCGGGTCTATGAACTTTGGCAGTTAAGGTTTTTGGTGCGCTATCTAAATATTGAAATCCGTTTTGTTCGTTTAAAATCTTGTCTAAAATATAGGCAGAAGCACCACCAGGAACATCTTCGTCAATAATCATGACTCTATTGGTTTTAGCAATACTTTTTACAATATCATGACTCAAATCAAAAGGCATTAAGGATTGCACATCAATAACTTCGGCATCAATACCAACAGCCATTAAATCTTTTGCAGTTTGTTCAACAATCCGTAGTGTAGAGCCATAAGAAATTAAAGTAATATCAGTACCTTCTTTTATTGTTTCTACAACTCCAATTGGCGTTTTAAGAGCGCCTAGATTATTAGGCATTTTTTCTTTAAGTCTGTAGCCATTTAAACATTCTACAATTATAGCTGGGTCATCACCAAGTAAAAGGGTATTGTAAAAGCCAGCAGCCTTAGTCATGTTTCTTGGTACTAATAAATTAACACCTTTTACTAAATTTAAAACACCACCCATTTGAGATCCAGAATGCCATATCCCTTCCAGTCTATGACCACGCGTTCTGATAATTAAAGGTGCTTTTTGCTTTCCTTTTGTTCTGTAGTGTAATGTGGATAAATCATCACTAATTATTTGTATTGCATACAATATATAGTCTAAATATTGAATTTCTGCAATAGGTCTTAAACCACGCATAGCCATACCAATACCTTGACCAATAATAGTTGCTTCTCTAATGCCGGTATCTGCTACACGAAGTTCTCCATATTTTTCTTGTAAGCCTTCTAATCCTTGGTTAACATCTCCAATATTACCTGTATCTTCACCAAACACTAGGACTTCTGGATGACTATTTAAAATAGCATCAAAATTATCACGAAGGATGATTCTGCCATCCACTTGTTCAGCATCGTCGGCGTAAGCTGGTTTTATTTCATTGATTTTGGTATTGGACCGTTGTGTTTCAGAATATAGATGCGAACTGAACTTAGGTTGCGCATATTCAAAAATGGAATCAATCCAATTACTTAATGTTTTTTTCGCAGGAAAGGACTCTTCAACAGTAAATCTTAGAGCTTTTCTAGCGTGAGATAAAAGGTCTTTTCTAGTTGGTTCATCAATATTAGCTATACTATCTTTTAATTTTGAGATAAAAACACCATTAATACTATTAGCTTCAACTTGCTTTAAAATTGAAATTAATTCTTGATGTTCTTTTTTTATAGGTCTTAAAAATGTGTTCCATGCATTTTTTCTCGCTTCTCTTACATCTCTTTTTGCTGTTCTTTCAATTTCAACAAGAGCTTCATTTGTGGCAATACCACTTTCTAAAATCCATTCTCGTAATTTAACATTACAATCATTTTTGGCTTCCCATTCTAATCGTTCAGGTGTTTTGTAGCGTTCATGCGAACCAGAAGTTGAGTGCCCCTGTGGTTGCGTAAGTTCTTGTACATGTATTAAAACAGGAACATGCTCTTCTCGAGCAATAGTTGCAGCTTCTTGATAGGTTTCAATAAGATTAGCATAGTCCCAACCTTTTACACGTAAAATCTCGAAGCCTTTATGGTCTTTGTCTCTTTGAAATCCTTTTAATATTTCTGAGATATTTTCTTTAGTTGTTTGATGTTTAGCATGAACAGAAATACCATATTCGTCATCCCAAACGCTAATCACCATAGGCACTTGTAAAACTCCCGCAGCATTTATAGTTTCAAAAAACAACCCTTCACTAGTACTTGCGTTACCGATAGTGCCCCAAGCGACTTCATTGCCTTTTATTGAAAAATTTGTAGTATTTATATCTCCAACTTCTCGGTAGATTTTTGATGCTTGTGCTAAGCCTAATAGACGAGGCATTTGTCCAGCAGTAGGCGAAATGTCTGCACTAGAATTGTATTGTTTACTCAGATCTTTCCAACTACCATTATCATTCAAACTATGTGTTGCAAAATGACCTCCCATTTGACGACCGGCAGACATAGGTTCTAATTCTATGTTTGTATCGGCGTATAAACCAGCAAAGAATTGTTCAGGAGTAAGTTCTCCAATAGCCATCATAAATGTCTGGTCTCTGTAGTAGCCAGATCTCCAATCACCTTTCATAAAAGCTTTTGCCCAAGCTAATTGTGGAACCTCTTTACCGTCGCCAAAAATTCCAAATTTTGCTTTACCTGTTAATACCTCACGCCGGCCAACTAAACTACATTCGCGACTAACCATAGCAGTTTTATAGTCATTTATAACTTCTGCTTTAAAATCTTCGAATGATAAATTGTTTTTCAAGTTGATTATGGGTTGCATAGGTTCATGCTTTAGTTCGGCAAAAGTAGTGAAAAACCCTCTTTTTTGCAATTAATATCTATGTTAAAATAATATGTTATCCGTAAAGAAAATACAATTTTTAATATGTATTTTATGAATTATGTAATTTTAAAAACAGTTAAGTGGTAATAATATAAATTTTAGAACCAACGCCTTCTAAAAAGGCCTAAAAGAACTTGGGGGTCTGCAGTGAATTTAAATCGTATTTTTTGGTCGTAATTAGGTTGTCCAATTTCCCAGCCTAAATTGGAATATATTGGTAAATAAATTTCGAAATAATCAGTAACTAAATTTATTCGAACTCCAGAATCGTAAACAAAATGAGCCGAATCAAATTTGTTTTTAACCAATCCCATATCTCCATAAGCTAGTACATATTTCCAAAGTGTCGTGCTCATATTTATTGTAGTAATCCATTGATTCGCAAACGGGGTTTCCAATTTTGATTTAAATCCACCTTCAGCAGTAATGTATTGTTGGCTAAAAATACCAGAGGCTTCCGAACGTCCTAAGTAGTTGTAATCAAACAAGTAATCTGTTGGTCTGTCTAGTGCAAAACTAAAATAGTTTGAATTGATATCTGTTTTGTTTTTTAAGAAAGCTCCAGCAAATGCTCGAATATTTATTTGTCTGTTACTCTCAAAGAGGCGTCTATATTCATAATTAAAAGATACTTTACTAAAATCTTGTCCAGCCTGAAAATCGGTATACCATTTCTTATAGTTAATTAGATTGTCATTTGAATTAACATATCTGATATTAAATACACTATAATTTGGTTCTGTGGTAGTTAAAATATTACTATCATCCCGATCTCTTTGAATATTGACATGTCTTATGCTCAACCAATGTTTTTTGTTGGACCTAAAATCATTATTTTGTCTAAATCGAAATTGGATAGATGGCGTTATTTGTCTTACAAATAAGTTTTCGGCATAAGAATTATAACCGCCTACAATGCCATAATGAATCGCATATAAATTTTTGTTTTGTATGTCATGCGATTTAAATATTGATGCCGAACCAGTTAAGGATCTTGATTTAAAAGAATATCGAGGTGCAATTTTGTAGTTAAAAAGCTTTCTTAAAACTGTTTTGTTGTAAATTTTAGCACCTGCTGTAAACCCGTCGTAAATATTATTAAATTCAACAATAGGCATAAAAAAGACTTGATTGTAGTTTGGGTCTTCAATGTCTTGGAAAAACCTAAACTGAAAAGGTTTATTGTTAAAAAAGAAACCCTTTAATGATTTCCAATTATCTCTTAAATTAAATTCTGGGATGGTGTTTTCGTAATTTAACACTAATTTATTAGCATCTAATCTTGGTATTTTAATAGTTTTGCTACCGTTTACGTTTTGTACCCAAGTTTTTGATACGATACTATCATTATGTAGGGCATATAAAGAAACTGGCATCTTATTTACTCCTTTATTTTTTATAGTAAGCGTTATTGAATCTTTGGTCTTTTTTACTTTCCGTATTTTGAAGTCAATTTTACTTCTTGTAGTTAAATAATCTTCAAAAAACCAATCAATATTTTTATCAGTTTTAGAGGTAATATAGTTCTCAAAATCGGTGACTGTTGTTGGGATTAATTTCTTTTGTTTTAAGAATGATTCAATACTATTTTCAACGATATTTTGATTTACAAAATCATCTAAATATTTTAATCCAACACCAGCTTTGTACTTATTCGCTATATTTTTGTTGAATTTTAACAAAGAATCTTTCGCCATTGTTAAAGGTTGATCTCTGTTTGTTCTCGCCATGAGCATAAAAGCCAAAACATATTTATCATTAAATTTCATGTCTGCAGCATGAAATGATCGAACGCCCCAAAAATCAGCAATAGTGCCTAAGAATTTCATGTTTGGATAGTGCTCATCTACATAATTCATTAAATAATAAATCTGAATCCCATCTAAAAGCCATTGCTCTTTTCTCGGGTTAATCAAAAGTGTGTTTTCAAGATAATTATGTAAAGCAACTTTTAAAATTTTTAATTCGTACTGAAAGTGATTTGGATAGGGCTTAACAAAACTTGGTAAAAAATTAAGACCATATAGCGGATCTTTATCATAATCAATTTGAGTCAGGAGCAACTTTTTATGTGGGTATTGTCCGAAATTTTTAAATATGAAATCTGTAACTTTTTCTGTGATTAATATTTTGTCAATCACCTCAAGACCTTCATCATTTATATCTGAAATAATAGAATAGTTATCTGTTTGTAAAGTTTTAAAACTAGAATTTTTGCTAAAAAAAAGTTTGCTATTGATTCTATCTTTACCGTAAAGATTAACTTTTTGATTATAAGTTAGTTGTATAGGTTTACTTGAGTTTAGTTCTGATGTTAATACGTAGCCATTTGGATATTCAATCTCTAAATTAATCTCTGATTTTGGAATGAATAAATCATCTAAATTTTTATTGCTATAATAGTGCCACTCGCCATTATAAATTGCTGGAGTGATATACCAATATCTTAAGTTAACGTGACCTTCATCAGTAATACCATATTTAGTAAATTTAGCATTGGGTATTTTTACTAAATAGTCTAAATGAATGGTATAAGTTGCATTTGGTTTTAAAGGTTCTTTTAGTTCTACCTTCAGTATATCAATTTGATTCTTTAATTGTTCAAAGACTAAATTCTCACCATTTTGTTTTATAGAAGCTATTACGGAATATCCTCTGTCTTCATTTTTTGCTAAATGAAAATCATTTTTGTATTCATCAGCTATTCTAATTGCTAGTGGTGTTTTTTTTGTTGAATAACTATTATTCCAATCGTTTAAATAAATGGTATGTAAAACTGCATCCGTCGTGTTTTGAAATTGGATGGTTTGAGA
>NZ_CAJQQI010000095.1 GCF_905480415.1 uncultured Algibacter sp. | reverse complement strand
GAAGCGTATTTATTTATTATTCTTTTTTACTTCTAGTGATTAATATCATATTATACTTACATCGATTGATTTAATTTTGCTACTTAATCATATTAAATTCTAATCATGGCAGATACTATTTTATACGTTTCTCTATCAATTGTGATAATAGGTTTGATAATATTAATTAATAAACGAGAAGTACAGGAAGCATATAACACAGAAAGCCGAATGGCATCAAAAACTATTAAAAAACCAACTACAAAAAAACAAGTTGAGAAAACGAGTTTGGGAACTTATTATGTGCCACATACCAAAATTTATGAAGAAAAGATACATGTTAATGACAAAGTAACTGCTTGGACAAAAACAGATTCAAATGAGGTACGTTTTTATCATGGCAATAATAGAGAAGCTGTTGGTATAATGAATAGCAGAAAATTAGCAAACCTAGTTGAAAACTATAAAATCGAAGGTGCGATTGTACAAATTGAACCCAAAGAACTAACAATAAGACTGTATTATCGTTAAAAAAACAGACAGTAAAACCAATTACGAAAACATTTGAAGTAGCCACTATTTAATCAACTACTATATTATTAAATTGTTAAATAATTCTTATTTTATTATTAAATGTAGATGGTAACGTCATTATCTAGTTGTAACGATCAAAAAAAAGAAATAAGTTTGTATTGTACTACAAAAGAAAGAGAGGCGCTTTCTCACAAGTCCTCTCTCTTTAGTACAATCTTTATAGTTAGTCCCAACGAATAACCGTGAAAAGATATAGCTCAAGATACAAGAATTATACTATACTTTCATTAATATTTGTTAATACTTCAAAATAATTACAAAATTTAAGCAACCGAATCACTGGCAGAACATTAAAAAGGGAGTAAAACGAAATGCAATAATATATGTAGCTACTTATTAGCTAGAGATACAGATACGGCGAGATTTAGAGCCGAATTTTGACTTCATTTCGCCTAGCCAAATCAACGATATATAGAAACACCTACTAGCATTACTAACGTGAGATAATGACTTAAAGAGGCTCTGAATAGCCTTATGTTGTTTGTAAACGACTTCTTCTAAGATATGCTACTTGCTATTAATTAGTTGTGAGAGAACTTTTCACATATCTTATAAAGAAATCTTATTTCGAACTGTGATAAAACTAAAAATAATAATTATTTTAAGCAAATAAATTTTCTAATTTATTCAGATGGTTTTCTTTAGTTTCTTTTAGGTATGCAACAGTAACATTATACCCAGAATGTTGCAACACTTCTCTAGCAGTTTCAACACCATATTTACTATAGATGTATGAACCGCTAGTCTTACGTAAACTATGTACATTTCGAGTTAAGCCTTGCTTAATAGCACTTTTATATTCAGTAGCGAACACAGTTTTTAATCTTCTATTTATCCATGTGTGACTAAATTGAACCTTCATCAATTCATTAAAGAAAATCTCATCTCTATTTATACTTTGAATGGCATTAGATATTGAAGTATCAACAAATGCTTGACCATCTTTACCAGTTTTATGTGCAGTATAATTTAGTACCGCACCATTATCTTTAAACTCTATTTGACTTTTATTCAGATTAAGCAAATCAATACTTCTTAAACCAGTTTGAATACCTATTAAAATAAATAGACCAACTTTCACATCATAATACTTTTTACTTTCTAATAATTTCACACCTTTTCCGTATGCCTTATCGTAGTCTAGTTTTAATGATTCTTTATTCATAATACACGTATTTAGTGTTTATTAACTAGCATAAAATCACACATAACATATAAACAAAACAATACTTGAAAAGATTAATAAAATCAACAACTGTTTATTAATATATAACAATAAACACCCCTAAATCATAAACGCTTAAACAAAAAAGAGGTGCCTAAATAATAGACACCTAATTCGTAGAAATAAAACCTCTCTCTCACCAAAGCCTTAATTAATACTTAATAAATTAACACTAATAGTATTAGATAAACTAATAACAGATGCTCAAAATAGAATTCTTATGTTAATCTGCTTTCTAATATGCATTTCAACGAGTATAATTAGGTTATTGATGTGATATGAATAGTCTAGATTGGTATTACCTCTCTATTCAGATTTCATTAGTTTTCAAAATATCTTCTCAAATAAAACCGCATTATATATTTTAGAAATAATACTAAAAAAATGCGCCAACATAGCCCTTTAAAAAATCAAAAAGTAAAGAAATAGATGCTCCAATTAAAAGCATTAAAACGCAAAAAATCGTCATGCCAGTTACCGTTTTTAAAATATACACAAACTTACTAGAAATCGTTTGTTTTTTCATATCGTATCTCTCGTCTTTCCCTTTCATGTTGTCAGATTTTAACTTAAAATCGAAAATAATACAATAAAAGTAAGTAAAAAATGACATTTATCATATGGTATAAACCAACATAACTAATTTTTAAATTAATACAGAATACTCTATTAATTTACAAATATCATGTTGCCCAGGCTTTTTCTTGACTTGTCATAGGTATTAATTTTTAAGAGTTATTTTCTTCTGAAAATATCCCAATAAAAATAGTTACAAGTATAACAGACCTATTAAATTTTGATAAAAAAGTTGACGCGACTATTTTTTAGAATTATTTTATTACATTTAAAAGAACAAACACGCCTTTTAGTGTATTTATAATAGATATAAAGTTGACGTAACTATATATGCACGTTCTCGCATATTATAAATTAACCAACATTGTGTTCAATATGAAAAAAATAGACCGCAGGAAAGCAATCAAAAATTTAACTATTGGAATTGGCAGTGTTTCCTTGTTGTCAAGTCCATTAACTGGATTTGCAAATACGGATGCTAAAGCTAAAACAATTCCTGTTAAAGACTACGGAAATCATGATATCGAGGAACCAGTAACCGTCATAACTTTAGGAGCAGGAGGAAGAGGAAATGTATACGGGAATTACGGTATCCAATTCCCCAAAGAATTAAATATTGTTGGTGTTGCCGAACCGATTTCTATAAGAAATGAGCGCTACGCAAAAAAGCATAATATTCCTAAAGAAAATCGATTTGTAACTTGGGAACATGTTTTTGATCGACCTAAATTTGCTGACGCAGTTATTATCTCTACGCCAGACGATTTACATTATGGACCATGTATGAAAGCTCTAGAAATGGGTTATGATATTTTATTAGAAAAACCGATAGCTCCTACAGAGAAAGAATGTCTAGATATTCTTGCACTAGCTAACAAAACTGGCAGAATTGTCGCTGTGTGTCATGTATTACGTTATGCTCCCTATTTTATTAAATTACGCGAAATGATTCAGTCTGGTTCAATAGGAGAACTTATCAGTATCCAACACCTTGAACCCATCCAACATATACATATGTCACATTCATATGTTAGAGGAAACTGGCATAACTCAAAAAAAACAACTCCGATTATTCTTGCAAAATCGTGTCACGATTTAGACATTTTAAGATGGATGATAGGAAAACCGTGTAAAAGTATTTCTGCATTTGGTAGCTTAAAATGGTTTAAAGAGGCTAATGCTCCAGAAGGAAGCACTAACAGATGTACCGATGGTTGCTCAGTAGAATCTACCTGCCCCTATTCAGCCTTGAAAATTTATAACGAACGTGGCGGTTGGTCTTCTGTATTTGACTTACCAGATGATAAATCTAAGCACAGTGATTATATTCTAGAACAATTAAAAACTACGAATTACGGGCGTTGTGTTTACAAAATGGAAAATGATCAACCCGATCATTATGTTACTTCAATGGAATTTGAAGATGGTATTACTGCCAATTTTTCTATGGAAGCCTTTACCTCATATCATGGCCGAAGAACCCGAATTATGGGTTCGCACGGTGACATCACAGGAGATATGACTGAATTTATCCATACAGATTTCTTAACTGGTAAAGCGACTAAATGGGACGTTACTATTGATGATATTAGTAATTCTAAAAATAGCGGTCATGGTGGTGGAGATTGGGGATTAGTAACAGACTGGATTAATGCTGTAAATAAACAAGATCCAAGTTTGCTAACCTCAACAATAGATGCATCTGTAGAGAGTCACATCATGGGGTTTATGGCAGAGAAAAGCCGAAAAACAAAACAAATTATTCCTATTGATTTAAAATAACATGCTACAACAATGTATAAAGCTAATTACTCAATTTGGAGATTGACCAAAGGTCGTTGCAAGTTTATTAACCCTGATTTTCCTGCGGAAAACCTTCTCACCTAAATACACAAGTAATCTTGTACAAGACCGTTAGCAAAAATTAGTATTTAATGACAAATAACATGTGTATTTTTGCAACTGTTACGCCATAGACAAATTCTTTGTTGAAGTGGTTTATGATGCTAAACATAACACCATAACCGAAGTAAGGAGTTTTAAAACCGGTCGTCTACTCGACAAGTATTCTACAAAATTCCAATAAACAATTGCGGTATTCCGTAATACTCTCTCCTTAACAATTTATTGTTTGTAATATTCGTAATATTAAGTTATATTTATTTTTTTGTAATAAAAAACTTCCAATAAGATTGATATATTTATCTCTGTTAAAAAAAAATATTAAATACAATAAAGAACAAAAAAGATGATTTTGTGATGTAAAAATCATTTATATCCTATCCTTTGGGAACAAAATAGGTTAATTTAACATCCATATAATCAAGTTGGCAGTAATTCAAAATGCACCAATTAAAATAGATTAGACATGAAAGTTACAGCTGAAAAAAATGAAAAAGTTGCAAAAATGATTTTTGCATCTATTTATCCGCTCTACTTAAATAGATTGGTGAAGAATGGAAGAACAAAAGAAGAACTCAACCAAGTAATAGAATGGTTTACTGGATTTGATAAAGATGATTTACAAAAACTTATTGAAGAGAAAGTAACTTTTAGAACATTTTTTCAAAAAGCTAAAATACATCCTAACGCACACTTGATTAAAGGAGTCGTTTGTGGTTATCGAATTGAAGAAATAGATAATGAATTTGAGTTGTATAAACAATGCAGACGTATGGAAAAGCTCATTGATGAATTGGCAAGAGGTCGTAAAATGGAGAAAATTCTACGTGATGAAAAAATGAAAAAATGAAAATAACAACATTTCTAACTTTTGTGGGCAGCCAATGTGGAAAGGCTGAAGAAGCGATAAACTTTTACACCTCCATCTTTCCGAATTCGGAAATTAAAAGAATACAAAAATACTCGGACGGGGAAGCAGGAGGTACACCTGAACTTATTAAACATGGAGTATTTACATTAAATGGAACTGATTATATGGTTTCAGAAAGTAATTATAATCATGCTTGGTCATTTACTCCTGGAATATCCCTATTCGTTTCCTGCAACTCTGAAGAGGAGATACAAACGTTATTCGCAAAACTTTCTTCAAATGGTGGCCAGATTATGGTTCCTCTTGACAACTATGCAGGTGAAGGAGACTACGGATTTGGTGAAAAATTCGGATGGTGTGGAGACAAATATGGCATTTCGTGGCAACTTAATCTCGCAGAATAAATGAGATGGAAAAAAAAACTACTGCCAACAATGTATATGAAATCATAGCCGCCTATCGGCAGGCTACGCTTCATATACTAACCGTCGTTATAAGAGAGCCTAAAAACTAAATAATTAGAGATAATTAAAATGAAATTACTTAAAAAAATATTTGTTGTATTAATATCTGGTATTATTGGTTTCTTGATTGGAGGTAGATACAGTATTTACTTAACAGATAACAATATAGTCGATTTAGGCGCACAAGCAGGAAATCTTTTTTACCCGTTTTTCTGGATTATAATGGCTACAATCGGTGGTATACTTTCTATTATCACTGCTCTCATAACAGTTATCATTATTTCAATATTCCATAAACGAAATAAAGATAAAAAACTCACTAATAATTTTAATTGAGCAATCATTTGATAAGGCATCATAAAAGCATATTACATGCATAAGCAAAAGATGAGGTATTATTTTATGAGTGTGTGTAAAAGTGTGTGTATTTTAGATACAAAAAAGGCTTACATCTCTGTAAACCTTTATTATCATTAGTGACCTCGACTGGATTCAAACCAGTAACCTCTTGAGCCGTAATCAAGTGCGCTATTCAGTTGCGCCACGAGGCCATTTTTCGTGGGTGCAAATATACATTTTTTATTAAAACACTACCAAATCTTATTTCAATTTAATGAGATTTTTAATTATTCCTAAGAGTCAGGAATTAATATTCATTAAGTAACTTATCTTACAAGATATAACAATATTAAATACTAATTTTATGGTGTTTTATAGCGAGTCGGATATTGATAGTCACAAAATAACCATAATTATTGACGATTTTGAATTGATTTTAAGACGGTAAAAAGAGGTAGCAAATAAAGTATAATTATCCCATTTTCAATTTTTAAAATATTGATATAATATTCAATTTAATCACAGAATTCAATAAAAATCAAAAAATAAACAGTCCTTCTAAGTTGGTGGAGGCTCATATCTAAAAATAATAAAAATATTAAATATATATTTTGGAAAAATTGTTGGTTTAACCTTCTATGTAAATCAAAACTGGATGTGGTTTACGGTGTTTATTGGTATAAACTTAATTCTATCACGATTTAAAAATAATATTAATAAAACTGGCTGTAAAGTAAGAAGGAGGTAGTTATTCCACTTTCTAATTAAATAATTTAGTTTAAAAATATTTTAAAATTCCCACAATAAATTAATTCAATTTTAAATTGTTATTTTTGGGTATGAATAATGACCTTTTACAGCAAAAATTTGCCCATAGTTTAGATGAAGATTTAATTACTGAGATTTCTAAAAACGGAATTTTAAAAAAATTCAAAAAAGATGATATTATAATTGATATTAATCAGTCATTAAATTTTATTCCGCTTTTACTAACAGGTGATATTAAAATCATTAGAGAGGACAAAGATGGTAACGAGTTACTCATGTATTTTTTAGAAGCAGGAGAAACATGCACTATGTCGCTCAGTTGTTGTTTGGGTACAACAAAAAGTAAAATTAGAGCAGTTGCCGAAAAAGATTCTAGTCTTGTCATGATTCCTGTAGAAAACATGCAAAAATGGTTTCATAACAACGCTAGTTGGCGAAATTTTATACTACAAAGTTATCAAATACGTTTTGATGAAATGCTTGAAGCCATTGACAATCTTGCATTCATGAAAATGGATGAACGCTTGTACAAATATTTAAAAAACATGGCAATGGTTGATGAATCTAAAACTATATCAATCAAACATCAAGATATTGCCGAAGATCTAAATACATCGCGCGTTGTAGTATCCAGGCTTTTAAAAAAGCTTGAAAATGAAAACAAAATAGAACTGGGTAGAAATAAAATCGTGATTATTTAAATTATTTGGGTGCTACCCAAGGGTTAGGCTTTTTGTTATATCTTTTTAAAGTGTCATTGCAAGGACAAAGGACAAGGAAATATGTAAAATTTTAGTTCTGCAATTAGTTTATTACTTCGCTGGTTTTAAAAAGGTTAAAAATATCAACAGTTATTCGAACAGCATCAATTCCTAGCGCAATTAGCCGTAATCATTACAAAATCTGATTAAAATCCTAAAAATAATTCTTATAAATCTAACCGATTAAATATTATTAAGTTACGTTTATTACTCAAAAAAGCAAACTTCAATGTAAATTTGCGCTAAATTATCAGGTATGCATTATCTATTAAACCCTTGGCCTTGGTATGTTTCAGGTCCACTTATTGCCTTAGTTATGGCACTCCTACTCTATTTTGGTAAAACATTCGGAATGTCCTCAAACCTCAGAACCATGTGCTCTATTGCCGGAGCAGGCAAATTTATAGATTTTTTTAAGTTCAATTGGAAAGACCAAATCTGGAATTTAACAGTTGTTCTAGGTTCTCTCATCGGCGGTTATATAGCCGTTAAATTTCTATCAAATGATAGTGTTACAAATTTAAACCCAACAACAGTTACCGAGCTTCAAAGTATGGGTTTCAAAAATCCAGGAACAACTTTAGTTCCAAACGAAATATTTGCTTTAGATGCTTTGGCTTCGCCAAAAGCACTTATGCTATTGGTGGTTGGAGGCTTACTAGTAGGTTTTGGTACACGCTACGCTGGTGGCTGTACCTCTGGTCATGCCATTTTAGGCTTAAGTAGTTTACAAAAACCATCATTAATTGCCGTTATAGGCTTTTTTATTGGTGGATTAATTATGGCTAATTTCATTTTCCCTCTAATTTTTTAAGCTTATGAAATTTGTAAAATTTTTATTAATAGGTATATTTTTCGGTATTGTTTTAGTGAAATCTGAAGCAGTTTCATGGTTCCGAATTTATGAAATGTTTAGGTTTCAATCCTTTCACATGTATGGTATTATTGGGACAGCAATAGCGTCAGGAATTCTCTTTTTACAGATTTCTAAAAAAGGTTACATAAAAAGCATAAAAGGCGCAAATATCTTTGTTCCTAAAAAAGAAAAAGGGCTAATCAGATACATTATTGGCGGAATAATTTTCGGCTTTGGATGGGCACTTATTGGTACTTGCCCAGGACCTATGTATATTCTTTTAGGAGCTGGTGTCTGGAGTATGCTCATTGTAATTGCTGCGGCCATTTTAGGTACTTTTATTTACGGTATTCTAAAAGACAAACTTCCACACTAAATGGATACTACCCAAATTTTAGGATATATAGGCGCACTCATTGTAGGTCTAGTTTTAGGCCTTATAGGTGGAGGTGGCTCCATACTTACTGTACCGCTTTTGGTCTATCTTTTGGGGTATAATCCAGTTGTCGCAACAGCTTACTCTCTTTTTGTTGTAGGCACATCGTCTATGGTAGGTACCTACCAAAAACATAAAAAAGGTTTAGTTGATTTTAAAACAGGATTAGCCTTCTCATTTCCTTCATTTGTTGCAGTATATTTATCAAGAAGATATTTAGTCCCGGGTATTCCTGAAACCATATTTTCAATTGGCGACTACGAGATTTCTAAAGGTATGGGTATCATGATATTCTTTGCTATTATCATGCTTTTAGCCTCTATTTCAATGATTAGAAAAGGAAAAGATGAAGAGGTAGTTTCAAAAAACCAACCCTACTACAAAACCTTTGTCCAAGGGTTAATAATTGGTACTATTACTGGTATAATTGGTGCTGGTGGTGGATTTTTATATGTTCCTGCCTTGGTGCTTTGGGCAAATATCCCAATGAAAAAAGCGGTAGGAACCTCATTGATTATTGTTACTATAAACTCATTAATTGGTTTTATGGGCGATGTACAAACATTAGATATCGAATGGGGTTTCCTCTTAATATTTACTCTAGTTTCGATTTTAGGAATCATATTAGGCGTGTTTTTATCAAAGTTTGTAAGTGGTCCCAAATTAAAAAAGAGCTTTGGTTTATTTGTCTTAATTATGGCTATTTACATCATTTTCAAAGAATTAAAATAATATTAAATATGATATTAGTTACATTCCAAATAGATATGGTTTCGTAATTTTGCATCAATACAAAAGTTAATTATGAAAATAGAACAAATATATACAGGTTGCCTAGCTCAAGGTGCGTATTACATAGAATCAGATGGTGAAGTAGCTATTATTGATCCTTTACGTGAAACACAGCAATATGTTGATAAAGCGAGCAATGAAAACGCAAAAGTCAAATATATTTTTGAAACACATTTTCATGCTGACTTTGTTTCTGGTCATGTTGATTTAGCTAAAAAAACAGGCGCAAAAATTATTTTTGGCCCTGGAGCAGAAACCAATTATGAGATTCATTCTGCAAAAGATAATGAGGAATTCAAACTAGGAAATATTATTATAAAAGTATTGCATACTCCTGGACATACTTTAGAATCTTCAACTTTTCTTTTAATTGACGAAAACGGTAAGGAGCATGCCATATTTTCTGGGGACACTTTGTTTTTAGGTGATGTTGGCAGACCCGATTTAGCCATAAAATCTGATTTAACAAAAGAAGATTTAGCCGGTATGCTTTATGATTCATTACGCAATAAAATTATACCATTACCGGACGATGTTATTGTATACCCAGCTCATGGAGCAGGTTCGGCATGCGGTAAAAATTTAAGTAAAGAAACTGTTGGTGTTTTAGGTAAACAGAAAAATACAAATTATGCTTTAAAATCAGACATGACAAAGGAAGAGTTTGTGAAAGAAGTTTTGGATGGTATTGCACCCCCGCCTCAGTACTTTGCAAAAAACGCAATGATGAACAAATCTGGTTATGACGCTTTTGATACTGTTTTAAAAAAAGGGAACAACCCTTTATCTCCTGAAGAATTTGAAACTTTAGCTAACCTTGAAGACGCCCTAGTTCTTGATGTTCGTCATGAAAAAGAGTTTATTAAGGGGCATATTCCTAATTCAATTTTTATAGGTATACACGGCGGTTTTGCACCGTGGGTTGGGGCTTTAATTACCGATTTAAAACAACCCATTTTGTTGGTTACGCCAGAAGGAAGGGAAAAAGAAACTGTCACTCGTTTATCTCGTGTGGGTTACGACAATACTTTAGGTTATTTAAAAGATGGTATGGCTTCATGGATAAGCGCTGGAAAAGATATTGAAACTATAGATTCTATTTCTTCAGATGAGTTTTCCAATCACTTTAATAATGAAACTATTAATGTATTAGATGTTAGAAAGGATGGCGAATATAAATCTGAGTATCTTGAAGGTAATAATATTCAACATTTTGCATTAGATTATATAAATGAAAACATGCATAACATTGATAAAAATAACACGTATTATGTGCATTGTGCGGGAGGTTATCGTTCGGTTATCGCTGTATCAATTTTAAAAGCTCGTGGATTTAATCATTTAATTGATGTTGCAGGAGGTTTTGCTGCTATTAAACAAAGTGATTTACCAACCACAAATTTTGTGTGCCCTTCAACACTTAAAGAATAATTTAAATTATAAGCTATGACAAAAATATGGGAACTTTAGATAAAGGCATTAGATTCGTAATTGCCATTGCCATAGCACTAGTTTACTATTTTAATATTATTACTGCCACACGAGCCTATATACTAATAGCCGTAGCTATTATTTTTCTACTAACTAGTTTTATTAATTTTTGTCCTTTATACACCCTTTTTGGAATTAATACTTGTAAAGTAAAAAAATGAAAACAACAATAGAAATACAAAACTTGAAATGCGAGGGTTGTGCCAATACCATAATAAAAAGACTATCGGAAATTAATGATCTTTCTAAATTAACAGTAAATAATGATAACCATTCGGTATCATTTAATTATGAACATGAAAATACGCTCATAAAAGCAAAAGAGCTCTTAAATAATATTGGTTATCCTGTTGTAGGAGATAAAAACGGGCTAACAAGAAAAGCTAAATCTTTTGTAAGTTGTGCCGTTGGAAGAATAAATAATTAAATAATTTCTGCACTTAAACCTGCTTTGAGAAGCACAGAACAGCGTGGTTTTAAATCGTCATACAAACCCGTTTTCACTGTACACTTACCCTTGTAATGCACAATTAAAGAACATTGCTCTGCCTGTTCTGCAGTATGATCACAGGCATGAATTAGTGTTTCAATAACGTGATCAAAAGTATTTACCTCATCGTTATATAAAACAATCTCATTTTGAGTTTTTACTTCCTCTTTAATTAATACTTCTTCTGATGTTTTTTCTTTAATACTCATCATTTCAATCTTTTTTTGGGGAGAATTCTTCTACTAATTTAAAAATTTTAATGACACCCAATTGTTTCGTTCCAATTTTTCTTCAAATTTTAACAAATGTTTTTCACACTCTGCTTGAATCATTGGAATATCTTCCTTGTAAAATCCGCTTAAAAATAATATTCCGTCTTTATTCAAACAAGATATGTACGTTGCCATATCCTGCATTAAAATATTACGATTTATATTAGCGATGATTATATCGTATTTATATTTTAAAACCGAAGCATCTCCTTCAATAACTTTGATATGGTTTCGGTTGTTACGTTCTACGTTTTCTAGACTATTTAAATAACACCAATTATCATAATCAATGGCATCAATAGGCTTAGCGCCTTTCATTTCAGCAAGTATTGCCAAAACGCCTGTTCCGCAGCCCATATCTAAAACCGATTTGTTTTTGAAATCGGTTTTTAAGATATGTTGAATCATCATGTGTGTAGTTTCATGATGCCCTGTACCAAAACTCATTTTTGGCTCTATGACAATATCGTATTGTGTATCAAACTTATCATGAAATGGTGCTCGAACTGCACAAACATTATCCACTACAATGGGATTGAAATTCTTTTCCCATTCGGCATTCCAGTTTATTTGCTCTATATCTTCAAAAGTATAAGTGATTTCAAATTCATCAGAATTCAATATTTCAATATCCTCAAGTATATTGTCGTTCCATTCTTCTTTTTGAATATAAGCCGTTGCGCCATCCTCGGTTTCTACAAAACTTTCGAAACCTGCATAACCTAGCTCCGCAATTAAAATTTCTAC
>NZ_CAJQQI010000094.1 GCF_905480415.1 uncultured Algibacter sp. | reverse complement strand
ATTGGTTTTATATAGAAAATGGAGTTTACCAGTTTCAGTATTTATTTTAACTATTATTGCTGTAGCAGTATCTTCTATTAAGAGGAGAGGTGGGATGGGAGTAAACTTAGCAGTTGGGATCTGTATTGCTATGATTTTTGTATTCTTCGATAAGATTTTTGGTGTTATGGCAGAACAATCAGATTTCCCTCCATTAATTGCCGTATGGTTTCCTAACATCATTTTTGGTATTTTAGCCGCTTATCTATTATATAATGCCAAACGCTAAGTTTAAAAATTATTTACATCTGCATTTTTTGGTTTTTATAGCTGGTTTTACGGCTATTTTAGGTGAGCTTATTACCATAAAAGCAATACCTCTAGTTTGGTATAGAATGATTATAGCATCCATATTGATGTTCATTTATATTAAAATAGCTAAGGTTAAGTTAAAAATAAATTTAAAATCAATTCTAAGACTCTCAATAGCTGGTGTTATTATAGCATTACATTGGATAACGTTTTTCGGAGCTATAGATGAAGCTAACATATCTATAACATTAGCTATGTTCTCAACAGGTGCTTTTTTCGCATCATTAATAGAACCAATAATTTACAAGCGTTCTATTATTTGGTACGAAATACTATTCGGAATTATAGTAATTGCGGGTGTTTTTATTATAACACAGAGTGAAATAAAATATCTTACTGGGATTATTTTAGGTATTTCTTCAGCTTTTTTATCATCATTATTCGCAGTACTAAATGGCAGTTTCTTAAAACAGCACTCGGCTACAGTTATTTCTTTCTACGAATTCTTAAGCGGCGTATTTTTTATATCTATTTATATTTTGTGTTTTGGAGAGGGTTTTTCCATGGATTTTTTCAGTTTAAGTCAGTCAGATTTCGGGTATCTTTTTATACTAGCGTCAGTTTGTACTGCGTATGCATTTATTGCATCCGTATATGTAATGAAAATGATTAGTCCCTACACGGTAGTTTTATCTTATAATCTTGAACCTATTTACGGAATCATAATGGCTCTCATATTATTTCCGGAGAAAGAAAAAATGAGTGCTTCATTCTATTATGGTGCTATTATAATTATAAGTGTTGTTCTTTTAAATGCAATATTGAAAAATAGTAGAAAGTTAAAAAGAAAGCCTTCATAGAGCTTAAACAAAATTAAAGTTTTTATATTTGTGAACTAACTAAAATTTAATAGCCAAAACAAAATTCTTATGGAATATTTAGAATTTGAACTCCCTATAAAAGAACTTGAAGATCAATTACAAAAGTGTAAAGTGATTGGAGAAGAGAGTGAAGTTGATGTTACTGAAACCTGTATGCAAATTCAAAAAAAATTAGCTGCAGCGCAAAAAGATATATATAAAAACTTAACTCCATGGCAACGTGTACAACTATCGCGTCATCCTGAAAGACCTTATACATTAGATCATATTAGAGCTATTTGTGGTGATTCCTTTTTAGAGTTACACGGAGACAGAGGCTTTAAAGATGATAAAGCAATGATTGGTGGTTTAGGGAAAATTGGTGACCAAAGTTTTATGTTTATAGGTCAGCAAAAGGGTTTTAATACCAAAACAAGACAGTATAGAAACTTTGGGATGGCGAACCCAGAAGGTTACAGAAAAGCGTTACGTTTAATGAAATCTGCCGAAAAATTCGGTATTCCAGTTGTAACACTTTTAGATACTCCAGGAGCTTATCCTGGTTTAGAAGCAGAAGAACGCGGACAAGGTGAAGCCATAGCCCGAAATATTCTAGAAATGACACGTTTAAAAGTGCCAATCATTACCATCATAATTGGAGAAGGAGCCTCTGGAGGAGCCTTAGGTATTGGTGTAGGCGATAGGGTTTTAATGCTTGAAAATACTTGGTATTCTGTTATTTCTCCTGAGTCTTGTTCATCAATTTTATGGCGTAGTTGGGAATATAAAGAGCAAGCAGCTGAGGCCTTAAAGTTAACGGCTATTGATATGAAAAAACTAAAGTTAGTTGACGGAATTATAAAAGAACCTCTTGGTGGTGCTCACAGGGACAGAAAAAAAGCATTCAAATCTGTTAGTGATGCTATTGTTAAAAATTATAATGAGCTTAAAAACTTATCCCCAAAAGATTTAGTATCTCAGCGTATGGATAAATATGCTCAAATGGGAGTTTATAAAGGCTAAAACTCTAAAAATCAAAACTTACTAAAATCTGAAGTTTATAGCTTCAGGTTTTTTTTATGCTTATTGACAATATTTTCAACTTATTAACAGTTGAATTGTTAACGAGTAGTGAACATAGAAAAATTATAAAAAATCTAAACTACTTTCTTTTTAATTACCTTTGTAGATATGAAACAACCTAATCAAATTCAAGGCTATAAAGTTGATAAAAGTACAATTATCAACCTTGAAAGAGGTAAAATACCGCCACAAGCACTTGATTTAGAGGAAGTTGTTTTAGGAGCGATGATGATTGATAAAAAGGGTGTTGATGAAGTTATCGATATTTTAAGCTCTGAAGCGTTTTATAAAGAAGCACATCAACATATTTTTGAAGCTATTTTTCAATTATTTGAAAATAGTGAGCCAGTCGACTTATTAACTGTTTCTACACAGTTAAAGAAAAATTCGAAGCTAGAGTTAGCAGGAGGTGATTTTTACTTGATTTCTTTAACTCAGAAAGTTTCATCTTCAGCACATATTGAGTTCCATGCACGTATTATTTTACAGAAATTTATTCAGCGTAGTTTAATTAAAATTTCAAGTGAAATTATTGAAGATTCTTATGATGAAACTAAAGATGTTTTCGATTTATTAGATAAAGCAGAGTCAAAATTATACGAAGTTACACAAGGTAATATCAAAAAATCTAGTGAAACTGCTCAAGATTTAGTGATTCAAGCTAAAAAGAAGATTGAAGAAATTTCTAATAAAGAGGGACTCAGTGGTATCCCAACGGGCTTTCATAAGTTAGATAAATTAACTTCAGGTTGGCAGCAATCCGATTTAATTATTATAGCCGCACGTCCTGGTATGGGTAAAACGGCGCTAACATTATCTATGGCAAGAAATATCGCTGTAGATCAAAATATTCCAGTCGCTTTTTTCTCTTTAGAGATGGCTTCCGTACAATTGATTACACGTTTAATTTCTAGTGAAACAGGCTTATCCTCTGAAAAATTAAGAACAGGTAAGCTTGAAAAACATGAATGGGAACAGCTCAACGTTAAAGTTAAAGGATTAGAAAAAGCCCCCCTGTTTATTGATGATACACCTTCACTGTCTATTTTCGATTTAAGAGCAAAAGCACGTCGTTTATCATCGCAACATGGTATAAAACTAATTATGGTTGATTACTTGCAATTAATGACCGGTGGTAGTAGCCATGGTGGAAATCGCGAGCAAGAAATCTCTATGATTTCTAGAAACTTAAAAGCATTAGCAAAAGAACTAAGTATACCAGTAATTGCATTATCACAGCTTTCACGTGCTGTTGAAACACGTGGTGGAAGTAAACGCCCTTTATTATCAGATTTACGTGAATCGGGAGCGATTGAGCAAGATGCAGATATTGTTAGCTTTATTTTTAGACCAGAGTATTATAAAATTGATGAATGGGATGATGAAGAACGTTCGCCAACTGAAGGTCAAGCAGAATTTATCGTGGCAAAACACCGTAATGGTGGTTTAGAGAGTATACGTTTAAAGTTTATTGGGCACTTAGGTAAGTTTGATAATTTAGACGATTTTGATTCGCCTTTTGAATTTCATTCTAAAATGAATGCAGCAGCTAATGATGATACTTTTAAAACTGATAATTTTAAAGCAAGTCCAGACCAAGCGTTCGGCAGTTCGTTTAACGATGATGAAGACAATGAAGTACCATTTTAATCAGTCTTTTAATATCTAATAGTTTTATAAAATTTTTAATCAGGCATATTTTTTGAGTATCTTTCAGCCTATGAAGAAAGCCCTATTCATATTAATATTATTCTGTTCTACACATATGTTTGCATCATACATCCTAATTCCAATGGATGTAGATAGTCAAAAAAATCATTTAAAGGC
>NZ_CAJQQI010000093.1 GCF_905480415.1 uncultured Algibacter sp. | reverse complement strand
TACTCATTTTTATTGTTTTTATGAGTTCGAAACAATCTACTTGGTATTATAATTAAAAAACCCGCTTGATTGTCTCAAACGGGTTTAAAAATATATGTTGATTTTACTCAATACATTTTCACTTCGCCTGAGAGCAAATATAAAAATGATGATGTAGTTGAATAAATGTCATGTTTAATATTGATTGTGACAAAGATAATTAATTTGATACTACAAGTTGTTTAAAATTTATAAAAAAAACTAAAATTATATATTAATTAAGCCTTTTAAATTTATAAGACATAATATTGAGAATATGTTTAAATTTACCATTCATAATTAAGGTTTTAAAAATTATAGTTTTTCTTTTAAGTTTCTGATACTTATTAAGAAAAATAAAACCGTAATAATACTTGTAATATTTGCTTTGCCTAATAATAGGATTCTGTTTAAAAAAATGTCTTGTTTTATTTAAAATAATTAGATTTCTATCTAATTCACTGGTATTACAGACATGAATAAATAAAGCATTTGTATTATCGTGAATACGATAAATACTATTTAAATTTTCAGGGTCATGAATAATTATTTGATTATTATATTTAGGTAAAACATAGTCTACCATAATCTTCTGCTCATAAGGAAAAGGGCATCCCATACGCATAGAATATATTTCATCCTCTATTTTTAAAGCATTTTTACTAACTATCTTAACACCTGTATTAATTGGATATTCCCAGGGTTTTTCATGAAATAAATGATAGAGAATATTACTTTGGTTCAAGTCTATAAATGATTCAATTCTCTTTTCTGGAGTCTTAATATAAATATCTGTATCTAACCAAATATACCAATCAGCATTAGGGAATGCTTCACTCGCTTTTTTTATAATAAGGCATCGCCGAAAATGAAATTCTGAAATAACATGATCTACCTTTGTAAAGTCATCGTAGTATAAATCATAATCATTTAAATTACAGTAATTAACCAAAAGTCTTTTAGTTAAATCTGTAAAAAAAACACCTTTAGGATAATGACCAGAAACAAAACAAATTTTACTATTCATAATTAATAAAGCATTAAAACCCTTCAATTAGCTTAAAGGGCTTTATTAAATATGTATTAGAACTAGAAAAAATTTTATTGATTTCCAAGAATAATTGGCATTCCGCTATCTCCGGAACCTATAACAATTACTTTACTATTTGGAGATTCTGAAAGCTTAACTGTAGCTTCTATACCTTTATCTTGAAGAATTTTATCTGTTAATGATGCACTTAGAATTCTATTTGATTCTGCTTTACCTTTTGCTTCAATAATTACTTTCTCAGCTTCTTTTCTTGCACTTTCAAGTCTAAATTCATATTCTAATGATTCTTGCTCTTGCTTTAATTTACGCTCAATAGCCTCTTTAATTGTTGGAGGTAACGTTACATCTCTTACTAATACCTCATTTAATTGAACATATTGTTTATCAAGTATTTTCTTGGTTTCTTCAAAAATTTCAACTTGAATGGCGTCACGTTTAGTTGAATACAAATCATCTGGCGTATAACGTCCAATAACACTCCTTGCTGCACTACGAATTGCAGGTTGAATAACGCGCTGCAAATAACCTTGCCCAAGAGACTGATGCAAATTACCTAATTCGTTATAAACAGGCTCGTACCACGCCGAAGCATCAATTTGAATTTCTAATCCGTTTGATGATAACACTTTCATTTTTTCAAAAAGTTCCTGCTGTCTTACTTCGTAAACATATACCTTGTTCCAAGGTGCCACAATATGAAATCCTTCTCCCATTGGCGGCTCATCAGTAACAACACCATCTGCAAAGGTTTTAAAAAGCACTCCAGCCTCACCAGAATCTATGGTTACTGCAGATTTTGCTAATATGACTACTAATATAATCGCCCCAATTATAAAAGGCAATGCTACTTTTGGTAATTTTTCCATTTTTTTATTTTAATTTAAATTAATCCGTTATACTTTCTTATAAACCACTCCAAACTTAAGCTTAAAGCTATAATAGCGAGTAGATATTTCCAATCTATCAAAGGTATGATATTTTTACTGCTTTTTTGAATGGGAACATATCTATTATCATTTAATAAATCATTAACTAAACCTCGAGTATTATCAATAAAATAACTTGAACCTAAACTGTTAGTAGCTAACTGTTGCAACTTTGTTACATTAGCATTCAAAAATTGTTGTTCTACATTGTATTCTAAAATTTGAAAACTACCAGATTTAGAGATGTTTTCTTTTGAAGTCCTTACTGTAAAGCTATATTCAGAAGGCGGCAAACTATTTAAATCAACTTGATAATTATTATTTTTCAAAATTAAAGGAAATGTTTTTCGATCCTTCGAAGTTTTGTTTGTTACCGTCACATTTAGAGTTTCTCGAGAATCAAAAACATAATTTTTATCGAAAAACTCAGCTTTAAGTATAATGTTTCCACTTCCATTATAAAACGATTCGTAATCCAAGTTTAGTCTGCTCTTTTGTTTTTTAGAAGCCAAGTATTGTATCAATTTACCTATGAAGTCATCAAAAGCATTAAACGATTTTTCATTCAAATAGCTTTGCCCGCGCCATTGCCATAAATTCTCTCCAAATAAAACAGCCTCTCGTCTTCCACTAGTTTCAAACGTTGCTAAAAGCGTTTGATTCGTTGAAACACCACTTACCGTTTTATTTAAAATGGACTGAAAAGGAATATTAAACTTAACCTCGCCATAATTTGAAAGTAGCGGTGGAAAAGATTCAAAATTCAAATCATCTATTACAAATGGTGAATAATTACTATTTAATTCAGCAAGATAATTTTCAG
>NZ_CAJQQI010000092.1 GCF_905480415.1 uncultured Algibacter sp. | reverse complement strand
AAATAACGTGTTCTAGACGGCGGAATAACAAAAATCTTTTCACTCATTTCATTCGAAATGGTGAACGTTGATTTTAAATCTGAATCTATTTTTTCAACCAATTTATCCATTATCGCTTTATAAAGCGTGTTCATTCCTGGATCGTTAAACTGAGATGCTATGGTTCCAAAAACTGGTAAATCATCTTGGTGTACATCCCAAAGACTATTGTTGCGCATGTATTGTTTTTTCACATCACGCAAGGCATCCAATGAACCCCGTTTATCAAACTTATTAATAGCTACCAAATCTGCAAAATCGAGCATGTCGATTTTTTCTAATTGAGTTGCCGCACCAAACTCTGGAGTCATTACATAAAGAGATACATCTGAATGTTCTATAATTTCGGTATCACTTTGTCCAATCCCTGAAGTTTCTAAAATAATCAAATCGTATTCAGCTGCTTTTAAAACTTCAACCGCTTCATTTACATGCTTCGATAAGGCCAAATTAGATTGGCGTGTTGCTAAACTTCGCATATAGACCCTTGAATTATTGATAGAATTCATTCTAATTCGATCACCTAATAAAGCGCCACCCGTTTTTCTTTTAGAAGGATCAACCGAAATAATCCCAACTGTTTTCTTAGGGAAATCTACTAAAAATCGCCTAACTAATTCGTCAACTAAACTAGATTTACCTGCTCCACCAGTGCCAGTGATTCCTAATACTGGAGTTTGTGAGTTTTTATTCTTTGAGTGAATTTTATCTATCGTATTCTTTGCTGTTTTTGGAAAGTTTTCAGCGGACGAAATTACTCTTGCAATAGTTTTTGAAGTTTTATTCTTAAGGTCATCTACTTCAATATCCAATATATTTCCAATAGCAAAATCAGACTGTTTAACCAGGTCATTTATCATGCCTTGTAAACCCATTTCACGACCATCATCTGGTGAATAGATTCGAGTAATTCCATAATCCATCAAATTTTTTATTTCCGAAGGTAATATTACACCGCCACCGCCGCCGAAAATCTTAATATGCTCAGAGCCTCTTTCCTTTAAGAGATCATACATATACTTAAAATATTCATTGTGCCCGCCTTGATACGATGTTAAACAAATGGCATTCACATCTTCTTGAATTGCTGTATTTACAACTTCTTCAACACTTCTATCATGACCCAAATGAATAACTTCTACTCCGGTAGCCTGAATAATGCGTCGCATGATATTTATAGAAGCATCATGTCCATCAAAAAGTGATGCTGCAGTTACAATTCTGACTTTATGTTTTGGCTTATACGGCGCTTGTTGGTTCATTCGTAAAGATTATTGAATTTAAGTATCGCAATTTACGAAATATTCAAAAAAATAAGGTGTTTGCAAAAGATTATATAAAATTTATATCAAGACTCCTTCTTGAATCATTTTTAAACTAAATTTATCTCCGAATAAAAACTACTAATGAATAAGATTACGATTTTAATTCACTGCAAAGACAGACCCAATATTATTGCATCGGTGACCAATTTTATTGCGGAAAACGGAGGTAATATTATCTATATAGATCAGCATGTAGATAGAGAACAAGATATATTTTTTATGCGTTTGGAAAGTGAGTTTATATCAGACAACTTTTCTACTAGCAATTTTAAATCTGTCTTTGAAAGTGATTTGGCCAACAAATTTGAAATGAAATGGCGTATTTACTCATCTGAAAAAAAGCCCAAAATGGCATTATTCATATCTAAATATGATCATTGTTTATATGATTTATTAGGGCGTTATAATTCTGGAGAACTTAATTTAGAAATTCCGTTCATTATAAGTAATCATAATGATTTAAAACCAATTGCTGATAATTTTAAAATACCTTTTTATTATATACCAGTGACTAAAGATTCTAAACAAGACGCAGAAGACCAGCAATTACAGTTACTAAAAGAACATAACATTGATTTTATAGTTTTGGCTAGATACATGCAAATTATATCAGGAAAACTAATAAATAAGTACCCAAACAAAATAATTAATATTCACCACTCCTTTTTACCTGCGTTTGTAGGTGCTAAACCTTACCATTCTGCTTATAAGAGAGGTGTGAAAATTATTGGAGCCACTAGCCATTATGTTACTGAAGAGCTTGATGCAGGACCAATAATAGAACAAGACGTAACTAGAGTCACGCATGCTCATGCCATTAGTGATTTAATTGCAAAAGGACGCGATTTAGAAAAAATTGTTTTAGCAAATGCCGTTAAGCTACACGCAGATAGAAAAGTAATGGTTTTTAATAATAAAACAGTTATTTTTTCTTAACCCAAAATTTTTAATAACTAAAATTTATATTTGTTTACATATAAAATCCAAAATCATGATGCGTAAATTTATAGCTTTTCTTTTAATATTTAATCTGTCTTCATGTGCTGAATTGCAGCAAGCAGTGAATCAATTACCTCAGGGAGGAGTACTTGGTAACACAGAAATAGCCTCAGGTTTAAGGCAAGCTTTAGACTTTGGTATTGACAAACAAGTTACCAAACTTACCCAAAAAGACGGTTTCTTTAAAAATGACTTAGTTAAGATATTATTACCTGAAGAACTTGGTAAAGTTGATAGAGCATTAAGAGATATCGGACTTAGTAATTTGGCTGATGAAGGCTTAAAAGTACTTAATAGAGCTGCTGAAGATGCTGTAAAAGAAGCTACTCCTATTTTTATTAATGCAGTTAAGGGCATTACGTTTGACGATGCGAAAAACATTTTATTAGGGAATAATGATGCGGCAACACAATATTTGACTTCTAAAACACAAACAGCGCTTTATGCTAAATTTAACCCTGTTATAAAAAGTTCATTTAGTAAAGTAGGTGCAGATGATATTTGGAATAATTTAATAAATAAATACAATAGTATTCCATTTACAAATGATGTAAACCCAGACTTAACAGATTATGTAACCGGCGAAGCGTTAAAAGGAGTTTACACTATGATTGCTGTTGAAGAAAAAGACATTAGAACAAAAACAGCTTCTAGAAGTACAGATTTACTAAGAAAGGTTTTTGCGCTTCAAGATTAAATTTAAAAAAATATAAGATTTAAAACCGAATATTTATTGTTCGGTTTTTTTTATCATCCATCATAAGTAACTATGGGTGTAGTATATATTCCTTTTTTAGCACGTATTTAAACATAACATATTCTAAATATGGTTTTTAAATTGATTTTTAACAAAAAAACAACTCTATAACTTTCTCTTCTTCAATAAAAAAATGGATATTTTAGTACTAGTTCTTTACATATAAAATAAACCGAATTGAAAAAATAAAGACTCACCAAGATAAACTTAACTCAAAATACAAGAGGCTTATAGAGCAAGCTTATAATTTTAGACAAACAGATTCGGCGTTAAGTGATATTTCAGAATACAAAGCCATCAAGCTACTCAACAAACTAAATAGGTTGAAATACCTGCAAAGAGAAACGTATCAATCTGCTATTTGAATTTACTTAATAATTAT
>NZ_CAJQQI010000091.1 GCF_905480415.1 uncultured Algibacter sp. | reverse complement strand
AGGTAAAAAGCTTTCAAAAAACTCAAAGAGTTGGCTTTCTTCGCCCTCTTCACCCAATAATCCTAAAACAGTAATACTTCCCGTTTTGCTAACATGTACTAAGTGCATTTCAATAGGGTAAATAACACCGTTTATTTTATGTTCTGAAGGTTCGTGGAAATGGATTTGCTTTAAATGATACGTTTCGTTTTTGTAATTAATAGAATCGCCTGCTTCAAAATCAAACTGAACGGAGTGTCCGTTATTTTCTACTTCGCTTAAAAGTGTTGTTGGTGCATATTGAATTTTTAAATCGCCCTTAGTTTTTACAGAATCTGCATCTTTATTTATAATATTTATCGGCGATTGGTTTTTTCCATCGCAATCGGAATTCTTTTCAACTTCGACCCAATGTTCTGGAGAGGTTTCACCAGAATAACTCCAGTGATGTGTGTTTTCGGTTTCTGCAGCATGGGATGTTTTTGGTGCTTGTTTGCAAGCCACTACAGCTAGTAAAATAGTTAAGGAAAGTAAACAAAGTTTCGCATTCATAATATGATAATTTGAAAAATTTTAATCCTACAAAATTACTATTATCACAGAGTCAAAAGCTTACTTTTATCATGTTTTGAAGATTTTTACGAAGTTTTTTTCTAAACTTAAAAAATGTCTAGCGCCTGCGTTGTCCTGAAAATTCCATAGCCTCGCCTTTCCCAAAACCATAACTAACACCAAAGGTTACAAAGCGACCGCGTTGTCTGCTATTAAACAAATAAAAGTCGGGTTGCGTCGTGGTGATTTGGTCTATTCTTGACGCAAAAATATCGCGAATGCTTAAATTTAAAATCACTTTTCCTTTTTACTCGATTTTGCCAAAGGATAAAAAGTTAAATATAAATTTAATTAGTAAGATAATTGATCTACGTATTCTAGCTGCTAAGTATTCATCGTAAACTATATTATCTGTTTTTAAATGTATCTATGATTTTTCGTGTCAAATTATAAACAAACGCATTAGTTTTAGCATAATGGAACGATATAAAACAAACCACAACCATAAATAGAACAGCTCCTAAAATTGCAGTAGTCGGTTCTAATGAATTACTTAAAAACTTTTTCAATCCATAGCCCGTAAAACTTCCGTAGAGTAAAATAAAATGTATTACATAAATGGATAATGTTTTTTCACCTATCCTTGCAATTATAGATTGTTTTAAAAATTGCTCTAAAGTATAAAAAACACCAAATAACATTAATACATCACCAAGTCTTGAAAATAGATAATTGTAGTTGGCGCTCATTTTAAACAATTCTATATCCGTTACATCATAAAGCTTTAATAAAAACCATGATGAATAATAAATAAGAAATCCACCCACAATAAAAAAGATGATAATTGTAGAGAGCTTAAAGCGATCACGATGCACATGTCTAAAAAATACCGTAGAAATAAAGGCACCAAAAGCCGAATATCCAAACCATGGTAAAATAGTAAATACCGAGCCATTTGATTTTATTAGATAGTTGCCAATGATTTGTGGAACATGATCTAAAGTTAAGTTTCTGTACAGCGGTTCAGTAACGAAACAAACACATCCTATGGTAAATAGAACAATAGAAAAAATATAACTATGTTTTTTAAAAAGAATATGTAAACCCACCAAAAAAATTAATGATACACCAATACACTGTAAAACATCAACGACAAGAAAATAAGAACTAAAAGATCCAGAGAGCCAACTAAAAACATTAATACGTAAGCTATAGCCGATGGCAAGAAGTAGTAAACCTCTAAATAATCCTTTTTTTATTCTGGTTTTATCATTGCCTTTAGCATAAGCACGCAATAGTAAATAGGCAAAAACTAAACCTGAAATTGTAAAAAAAGTAGGAGCTGTAATTCCTCTAAAATAAGACCAAATGGTATACGCTGTATTTGATTTGTCTTTATAGACTGGTGCTAATAACGTATCAATAAAATGACCTTGAAGCATCATTAATATAGCAAATGCTCTAACGGCATCTATAAAATATAAGCGATTAGATTGCGCCATAAGTTAATTTAACAAGGATAAATATACTTTTAAATTATCGATTCAGAATGTTTGTAAAGTGATATATTTATAAAATAATGTTAAATATGGAGCAACTCATTAAAACCTTTTCAGATTACGCATGGGGAATACCTTTGGTAGTTTTGCTTATTGGTGGCGGATTGTATCTTTTAATTTTATCAAGGTTTTTACCATTTCGTTATATTGGTCATGCTATTCAAGTACTACGAGGGAAGTATGACGACCCAAATGACCCAGGGCAAATTTCACATTTTAAAGCCTTAACAACAGCTTTATCTTCTACCATTGGTATGGGGAATATTGCAGGAGTAGCCGTCGCTATTTCGGTTGGTGGTCCGGGAGCCATGTTTTGGATGTGGATAAGTGCACTAGTCGGGATGTCTACTAAGTTTTTTACTTCAACTTTAGCTATTATGTATCGCGGGAAAGATAGTGCGGGCGAGTTACAAGGAGGACCCATGTATTTTATTATGGAAGGGTTGGGTAAATCATGGAAACCTCTAGCGGTTATGTTTAGTTTAGCAGGGATGTTTGGTGCTTTACCAGTTGTAAATGCCAATCAGTTAACGCAGGCTATAAATGATATTGTTCTTATACCTAATGGTGTTGAAGTTGGCTTTACCTCTAATGCGATAATTGCTATGGTATTAGTTTCGCTAACATCTGTTATTATTCTTGGTGGCTTAAAACGAATTAGCAATGCAGCTTCTAAAATGGTGCCTTCAATGGTGATCTTGTATTTTGTTTTGGTGCTGTTTATACTGATTTCTAATTATGAGATTGTTCCAAAATATTTCGTGATGATTTTTACAGATGCATTTGCTGCAGAAAATTTTAAAGGCGAGCCGTTTTTTGGTGGTGTTCTTGGTGCTTTGATTCTTTTAGGAATTCGTAGAGGTGCCTTTTCTAATGAAGCGGGTATTGGTACAGCACCCATGGCCCATGGTGCAGCAAAAACCGATGAGCCTGTTCGTGAAGGTTTAGTCGCTATGTTAGGGCCTGCGATAGATACTTTAGTAGTGTGTACGCTCACAGCTTTGGCTATTTTGGTCACTGGTGTTTGGGAAACTACTTCAGATAATGGTGTTAGTTTAACGGCTTCTGCATTTAACCATGCCATGCCAGGTTATGGTGCTTATTTACTAATGATTTGTGTTTTAATTTTCAGTGTATCTTCATTGTTCTCTTATGCCTATTACGGTAGTAAATGTTTGTCGTTTTTAATTGGTGCAGACAAGAAACATTATTATAATTTTATATACATTATTAGTATCATATTAGCCGTAACCACACCTTTTAGTATGATGCTAAACCTAATTGATGGTGTGTTTGCACTTATGGCAATTCCAACGATGATTTCTACAATAATAATGGCGCCGAGAGTGGTGAAAGAAATTAAAGGATATATAGAACGAATTAAAGAAGATTGATTTTTAAATTTATACATATACACCCTGTTTTGAACGATTTGTACCCCACTAATTACCTCAATAGCATTAAATTTAGTTTTTTATAAAATAGTATAACCAAACTTAAATTATGACAGATAAAGAAAAAGCAAAAGCCTATTGGAAAGAGAATATAAGGTATGTTCTTATTTTAATGTTTATATGGTTTATAGTGTCATTTGGCGCTGGAATTCTACTTAAAGATGCTCTCAATTCTTTTAAAATTAGAGGTTTTAAATTGGGCTTCTGGTTTGCACAACAAGGCTCCATGTATGTGTTTGTGGTTTTGATATTTGTATATGTACGTTTAATGAATAAACTCGATAAGAAATATGGTTATGATGCATAGTTTATTAGCAGAAGGTATCGGGGTTCAAAATTGGACATACATTTTAGTAGGCATAACATTTACATTATATATAGGAATCGCCATTTGGTCTAGAGCAGGGTCTACCAAGGAGTTTTATGTCGCCGGAGGTGGCGTTTCACCTTTAGCAAACGGGATGGCTACCGCTGCCGATTGGATGAGTGCTGCGTCATTTATATCTATGGCAGGTATTATTTCGTTTGCAGGTTATGATGGTGCCGTATATTTAATGGGCTGGACCGGTGGTTATGTGCTTTTAGCATTATTATTGGCACCTTACTTGCGTAAGTTCGGAAAGTTTACGGTTCCCGATTTTATCGGTGACCGCTATTATTCTAATACAGCACGTTTTGTAGGTGTTATTTGTGCGCTTTTAGTGTCTTTTACCTATGTAGCAGGACAAATGCGAGGTGTGGGATTAGTGTTTTCTCGTTTTTTAGAGGTTGATATAAATACAGGTGTGATAGTAGGGATGCTTATCGTATTATTTTATGCAGTACTTGGGGGTATGAAAGGTATCACATATACCCAAGTGGCACAATATTGTGTGTTGATTTTTGCATTTATGGTGCCTGCTATTTTTATTTCTATTCAAATGACAGGAAATCCCATTCCTCAATTAGGTTTTGGTAGTACATTGGCAGATGGTTCAGGAACTTATTTATTGGATAAATTAGATGGTTTAAGTACCGATCTTGGTTTTGCTGAATATACTGAGGGCTCAAAATCAATGGTAGATGTTTTTGCTATTACATTAGCATTAATGGTTGGTACAGCAGGTTTACCTCATGTTATTGTTCGGTTTTTTACAGTAAAACGCGTAAAAGATGCTCGTAAATCTGCGGGTATAGCTTTATTGCTTATTGTCATTTTATATACTACGGCTCCAGCAGTAGCTGTTTTTGCTAGAACAAATATGATAGAGACCGTTTCAAATAAATCTTATGCTGAGGTCCCTGTGTGGTTTAAAAAATGGGAAACTACAGGTTTAATTACGTTTACGGATAAAAATAATGATGGACACATCCAATATGTGGCTGATAAATCTAAAAACGAATTAGTAGTAGATAATGACATTATGGTTTTAGCAAATCCAGAAATAGCAAACTTACCAGATTGGGTTATTGCCTTAGTTGCAGCGGGAGCATTAGCAGCAGCATTATCCACCGCAGCAGGATTATTATTAGTTATTTCTGCATCTGTTTCACATGATTTAATTAAGAAAATAATAAACCCAAATATTTCCGAAAAAAATGAATTAGCTGCTGCACGTTTGTCGGCAGTAGTAGCTGTATGTGTTGCTGGATATTTTGGAATTAATCCTCCTGGATTTGTTGCCGCAACCGTAGCCTTGGCCTTTGGTTTAGCAGCAGCTTCATTTTTTCCAGCTATTATTTTAGGTATTTTTTATAAAAAAATGAATAAAGAAGGTGCTATCGCAGGTATGGTTGTGGGTATAACTGCCATGCTATTATATATGGTGAAATATAGGCTGGGTTGGTTTGATGATGTGTTGCCAGATAAAAGTGAATGGTGGTTTGGAATTTCACCTGAAGGTTTTGGTACAATTGCAATGCTTTTAAATTTTATAGTTTCTATTGTTATTATGAGATTTACACCAGACCCTCCTCAAGAGGTGCAAGATATCGTTGAAAATATAAGAATCCCAAGTGGCGCAGGAGATGCTACGCATTAATGTATAAAAGTCTTTTTCTGTAGATAAATTTATGTTGTTCGTAGAAAAAGTTTAATGTATTACCTTATATTTTATTAAGTTAGAACGCACATCATAGGATTTAAGAATTCAAAAGAAAACCAATGAGTAATTACCACATAAAACATTTAGAAGAATACTATCAAGTTTATAGAAAATCCGTTAGAGAACCCGAAAATTTTTGGGAAGAAATAGCTGAAGAACATTTTATGTGGCAACGTAAATGGAATAAGGTATTAAGTTGGGATTTTTCAAAACCCGAAGTAAAATGGTTTGAAGGCGCTCAATTAAATATTACTGAGAATTGTATTGATAGGCATTTAGCAACACGAGGTGAAAAAACGGCCATTCTTTTTGAACCTAATGACCCATCAGAAGAATCAGAATATATTACTTATAATCAATTACACGCAAGAGTAAATCAATTTGCTAATGTTTTAAAAGAGCAAGGTATTAAAAAAGGCGATCGTGTTTGTATATACCTTCCTATGATTCCCGAATTAGCTATTTCTGTTTTGGCTTGCGCCCGAATAGGAGCTATACATTCAGTGGTATTTGCAGGATTTTCCGCAACAGCATTATCAACTAGAATTAACGATTCCGATTGTAAGATGGTTATAACGAGTGATGGATCTTATAGAGGTGCCAAAACCATCGATTTAAAAGGCATTGTAGACGAAGCTTTAGAAGATTGCTCATGTATCGAAACAGTTTTAGTTGCAAAGCGTATTCAGACAAATATTAATATGAAATCGGGACGTGATAAATGGTTACAACCACTTTTAGATAACGCTTCCGCTATATGTGAAGCAGAAATAATGAATGCTGAAGATCCATTATTTATTCTTTATACATCAGGCTCTACGGGCTTGCCAAAAGGGATGGTTCATTCTACTGCTGGTTATATGGTACATACCGCCTATACGTTTAAGAATGTTTTCCAATATAAAGAAGATGATGTGTATTGGTGTACGGCCGATATAGGTTGGATTACTGGACATAGTTATATTGTTTATGGACCACTAGCAAACGGAGCAACAACGGTTATGTTTGAAGGTGTGCCAAGTTATCCTGATTTTGGTCGTTTTTGGGAGATTGTAGAAAAACATAGAGTAAATCAATTTTATACAGCACCAACTGCTATTAGAGCATTAGCAAAAGAAGGTTTAGAGTTGGTTGAAAAATATGATTTATCATCGTTAAAAGTTTTAGGTTCTGTTGGCGAACCTATCAACGAAGAAGCGTGGCATTGGTACAATGATAATATTGGCAAAAAGAAAAGCCCAATTGTAGATACATGGTGGCAAACTGAAACGGGTGGTATTATGATTACTCCAATTCCGTTTGTAACACCAACAAAACCGACTTATGCAACATTGCCGTTTATTGGTATTCAACCCGCATTGATGGATGAAAATGGAAAAGAATTAAAAGGTAATCAGGTGGAAGGTAGGCTATGTATAAAGTTCCCATGGCCAAGTATAGCGCGAACCATTTGGGGAAACCATCAACGTTATAAAGACACCTACTTCTCAGCATATAAAAATAAATACTTTACCGGAGATGGAGCCTTACGCGATGAAGTTGGTTATTATAGGATAACAGGAAGGGTAGATGATGTTATTATAGTTTCGGGGCATAATTTAGGTACAGCACCTATAGAAGATGCTATTAATGAACATCCAGCAGTGTCAGAATCTGCCATTGTCGGATTTCCACATGATGTAAAAGGAAATGCGCTTTATGGTTATGTTATTTTAAAAGATACAGGAGAATCTAGAGACCAAAATAACCTAAGAAAAGAAATTAATCAGATTATTACCGAACATATAGGCCCAATTGCTAAGTTGGATAAAATCCAATTTACAAATGGCTTACCCAAAACTCGTTCAGGTAAAATTATGCGTCGAATTTTACGTAAAATTGCGCATAAAGACACTAGTAATTTGGGAGACATAAGTACGTTGTTGAACCCTGAGGTTGTTCAGGATATTATGGATAATGTGTTGTAAATATCATAAACAAAAAGGCTTAAGCTAAAACTTGTTTTTCAAAAAAAAGTCTGCATCATAAATCTATTCATATGAAATTTTGGGGAAAGGAAATTTTTTTATAACTAATCAAAGTACTTTCTGCCTTTAAGAAAATTAGTTGTTCAACCGTTTTAATCGCAATAATTTCACTTTCTAAGTTTAGGTAGTTTTTACCAAAGCCCATTTATTATTAAATTACATTTAACTTAAAAAGTTATTTGAAAAATAATAATTAACTAATATTAATTTTCTTAAAAGTTAAATTAAGGATAAAAATAGTATTAACTTTAGATAATATTTGTTAATACCCTAAAATAAAATTCATAACAAAAGTTAAGCCGTATGCTACTCATATAGCATGTAAAGTTCAGATTGGTACTTAAGGCGTATTTAATAATATAAACACTAAACAGATAATTATGGCAAAATCAAAAGATGCAAAGAAAAATGTAAAAAAGGAGGCTATTTTAACACCTAAAGAAAAGAAAGCTGCAAAACTCGCTAAAAAGGCAAAGCGTACTTAGTGTGTTATAAGTTAGTTTCAGAAATTTTAAAGCCACTCTATATGAGTGGTTTTTAATTTTAATATTTATATCCTAGCTATATTAAGTATTTTTACATTCAATTTACCAATAAAGAACCATTTAGATGCGTCACCTCAAAGAAGATAACCCGAAATCCAAAATCAAAAATAAAGTAACCATGGTACAAGCCTTTAAAACCATTATATGGCCTAGGCGTAAATTAGTGTTTATTGGGTTGGTTTTAATAATCATCCGGAGTTTGTCTGGGTTAATCTTACCATGGCAAAGTAAAATTTTACTTGATGAAGTCGTGCCAAGTAAGGATACAAGTCTTTTATATAATTTAATAACCATTGTGTTATTGGCTATTTTTGTTCAAGCTATTACATCATTTTTACTAACGCGTATTTTAAGTGTACAAGCACAATATTTAATAAGCGAATTACGTGCTCAGGTTCAGAAAAAGGTATTATCATTACCTATTAGCTTTTTTGATAATACAAAATCGGGAGCATTAGTATCTCGTATCATGAGTGATGTTGAAGGGGTTAGAAACCTTATAGGTACAGGATTGGTGCAATTAGTTGGGGGTTCTTTTACAGCCATAGTATCCTTAATTATTTTAATAAAACTAAATGCGTGGATGACACTTTTCGTGTTTGTGCCACTTTCTATATTCGGATATATTGCACTTAGGGCTTTTAAATACATTCGCCCTATTTTTAGAAAACGAGGTAAAATAAATGCAGAAGTTAAGGGGCGTTTAACTGAAACTTTAGCTGGAGTAAGAGTTATAAAAGCATTTAATGCAGAAGCTCAAGAAAATATCGTGTTTGAAAAAGGTGTGGATAAACTATTTCAGAATGTAAAAAAGAGTCTGACAGCAACTGCTTTAATGACGAGTTCTTCAACATTTTTAATTGGTGTTGCAACCACAGGCATTATGGCTATTGGAGGGTATTATATGATGCAAAGTGAAATGACTACAGGAGAGTTTTTATTCTTCACTTTAATACTTGGTTTTATGATTGCACCCATAGTACAAATGAGTAATATAGGTAGCCAATTAACTGAAGCATTAGCAGGTTTAGATAGAACGGAAGAGCTGATGAATATGACTGCAGAGGAAGATGACCAAGAACGAAGCGTACAATTAGAAACTTTAAAAGGCGATATTGCGTTTGATGATGTATCGTTTTCATATGAAGAAGGGAAAGAAGTGCTTCATAATATCAACTTTAAAGCATCAGCAGGTTCTGTAACTGCTTTAGTTGGGAGTTCAGGTTCTGGTAAATCCACTATTGCAGGATTGTCGGCTACATTTTTAAACCCAAAATCAGGTAAAGTTACTATTGATAATCAAGATTTATCAAAAGTTAAATTGAATAGTTACCGCCAATATTTAGGTGTGGTATTACAAGATGAATTTTTATTTGAAGGCACTATCAAGGAAAATATTATGTTCCCAAGACCAAATGCCACAGAAACTGAATTACAAAATGCTGTGAAAGCAGCTTATGTAAATGAATTTACTGACAGGTTTGAAGATGGTTTAGAGACATTAATAGGAGAAAGAGGTGTAAAGCTTTCAGGAGGACAACGGCAGCGATTAGCCATTGCACGTGCTATTTTAGCAAACCCTAAAATTATTATTTTAGATGAAGCCACATCAAATTTAGATACAGAAAGTGAAGCACTTATTCAAAAAAGTTTAAACGAGTTAGTAAAGGACAGAACAACTATTGTTATTGCTCACCGATTAAGCACTATCAGAAAAGCGGACCAGATTTTAGTTATAGAAGCTGGTCGTATTGTAGAACGCGGCACGCATGATGATTTGATTAGTTTAGAAGGTAGATATTATGACTTATACACTTATCAAGCTAAAATTTAGATTTTTGTTTAACGTTAAGGTACTTCCTATATTTAGCTAGTTCTTCTTTAAACTAAGAATTTAAAAATTTATATATTTAAGAAAACTATTGACTTATGAAAAAATTATTATTATTTGGATATATAATTATTGCAATATCAGCGTGCAGTAAAAATGATAAAATTATAGAAGAAGAAGAAGTATTTACAGATAAAGGAACAAGTGTTTTTGCAGATAACAATCCTTATAACGATGTCATGATGCAAGCGTTTTGGTGGGATAGTTATTCAGATTCAAAAACTAATAATTATAATTCTTTTTACGATTTTTTTGAAGATAAAATTGTTGGACTTTCCAATGCACATATTGATGCCATTTGGCTTCCACCACCAAGTGAGGGTGAAGGAATGGGATATCACCCACGTAAGTTATTTGATTTTAATTCAGAACATGGAACAAAGGAGGAGTTAGAATCCTTAATTACATCTATGAAATCAAGAAAGATGCATCCCATGGCAGACATCGTTATTAATCATCGGATTGGCACATCTAATTGGACGGATTTTACTGAACCAGCATGGTCTTGTGAATCTATTTGTATAGATGATGAAGGTTTCACTGACCCTAATGCATTTGGCACTAAACCTTGTGGGGATCTTGACGAAGGTGAAAGTTGGGGAGGCGCAAGAGATTTAAACCACAAAAGTTTGGAAGTTCAAAATGGTATTAAAGATTACTTCATCAGATTAAAAGCGCTTGGTTTTGATTCTTGGCGTTACGATTTTGTTAAAGGTTTACCAGCCAAATACATCGGAGAATATAATCAATCTACTCCCTATTATTTATCTGTAGGCGAATACTGGGATGGTGATATAAATGCTTTAAAAGGATGGATAGATAATACCAAATTTACAACTTCAAATATTTTAACAGAAGAATCAGCTGCTTTTGATTTTGCCTTAAAGTATAAATTAGGTGATGCTATAGTAAATAAAGATTATTCCTTATTAGAAAGTAATAATTCCTTAGCTAGAGAGAGTGGGTATGGAAACAAGTCTATTACTTTTTTAGATAACCATGATACAGGTTGTATCAATAGGACGGATTGTGATAATTTATTTTCAAAAAACGTAAATGAATTAACAAAAGGATATGCCTATTTATTAACCCACCCTGGAATTCCTATGATTTGGGGGTATCATTATTTTTTCACAGATACTACTGGTTCACTTAGAAAAGATATAGATGAATTTATTTTAATAAGAAAAGAAATGGGGATTAATGCTACTAGTTCTGTGCGGGTCATTGAAGCTATAAATGGCTCCTCTGGATACTATGTAGCTGAAATTGATAGTAAACTATTAATTAAAATTGGTGATGCCCCTTATATACCGTCAGGAACTTGGATAGAATTAAAAAGTGGTTCAGGATACAGTATTTGGTCTAAATAATTTAAATATGATGTGCGATAAGCTGAGTTTATAATTTTTGGTTAATCAAATAAATATAATTTAATGAATCCGAAAATCAACCAGTTATAACTTTAGTTTTCCGCTTTAAAATAACAAAAACCAATAAGGACATAATACCAAATAGAGAAAACCCAATGAATAGAGGTAACACAGAGTCTGTAACAAAACCACCTATGTAGTTTGCAATAGGAACCGCCATAACTGTAGAAATAAATCCATTTATCGCAGCACCAATTCCTGCAATATGACCTAAAGGTTGCATGGCTATGGCCCTTAAGTTTCCGAAGAGAAAACCAACAGCAAAAAACTGTAAAGCAAAGAACCCAATTAGTATACCAACGCTAGGATTATTTCCAGACCAAAATAAAATAACATACAAAACTGAAATTGCTGCATAAGCGATACAAGCTGCATATGATATTCGCATCATGCCATATTTAACAACTAAACGACTATTCAAATACGTAGCGAGTCCTATCGATATAGCTAAACTTGCAAAAATATAAGGAAATAGGTCTCCCAAATTATATTGGACTTGAAAAATTTGTTGAGAAGTACTTAAATACACCATAAAAGATCCAGTAATAAAACCCGATACAAATGTAAATGCCACCGCTTCTTTATGTTTAAAGAATTCTTTTGTGCCATCAATAAAAAGATGAGATGAAAACTTTATTCGTTTTTCTTTAATTAAGGTTTCAGGTTGCCGTTTCCAGAACCAAATCATTATGAAGACACCAAATAATAAATTGAAATAGAAAATAGATTCCCAATTAAAAAAGGTCATTAAAAGTTGACCAAGAGTTGGAGCAACCACCGGAATTAAAATGAAAAACATAACTACAATTGAAATTATTTTAGCCATATAATCACCACTGTATGAATCTCGTATCATGGATAGTGCCAAACTTCTGGGAGATGATAAACCGATACCTTGAAGTACTCTTCCAATAATCATTACCTCAAAATTGTTGGTAGTCACACAAATAATACTAGCAATAATAAACACTATAAAGCCAATAAAAACAATAGGCTTTCTTCCAAAGCTATCTGAAAGTGGTCCAAATAAAAGTTGTCCAAAACCAAGTCCCAAAAAAATCATGGTTATTAATAGCTGATTATCATTAGGATTTGTAACACCTAAGGCATTACTAATTTCTGGTAAAGCAGGCAATAAAGCATCAATCGACAAGGCTACAATGGACATCAAAGAAGCCATTAAGGCTACAAATTCATACTTAAACTCTTGGGGTTTTTGCATGGTGCAAAAGTAGGCGAATTAAATTCTATAATAACTCAATAATCATCTATTAACACAATGTTATTATTGTTAAATTTGATACTTTACAAATTCATATAAATGAAACATCAGGCCCTTTTAGATTACATTAATAAACATGTTAATTTAACAGCTGACGAGGAAGCCTTTCTTACCTCTAAAGTGTCCTATAGAAAGTATTTAAAAGGACAATACATTGTCCAGCAAGGTGATGTTTGTAAATATGAATGTTTTGTGATTTCCGGATGTACCAAAACATTTTTTGTTGATGAAGAAGGGCAGGAGCATATAATCATGTTTGCAATTGAAGATTGGTGGGCCTCAGATTTGGGGAGTTTTATTACTCAAACCCCGGCAGATTTTAGCGTACAATGTATAGAAAACACAGAATTTATCATGTTTTCTAATGATGATATTGAAGACTTATACAGTGAAATCCCAAAACTAGAACGTTTTTTTAGACTCATAATAGAGCGGGCGTTTGTAGCTTCACAAAAACGATTGATTAGAAACTTTAGTCTTTCAGCTAAAGACAGATACCTTTATTTTAAAAAGCAATACCCCAAAATAGATCAACGTATTCCGCAGTATATGATAGCTTCATACCTAGGTGTCACGAAAGAATTTTTGAGTAAAATTAAAGGACAACTTCTTTTGGAATAAAATAATGTTAAACTAGTTTAACATTATTTTATAATCTATCTTATTATATTTATCACTAATTCGTCAGATATTTGCCGTATAATAATAACTAATTTAAAAATGAAAAATACAATTAAAAATTTTGCTATTGTAGCATTGGTAACATTTACTGCATTTTCTTTTACTACTATTGAAGAAAATAAAAAAGAAATAAAAACGGATAAAAGTGAAGTCGTTTGGAAAGGCTACAAAGTAACTGGTTCTCATGAAGGTACTATAGCTATTCAATCAGGTTCATTAACTTTTGAAGATGAAAAATTAACTGGTGGTGAAATCGTGATAAATATGACCACAATAAATACAACTGATTTAGAGGGAGAGTATAAAGGAAAACTTGATGGTCATTTAAAATCTGATGATTTTTTTGGTGTTGCAAACTATCCAACAGCTACTTTAGTTTTTAAGGATGTAACTGCTTCAGGTAAAAATGCTTATGCGGTTTCAGGTGAGTTAACTATTAAAGGCAAAACAAATCCCGTAACGTTTACTATTTCAATTTACGGAAGCAAAGCAACGGCATCTTTAAAGGTAGACAGAACGGAGTATGATGTGCGTTATGGCTCTGCAAGTTTTTTTGATGGTTTAAAAGATAAAGCTATTTATGATGAATTCGATTTGGTAGCAGATTTAGAGTTCTAGTTTATAGAATGAATTATATGTATCACAAAGGCACTCAGAAATGGGTGCCTTATTATTTTAAACAGTTTTAGATAGAAGTATTAATACTATATTTGCACGGTATTAAGACATTCCATTTATGCCATTTAAAAAACTCATTCAACCTTTAAAGGACACGCTTGAAAACAAAGGTTTTGACGAACCCTTAGTCCTCCAAAAATCAATTTTATCAAAAATAAAAGGAGGTGCAAGTTTGTTTTGTATCGCACCTAAAGGAGCTGGTAAAACTACGAGTATAATACTTAGCGTAATTCAAAAACTAAAAGGAGAAGCTTTTGAAGATGCTCCTAGAGCTTTAATTTTTGTAAAAGATAAACAAGCTGCTTTAGATTTAGAATTAGAATTTAAAGCGTTTCTAAGAGGTACAGATTTACGAGTGTATTGTGCTTATGATGAAAAAAGTATGGATACGCAACGTGAAGAAATTTACGCAGGTGTAGATATTGTTATTGCAACACCTAAGCGTTTAAATAAAATATTTTTTCTTAACGGAATAAATTTGAATAGGTTGCAAATGTTTATTATTGAAGATGCAGAATTTTTGTTTAGAAATAATAACCTTGGAGAAATAACTCGAACTCCTGAAAGTATAGGCAAGTGTCAATATTTAGTGTTTTCAGAAACGTTTGATAACCGCTTTGAGCGTTGGCGAGAATCATTTATGTACAATGCACAGGTTGTTAGATCTAAATAATTTTTAATGAGGCAAAAATTTAAGATTTCTTTTTTTATGGTCTTAGTTTTTATAGCTAATTCTTATTGTGGGCATGCTCAAATTAAAAAAGAAAATTTAAAGCTAGGTTTTACTTACGGTACGGGTTCTCAAAATAAATTTCCATTTAATGACAGCGATTACACCCACGAGGTCACGTTCTACAAAACTCAAATAAATTATAGAATTAAAAACAAACAAAATTGGGCATTCGAAGTTAATTTAGAGCCTAGTTACAATGTCATCGAGCATCAACTATTAAATAAATATTATGTTAAGCCTAGTGATGCAGAAAACTATCAAGAACTCACAGAGCTATACATGCAAAAGCGCACTTTAAAAGAATACGTTTTAAACTGCGGCTTCATTGTAAGATATAAAATATATAATGGCATTAGTACTTATGCTATTGGTAGCGCAGGGCCTATGGTTTCTGATAAAGCTACAGAACGAATTGCTAAAGGTTTTGCGTTTTCAGATGTTTTTGGTTTTGGGTTATCTTATGAGATCAATAAACTACAATTTGATTTTAGACATTCTTTCAGGCATACTTCAAATCTTGAATTGAAACAGCCTAACGGTGGGCATAACACTGTAAATGCTGAGTTTTCTGTGTTGTTTAAACTATGATATTTCAAATTTAAAAATGCATTCTATTATTTAATTAGTTATATTACTTGTAATACTTTACGTATTCTATTTTAATTTGTTATACTTTAGCGTTGTTATTACTCCAACAATTTAGGAATCATAATTAATACTAAAAATCAATTTAACTATTAAAATAACAAGTCTCTGTTTGTGTTTTTTTATTTATGGTTTGACTGCTTTTGGTCAAGTAGATAACGATTACTTTCAATTTGTTGATTCTGCTGATGTTCATATAGATGCTGATTCTAAAAAGGCATTATCCTTTCTTGACGCTATTCCTGAACCTATTGAAAAAAATATACCTGGCAGAGTTGCAGACTATTATTCAATAAAATCGCTTATTTACGATGATTTAAATGAATACACAATGCAACACCAGTGCATTATTTTGACACTTAAGTACGCTAAAAAAGAAAATAATTTTTGTGTTGCTGGAAAAGCAAGTATTGATATTTTTTTAAATTTATATTTCATAAAAAAAGATCGTTCAGCTTTTAGATACTTAGATGAGGCAATAACCTATTACAAAAAATGCGATTATGAATACGGTGCTATTGAAGTTTTACAGGTTAGAGCCTATGCAAAGTATCTTGATGGTGAATATAAAGCATCTAATATATTACTCTTAAGTGAACTTGATACGTACAAAAGCATAAATGAAGATGCTTACTACTATATGTTTGCACTTTATATGCTTACTTCGAATTATATTTATCTGAACGATTTGGAAAATGCACGTAAGTATTTCAAGGAATTTAAAAGATTAAAAAATAACTCTACTATTGTAAAATACAATTACTTCAATTTTGAGGCAGGCATAAATAAATCTTTTGGTGATTTCTTTTTTAATAAAAAACAAATAGATTCAACGCTTTATTATTTAGAAAAATCAACCAAATTGACGGATTATATGTCTGAAGATGTTTTGAAAAATTATTATAGATTATATGCTGACACCAATAAGTATCTTGGCGATATAGATAAATCGAAGACCTACATTGATTCATTAATATTTGTTCAAAATAGGCTGTTTAATAGAACTGTGAAAGCAAGTTTTAAAGTAAATGATTCATTAATTACAGCTGAATCTGAGTTAATAGTGCAAAACGATAAAAAAGCTTTCAATCGTATTGTAGCTGGATTTTCCGTTCTAGCTTTGCTATTATTAAGTTTATTAATTTTTGTTTACTATTGGAAACAAAAAAAGAAACTAGAAGAGCATAATCTCGATATAAAGAATAGTTTATTATTCTTAAAAACTAATAATGAACAACTTGGCGTAAAGGTTTATGGTTTAGAAGAATATATTCAAAACCTTAAGAAAGAAGTTAAACAAATATCAAGAACAGGAAGTGTTGACCATCAAAAAGAAAAAATAAAAAATTTATATAAAAATTTACATCTGAATTCCTCAACGCTATTAGACAAAAGTGAAAACCATTTAGATCTGGTTAATAATCTTAATATTGCGTTTTTTAGAAAAATTGAAGAAAATTACCCAAAACTAAACAAACCTGAAATTATTATTTGCTATTATTTGTTTATGGGATTTACAAATAAAGAAATTGCTGTATTTCTAAACACCACTATTAGATCTGTTGAAAGCAGGCGTTACAGGATATCTAAAAAAATGAATCTTTCTAAAAAAGACATGACTCTTCTTGAATTTTTGCAGAGTACTTTTTCCGATACTTTGAAGAATAATGAATTAAGTTGATACTTTTTTATGCGTTTTATAAATTTGAGTAATGAATGCGTAACCAGTAGTAGCTTAAAATACATCTAAATATATGATCTTTATAAAAGCTATTATTAATGAATTAATCAACAAAAAAAATCTGCTTGTTTTTTGTATTTAAGGTTTGATTAAAATTATTATTTGATATACTGGGTTGGTTGTGTTTCAAATTGATTTTAGTTGATGAAACAAGTTTATTTGTGGTTAATTAAGAACTTTTTTAAAAGTTCACAAATTGAAGTAAAATCAGGAGTCTAATTTATTAGGCTCCTTTTTTATAGCGGTATATTTCCGTGCTTTCTTTTTGGTGTATCTACTTTTTTATCTTCAAGCATAGCAAAGGCCTTTAATAATTTGCGTCGTGTATTTTTTGGTAGAATGACTTCATCTATAAACCCGCGTCTAGCAGCTCTATATGGATTTGCAAATTTTTCAGCATATTCGGCTTCTTTTTCAGCTAATTTTTCTTCAGGATTTTCGGCTGCAGCAATTTCTTTTCTAAAAATAATTTCACTTGCTCCTTTTGCACCCATAACTGCAATCTCTGCGCCTGGCCATGCGTAATTTAAATCAGCACCAATATGTTTAGAGTTCATGACGTCATAAGCCCCTCCATATGCTTTCCGTGTAATAACGGTCACTCTGGGCACTGTGGCTTCACTGAGTGCGTATAATAGTTTAGCACCATGCACTATGATACCGTTCCATTCTTGATCGGTACCTGGTAAAAAGCCTGGAACATCAACTAAAACCAGTAATGAAATATTAAAACAATCACAAAAACGTGTAAAACGAGCTGCTTTTTTAGAGCTATTTACATCCAAAACTCCAGCTAAAAACATGGGTTGGTTTGCTATAATTCCAATACTTCGTCCACCTAATCTAGCAAAACCTACAATAATATTTTCTGCATAATCTTTATGGATTTCATAAAACGAATCAGAATCAATAATCCCAGATATTACAGCATGCATATCATAAGGTTTGTTTGGATTATCTGGAACAATATCAGATAAAACGTCTCTTAATTCTTCTTCAGGTTTAAAAGGAATATTTTCTGGTAATTCCGTATTGTTTTGGGGCAGATAACTCAATAGCTTTTTTACGTCTTCTAAACATTCAATATCATGCGCAGACGTTTTATGTGCTACTCCAGATTTTGAAGCGTGTGTTAAGGCACCACCTAAATCTTCACTACTTACTTCTTCGTTAGTTACTGTTTTTACAACATTAGGTCCAGTCACAAACATGTAACTTGTATTTTCTACCATCAAAGTGAAATCGGTCATAGCAGGAGAGTATACGGCGCCACCAGCACAAGGTCCCATAATAGCTGAAATTTGAGGAATTACGCCAGATGCTTGTACGTTTCTATAAAATATATCAGCATACCCACCAAGTGATCTAACCCCTTCTTGAATACGAGCGCCACCAGAGTCATTTAAGCCGATAATAGGAGCACCAACCTTGACTGCCATATCCATAATTTTACAAATTTTTTCGGCATGAGTTTCAGATAAAGCACCTCCAAAAACAGTAAAATCTTGCGCGTAAATATAAACCAACCTGTCATTTATAGTACCGTATCCTGTAATAACACCATCACCAAAATACATTTCATTTTCCATGCCGAAATCGGTGGTTCTATGGGTTACCAAAATTCCAATTTCTTCAAAAGAACCTTCGTCCATTAAATAATTAACACGTTCTCTTGCAGTTAATTTTTTCTTAGAATGCTGTTTGTCTATGCGTTCTTGTCCGCCTCCTAAATGTGCTAGTGCAATGCGTTCGTTTAGTTTGTTTATTTTAGAGCCCATTTTTCTTGTTGAGTTGTTTGTTGTAAAGTTACATGATGCCTTAATTGCCTATTCAATTATACTTACTTAATTGGTAACCTTAGTAATTTCTGATTTTTTATATAGTGTTTAACAGCTATTAAAGCTGCTATTTTGGCTTCGTTTTCAGTTTCTGCTTTCAAAGCTTCAGGAGAATAATAGTTTTTAACGAAATGTGTATCAAAATTCCCTGACCGAAATGCCTTGTTTTCACAAACGTATTTCCCAAAGGGAAGTGTTGTTTTTACTCCTTCAACATGATAGTTGTCAATGGCTTTAATCATAAGCTGAATCGCTTCCAGACGGGTACTTCCGTAAGTGATTAATTTAGAAAGCATGGGGTCATAATAAATAGGAATATCCATACCTTCTTCAAATCCGTTATCAACACGTATACCTTCTCCTTTGGGGATTTTATAAACCTCTAAATGCCCTACACTTGGAAGAAAATCGTTTAGAGGGTCTTCAGCGTAAACACGCAATTCTAATGCATGACCGTTAATTTTTAAATCGGCTTGTTTTATTTGAAGTGCTTCACCGCGAGCTACTTTTATTTGTAGTTCGACTAAGTCAACACCAGAGATTAATTCTGTAACAGGATGTTCTACTTGCAAACGTGTATTCATTTCTAAGAAATAAAAATTATGTTTCGCGTCTAATAAAAACTCAACCGTTCCTGCACCTAAATAATCACAAGATTTAGCAACTTTAATAGCAGCTTCTCCCATTTTGTTTCGCAATTCTGGAGTTAAAATACATGAAGGTGCTTCTTCAACGACCTTTTGATGACGACGTTGAATACTACATTCACGCTCAAAAAAATGTAAAATATTACCATGGCAGTCTGCCATTATTTGGATTTCAATATGACGTGGTGAGGTTACATATTTTTCTATAAAAACAGAACCATCACCAAATGCAGAAGTGGCTTCACTAATGGCACGATTCATTTGTGATTCCAAATCACTTTCTTTTTCAACAACACGCATCCCTTTTCCGCCGCCTCCTGCTGAAGCTTTTATTAAAATAGGGAACCCAATGTTTTTGGCAATAGTTTTTGCTTTGTTAACATCCGTTATAGCTTCATCAATCCCCGGAACCATGGGAATGTTATAGTGTTTTACAGCTTCTTTTGCTGCCAATTTGCTCCCCATTATTTTAATGGCTTTAGAGCGTGGGCCAATAAAAATGATATTGTTTTCTTCACATAACTCAGCGAAGGAAGCATTTTCACTTAAAAAACCATAGCCAGGATGTATAGCATCTGCATGAAGTTGTTTTGCGACTTTAATAATTTTGTCTCCTCTTAAATAGGATTGGTTTGAAGGAGGCTCACCGATACAAACCGCTTCATCTGCAAACTTAACATGTGGTGCATTTCTATCTGCTGTAGAATAAACCGCCACTGTTTTTATACCCATTTTTTGAGCTGTTTTCATGACTCTTATGGCTATTTCTCCTCGGTTGGCAATAAGTATTTTTTTCATAGTTATTCAAATTCTATTAGCAATTGATTTTTTTCAACAGCATCTGTTTTATTTACGGAAATGGATTTTATAATTCCGTCTCTTGGAGAGGTAATACTATTTTCCATTTTCATAGCTTCAAGAATTAGTAGAGGCTCATCTTCTTTTACTTTTTGACCAACGCTTACACTTATTTCTAGTATGAGACCAGGCATTGGGGCTTTAATAGAATTTACATGTTTTGTTGATCCAATGGCGAATCCCATTGCTTTAATAAGAATATCTAAGTCATTAAAAATATTAATACTATATAGATTATTATTGACTTTTACTTGATATGATTTTGTATTGAAATTTGCTTCTTTAATTTCAACTTTAAATGATTTATTATCTTGAAGAATGTGATACTGTGAGTCTGAAGTTTTTACTGTATCAAGATTTAAAATTTCATCATTTTTAATTTCAAAATCAAAAGTATCATTTACGTTGGCTTTGAAAACTTTACCCATAAGTCCCTAGAATTAATTAATAGTAAATATATGAATTTTATATACTCTGTTTTATTTAAAAAAATTTGAATTACATTTTAAGTTGGATAAAATTATTAAAAAAGTAAATTTTAATTGATCAGATTAATCATATTTGGACATAACTATTTAGACCTTAAAATTAGAATATTCTTAATGCTTTTTAATAGCTTTTCTGGGTAAAACAATGCCTATGAATAGAGAAGACAGGGCACCTAAAATAAAACTATAGAGGAGTAGTCGTTTCGATTCCTTTTCATACTTATCTCAAACTTTATTTATAAAATGATTACGAAAAGAGGGCAATGGCTAAAAGTATTAAAGTCAATTGTTGAAATTTTTCTTTATGCTTCGTATTACAAATTCATAATAAGATTTATTTGAAGGCACAAAATGATTATTGTTAGTATCAATTTTTTGAATTAGTGCTTCAAACGCATCAAAAGATACTAATTTGATAGACTCAACTTCTTCCTCTTGAAGAACTAGTTTCGATAGTGGATTATTAAATTCAGCTATAAACGTATTATGAAATTCGTGATCTATAATCCCACTGTCATAAGTTTGAAAACATTCAAAAACACCAATCTTATGTAAATCAAACTCAGAAATAGTTAACCCAATTTCCTCTTCAGTTTCTCTAATTGCGGCTTGTTTAGGAGTTTCACCAGCATCAATATGTCCAGCAACTGAAACGTCCCACATTAATGGATAAATTGTTTTTTTTGCTGAACGCTGCGATAATAATATATCACCATTGGTAGTATAAAACCAAATATGAGCGGTGTGATGATAATAGCCTTTTTTGTGAATCACTGATTTTAATTCAGACTTTCCTGTTGGATTTCCGTGTTCATCTACAATGTCTATATATTCGTCCATAAAAGATTAGTAAAAAAAGATATTGTTTTAAAGTTTTAAATTCTCTTGTTTAAAACGTATGATGGAGTTGATTTAAAGTTCTCATTTGCGTTAGGGTTTGCAGTAGAAATCCTTTTGCTTTTCGCAAAATATTGTAACATAAAGCCCAACCTTTAGGTAACCTGCCGGCAGGCAGGCGCCTAAATTGTTTATATTAATAATTAAACGTCATTACGAGGTACGAAGCCATTTGTTGATTTTTAGTTCAAATAAAAAGAGTGCTTCAGTCATGCTTCCTTCGCAATGACGTTTTAATTTAAATATTACTTAAAATAGCTAAAAGATTCTCCATCTTTTATATTAAGCAATGTCTCATATATTAATTTAATTACGTTTTCAACATCTTCTTTATGAACCATTTCCACAGTAGTATGCATATAACGTAACGGTAATGAAATTAAAGCAGAAGCAACACCGCCATTACTATAAGCAAAAGCATCCGTATCGGTTCCAGTAGCTCGTGATAAGGCAGAACGCTGAAAAGGAATTTTTTTAGCCTCAGCAGTTTCCGTAATTAAATCACGTAGTTTTTGTTGTACAGCAGGAGCATAAGCCACTACAGGACCTAGGCCCATTTCTAAGTGTCCTTCTTTTTTCTTTTCAATCATTGGTGTTGTCGTATCATGAGTTACATCGGTAACTATAGCTACATTAGGTTTTATGGTGTGTGAAATCATTTCAGCACCACGTAGTCCTATTTCTTCTTGCACCGAATTGGTAATATATAAACCAAAAGGGAGATTTTTTTTATTTTCTTTTAATAAACGCGCCACTTCGGCAATCATAAAACCACCCATTCGATTATCTAAAGCACGACACACAAATTTATCGCCATTTAAAATATGGAACTCGTCTGGATAGGTGATTACACAACCTACGTGAACCCCCATTTTTTCAACTTCATCTTTATCTTTTGCACCAACATCAATAGTAATATTATCTGGTTTAGGTGCTTCTTCTTTCGCTTTATTTCTAGTATGAATTGCTGGCCAACCAAAAACACCTTTCACAATACCCTTTTTTGTATGGATGTTTACAATTTTACTTGGTGCTATTTGATGATCACTACCACCATTTCTAATCACATAAATTAATCCGTTATCTGAAATATAATTCACATACCATGAAATTTCATCAGCATGCCCTTCAATAACTACTTTATATTGTGCATTTGGGTTTATAACACCAACTGCTGTTCCGTAAGTATCTGTAATAAATTCATCTACATAAGGTTTTAAATAATCCATCCACAGCTTTTGTCCGTCCCACTCATATCCAGTTGGAGCTGCATTATTTAAATATTTTTCTAAAAAGTCCATTGACTTTTTATTAAGTATGCTCTTTTTTGCCATAAGATTGTTTATTATTTTTTTTAGTCATTAAAATTATGACTTCATTTTTTTACTGTATTTTGTAAAAATAATAGGAATTATTTAGTTATTACTAATCTCGTAAGAATAAATTGTAACAAAACATATAGTTTTGATACTTATTAGAAACAAAATAGAACTTAAATATCGAGCCACATGAAGCTAACCATTAACGATTTAACGAAAACTTACAAAAATGGTGTTAAAGCCATTGATAATTTGAATTTAGAAATAGGAACAGGAATGTTTGGATTATTAGGTCCTAATGGTGCGGGAAAATCTTCTTTAATGCGTACAATAGCAACCTTGCAAAGCCCAGATTCTGGTTCTATTCAGTTTGGCGATATTAATGTACTTGAAGATAAAATGGCTCTTCGGAAAGTTCTGGGTTATTTGCCACAATCGTTTGGCGTGTATCCAAAAATGTCGGCTGAGAAATTGCTTGATTATTTTGCGACTTTAAAAGGTGTGAGTTCAAAATCTGATAGAGAAGCTTTAGTAAAGGAAGTTTTAGAAATTACTAATTTGTACGAAGTTCGTAAAAAGCATGTTGCAGGCTATTCTGGCGGAATGAAACAGCGTTTTGGGATTGCTCAATTGTTATTAAATAACCCAAAGTTAATTATTGTTGATGAACCTACCGCAGGTTTAGATCCCGCTGAACGTCATCGGTTTTTAAATGTTTTACGAGAGGTCGGTACTAATTGTACGGTCATTTTTTCCACCCATATTGTAGATGATGTTAAGGAGCTTTGTAATGAAATGGCTATTTTAAATGGTGGACGCATTTTACAACATACAACTCCAATGGAAGCTACGGATGAAATTAAAGGACAAATTTGGACTAAAATTATAGAGCGTGACGATTTAGAAAGTATGGAAGCGGCTTACAATGTATTATCGTCAAATTACAACCAAGATAATACGTTAAATATCAGAGTACATGCTATTGAAAAACCAGCCGATGATTTTCTATTAGCCAATCCACAACTAGACGATGTGTATTTTATTGCTTTAAAACGAGATGAACCAATTCTTGCATAAAAGCTATTAACAAACTAATATAATACATATGTTTTCTACAATATTATTTTACGAGTTAAAGTACTGGTTTAAAAAACCAGCATTATATATATATGCTGCTATTTTCTTTATAATAGCTTTGCTTTTTTCAGCGAGTTCCGCTGGTATTTTTGATAGTGTTACAGTTACTACTGGTTCTTCTAACGTAGTTAATTCACCATCAGGAATAACGAGCCTTTTTAATGCGATGTCTATTTTGATTTTCTTTTTGTTTCCATCAATTATAGGTGTTTCAATTTATAGAGATTTTAAAAGTGAAATGCATTCAATTCTATATTCATATCCTTTTACAAAAGCGAACTACTTGTTCGCCAAATTTTTTAGTGCGATTTTAATAGTTACTATTATAGTATTGACAATTGGGATAGCCTTATTTATTGGTTTTAGATTACCTGGAACAAATTCTGATATTATTACTTCTTTTAGTTTAAGATCGTATTTAAGTGCCTACACAATATATATATTACCTAATGTTTTATTATTTGGAGCTATTGTTTTTGGTGTAGTTACGTTTACTAGAAATATTGCAGCTGGATTTATAACCGTTATATTACTCCTATTTGTTCAAGGGCTCATGGAGAGTTTATTATCTGATCCAGATAACAGGCTTTTAGCTGCTATGTTAGATCCTTTTGGAGCTGCTGCTACTGATTATTACACCCGTTACTGGACGGTTTCGGAAAAAAACGAATTGCACCTTCCTATAGAAGGCGTGATACTTTATAATAGGTTGCTTTGGTTAGGTATAGCAGCCTTAGTATTTGGTTTAGTTTATAAGTATTTTTCATTTAGCCAAAATGCAATGACATTAAACTTTAATAAAAATAAGGGAGAACGAACGACTAAAAGTAATTTTGGAGGCATTATTAGAATCAATTTACCTAAGGTGAATTTTGATTATTCTGTTATTCAAAATATAAAAACAACATGGAAGTTATCCAATATTGATTTTAAATATATTATAAAAAGTTGGCCATTTTTAAGCATTGTCTTGGTCGGGTTAATCATTATTTTAATTGCATTATCCGAGGTAGGGAACCTATTTGGGACATCAACGCTCCCTTTAACTTGGAAGATGCTAAATGGAGGTGCTTCATTCACAATAGCTATAAATATTTGTACATTTTTATATGCCGGTATGTTAGTTCATAGAGGCAAAATAGCTAACATGAACCATTTAGTAGACGTTACACCGGCACCTAACTGGGTATTGTTTATATCAAAGTTTATTGCACTTATAAAAATGCAAATGGTTTTACTGGGAGTCATTATGCTTTCCGGAATAGTGTTTCAAATTTATAATGGTTATTTCGATTTTGAAATTGGGCATTATATAAAGGAACTTTATGGATTAAGGTTAATAAATTATGCCATTTGGGCATTTTTAGCAATTTTTATTCAAACCATGTTTAGAAACCCTTATTTAGGATTGTTTGTTTTAATT
>NZ_CAJQQI010000090.1 GCF_905480415.1 uncultured Algibacter sp. | reverse complement strand
ATTACACAATTCAAAAGAAATATTTTTTTTACACATTCAAAACTACCCTCTTAAATCTTCCATATCGGTAATAAGCTCATCTAGTTTCTTTATAATACGACCATAAACTATATTTAAATCCCATTTATAAATCCGTCCTCCAAATATTGCTAATAATATTATAATTACTATCATAGCGAGTACCCAAAACACAGGTATGTCGAATACCATATAAGGTTGATAACCGCCTAACATTCTGTTTAAAGACTCCCTAAATTGACTAGAAAACCCAAAGCCAGAAACCATGGCTATAAAAATATATGGATATATATATCTCGACATTTTATAATTAACTTCAATTTGGGACTTCATCCAAGTATCAAAAGACTTAAGATATTGATAACTACTCACGTTTTTATCAATATCATTTAAACCTTTCAACAGCCTTTTATTTACAATAACTATAACATTAAAAAGAATGAACATAAGTACACCCATTACTGGGATTTTCACAAAAAAAGAAACTACTAAAACAAAAAAAGAAAATATAACCAACGCATTTAGGTTGATTTTAAACATTCTTTTGAATTTATCTATAATATGAATGGATTTTTGATTGTAGAGGTTATTTAGTTTTGGTGCCACCATAGCATCATTCTCTAAAAAACCTTGTTTCCAAATTGATTCAATTGATTTTTCCATCTAATAATTTTTTTAATCTTTCTTTAATTCTATTGACACGAACGCCTATATTGTTTGGTGTTGTACCAATTATATCTGCGATTTCTTTATTTGGTTTTTCTTCCAGATAAAGTAAAATAACGGCTCTATCAATTTCTGATAGTTGTTTGATGGCTTCATATAACAGGTTAAGAGATTGATCAGAAAATGTAAGCTCATCCTCTATGGCTTCAGTCTGAATCTGATAATCTGAAGTATGGTGTTGACGATTTCTTTTCTTTTTCTTAATTAAGGTCAGACATATATTTAATGATAGTCTATATATCCATGTAGACCATTTAGAGTCGCCACGAAACTTATCTCGACTTCTCCATATTTGCAAACAGACTTCTTGATAATAATCCTCGAAATCTTCTTGCGAATCAGTATATGCCCTGCATATCTTTATAATTATTCCGGAATAGGGTAAAATTGATGATATATAAAAATCGTTACTCAAACATTGTTTTTAATGATTAGTGGTAGAAGTTAAAGATTATTACATCCTTTTAGAGAATTTTTATAAATTTTTAATTTTGACGCTACAAAAACTTCAAAAATGCTTCTCTAGAAATTTCCTCAGCCCCCAAGCTTTCTAAGTGGTTAGTATGAAGCTGACAGTCTATTAATTTATAATTTGTATTCTGAATAAAACTGATAAATCCCACTTTACTAGCATTACTTACTTTAGTAAACATGCTTTCTCCACAAAATACACCATTATTTAAATCAATGCCGTAAAGTCCAGCAACAAGCTTTTTATCTTGCCAAACCTCAACAGATTTTGCATAACCAAGTTTGTGCAATTTTATATAAGCATTAGCCATAGAATCTGTTATCCAAGTTCCAGATTGACCAATACGTTTTGCTTTTGAACATTCGGTAATTACTTGTTCAAAATCTTTATTTAAAGTAATTATAAACTCGTTGTTCCGCATAATCTGCTTCATACTTTTTGAAACTTTTAATTTCTCTGGAAACAATACAAATCTTGGGTCTGGAGCCCACCATAAAAAAGGTTCTTCAGTATCAAACCAAGGAAAAATACCAGTTTTATAGGCAAGTAATAACCTTTCGACACACAAATCACCTCCAACTGCCAATAAGCCTTCAGGAGAAGCTTTATTAACATCAGGAAACCAGATATCTTCGTTTAGGTATTGCATGTATAAGTAAATATAAAAACCTCAACGTTAGAATAAACATTGAGGTTGATTTTATAAGATTCCTGCCTTAGCGGGAATTACGGATTTTTAATTAAAAAGGTAAATCGTCGTGATCTTCTTCTTTTAAATCTCCTGCAGGCTCAAAAGCATCTGCTGGTGGCACTGGAGGCATATTTGTTCCGGCCGCTTCCTCTTGTGATGCTTCGATTCTCCATCCTTGAATCGAGTTAAAATATTTCGTTTCACCTTGTGGGTTCACCCATTCTCTACCACGTAAGTTGATACTTATTTTAACTTGCTGACCGACTTGATAGCTATTTAATAAATCTGTTTTATCTTGAACAAACTCTACCATAATGTGCTGTGGGTATTGCTCTTCAGTTGTTACTACAACTTCTCTTTTTCTAAACCCATTACTTCCAAAAGTTTGAGTTTCACCAACCATTTTAATTCTTCCTTGAACTTCCATATACTAGTTTTTATATTTATATTATTATTTTAACTTAATAGTATTTTCCAAGCACTTTCGACATCTCCAAAACTAAGATAATCGTGTGCTAATTTATGCTTCTCTCGGTGTGTTGCCGTTTTTATATTAGGATAACGTTCTCCAACTTCTTTTACAAAAGTATTTATATGATTTTCGGTAGGTAACGTTTCAATATTTCCTAACATCCCTAAATCATTTCCTGTTAAAATCATACTGTTTTTAACATGGTCTGGAAAACTATCAACACCAATTCCTAATGTCACTATGGGTTTTGGTATTTCAAAAAAACCATCCTTAGCACGACTATAATAACTTCCTCCTGCTCTTGCCACTAAGTCTAATTTCTTTTGGTCTATGGCTTCATTTTCGTCAAGTACCGCATCATCAATATGAAGTTTAACTACTTCGCAAATAATTAAATTCCCTGCGCCACCTTCAGTTCCTAACTTAATAATGTCGTTCACCTTACATTCGAACTGAACAGGTGCTTCCGCTACCCGAAAAGGTTTTATAACATCCGATTTCAACATAGTTAATCCTGCTTTTTCAAACTCATTTATACCCTCAGGATATTCTGTACTACTTAATGACATTTGATGAACCATATCATAATTCACCACATTTATAACCACTTCTTTTGTTAATTCAGCATTCTCTAGAGTATGCTTTGTTGTATTATCTCTGACACGTCTAGCCGGAGAAAAAATTAGTATTGGTGGGTTTGCACTAAACACATTAAAAAAACTAAATGGTGACAAATTTGGATTTCCATCAGCATCAAGCGTACTTGCAAAAGCTATTGGCCTTGGAGCTACAGCACTCAACAAATAACCATGTAATTTACTGGTTGATAAGCTTTTTGGATCTAATGAGGCCATTTGTCTTTTTAATTTCAACAAAACTAATCAAAAAAAACATGATAATTTAAAGTAGTTTTCAACATAAGTTTACCTCTATCAACAATTTATCAATATTTGCCATTAGAGAAAATGTAATAAAACTATAACGCATCTAAAAGCCCACTTACTAACAACTTGAACAATAATATTAACAGATTTGCATTATATTACCAGATAATTACTTTTTTAAATGATTTTTACAAAACATAGCAACGCTTTCCGTTGGATTATTGTTATAGCTTCCTTCGCTATTGTATCCCTTATTTTATGGAAAACTTACGAGTTTTTTCAGCATTTTAAAGATGAGGAGCGAACAAAAATGGAAAATTGGTCTTTTGCACAATCTGATTTATTAAAAACCGACAACCTCGATGGCAATATTGGAGAACTTTCATTAAAGGTGATTACCAGTAACAAAACTACACCAATGATAAAAGCTAATACTGACGGTAGTTTTGATTTCAATAATATTGATGAAAGCAAGGTGAAAGATTCTGCATACATTCAAAAATTGATTTTGAAGTTTAAAACAGAAAACACTCCTATAGAAGTTAAAATCGATGGTACGCTTTACAGCACCATTTACTACGGAAACTCAACATTATTGAACAAACTTGTATACTATCCTTTTGCATTAATACTTATAGTTGTATTATTTGGAGCTGTTATTTTTTTCTTTTATAGCAGTAGTAAAAATGCCACCCAAAACAAATTATGGTCGGGTATGGCAAAAGAAACAGCTCACCAAATAGGAACTCCTTTATCTTCATTAATTGGTTGGACTGAAATATTAAAAATCGAAAATGTAAACCCAGATTACATTGTTGAAATTGAAAAAGATGTTGACCGATTAAAAACTATTACAGAACGTTTTAGCAAAATAGGTTCAATACCTGTTTTAGAAAATGCTGATATTATAAAAGAAACTATTGAGTCTTATGATTATTTAAAAACGAGATCATCGAAACTTATTGATTTTGATATTATAACTCCTGAAGGAGAAATTCCCGTAAATCTAAACAAACAACTTTATAGTTGGACCATTGAGAATTTGGTAAAAAACGCCATTGATGCCATGAAAGGCAGAGGAAAACTTACTGTTGAAATTTCACAACTTGAAAATGATGTAAAAATTAGTGTCACGGATACTGGTAAAGGGCTCTCAAAAAAAGACTTTAATAAAATTTTCGAGCCAGGATTTACCACTAAAAAACGAGGTTGGGGATTAGGTCTATCGCTTACTAAACGAATTATTGAAGATTTTCATAACGGAAAAATTAAGGTCCTACAATCTGAAAAAGATAAAGGTAGTACCATCCAAATAAGTTTAAAACGTACTAACTAAATACTGAATTATGTCTGAAAAATTAATTGATATTAAGGAAGTAACTTTAAACAATAATTGCCCAGAGTGTTATAGTAAAAACGGTTTACACTTAATCTTTAAGCAAAAAGTAAAAGAAACTAAATTTTATAAATCTATTACTTCTGAAATTAGTCATGAAATTACGTGTAAAACTTGTAATTCGGTGATTTACCCTGAACAATGGACCGATGATATTGATCGTGTTTTTGAATATCAAAAAAAAGCTTTTACTCCTAAAAGTAAATCTACTTACCTTAAAAAAACATCATGGATTGCTACATCCACATTTTTTGTGTTGATCGCTTTGGTTCTATTCCTAGTATATTATTTAAATTTATAATTGCGCCTTAATAGCTTCGGCTAAGGCCTCAAATTCCTCTGGAGACAATTTAACTTTTTGAGTAAATCGAGCATCTTCCATAGACTGTAAAGGAATTAAATGCACATGTGCGTGAGGAACTTCCAAACCTATAACACTTAATCCAATGCGCTTACAAGGAATCACTTTTTTTAAAGCCAAGGCAATCCTTCTTGAAAAAATCATTAAGGCATTGTAAGCAGTTTCATCTAAATCAAAAATTTTATCAACTTCTTTTTTAGGAATACACAATGTATGCCCTTTAGTATTTGGATTCACATCAAGAAATGCTAAAAAATCTTCGGTTTCTGCTATTTTATAACATGGAAGTTCGCCGTTTACTATTTTTGTGAATATTGAAGACATTTTTATTATTTTAAAACCTTCTACTGCATTAAAGTAGCCTGTATTATTTAATTTATCTCGTTATTTCGATGATGTCAAATTTCATAGTACCATTAGGCACTTGTATTTCTGCAACATCACCTACTACTTTACCTAATAACCCTTTTCCAATAGGAGAATTTACTGAGATTTTCCCTGAAGCCAAATCTGCTTCACCATCTGCAACCAAAGTATAATTCATTTCCATACCATTGGTTTGGTTTTTTATTTTCACTTTAGATAGCACAAGTACTTTAGAATTATCTAATTGCGATTCATCAATAACGCGAGCTCCAGCTAATGCGTCTTCTAACTTAGCAATTCGCATTTCTAACATCCCTTGCGCTTCTTTAGCAGCATCGTATTCTGCATTTTCACTTAAATCGCCCTTATCTCTGGCTTCAGCAATGGCTCTAGATGCTTTTACACGCTCAACATCTTTAAGCTCCTTTAACTCGCCTCTTAATCTTTTTAATCCTTCAGGTGTATAGTATGATACTTTACTCATAACTTCATCGTTTTACTTAATAAAAGATGCTGACAAACTTCAAGTTAATACTTTGAAGTATTCAGCAAATAAAAAAATCCCGTTCGCACGAGATTGTACAACAAAAGTACAAAATTTTGATTACATAGTTATAATATGTTTTTAAAAGCATTTTATCTTAATCTGTATTTGAAAAATAAAAATAGCATAATGAAAAACACAAAACACTTAAGTCAATTTACTTTTTATTGTACATTGCATTTTAATTTTTTTAAATTTATGAAACCATTTTTTAGCTTAATATGCATTCTGTTTTTAGTGTCTTGTAATGGTAATTCTGTTGATGATAAAAACTGTAGATTCTTACTTGATATTGGAGTCAATTTTACCATAGATTTGTCTTTACCCCAATACAGTCAACTAACTTTTGCAGGAAACTCAGTTTATATTCCAAATGAAGGCAATGCTGGAATTATAGTAGCCAGTACTGGTGTTGATTTTTATGCATGGGATGCTAGCGATCCTAATCATGCACCTAGTAGTTGTTCTGCGCTTATACCTTCAGGATTAAATGGCACATGTGGTTGTGATGATGGTAATAAATATAATTTTGTTACTGGAACAATAGAAGGTAATGACGGTTTAAGATGTGCTTTAAAAAATTACCGTGTCCAGAAAACGGGTAATACGCTTTTAATTTTTAATTAGGAAAGCGCAGTTAACATAATACCAACTACGCTTCTAGTCCCTAATTATATATTTAAAATTTTAATGTAGCACCAACCAAAAAATTAGTTGTTGCTTGTGGGTAATAATAAATATAGCCTCCACCGTAATCATTAGCGTTAGAAACATATTTCTTATTAAGAATATTGTTTACCAAACCTGACAACACAATAGATTTAAAAATTGATTTCGGTTTGATTTCATATGAAATATTAAAATCATTCACAAAATAACTTTCTAAAACAGACTCATCATTATCGGTATTCCCCATATATTGCTCGCCAACGTACTTGCTTAATACTGATAGTTGTAAACGTTCAGTTGGGAAGAAATTTAAAGCATTACCAATAACTAATTCTGGAGAATATGATATATTAGTATTTCCTAAATTAACTAAAGCTCCAGTATTATTAGAATTAAAATCTTTGTTCTTATTATTGCTTAATGTAAAATTTGTAGATGTACTAACCATTTTTGAGAACTGAATATTAGCATCAATCTCTAACCCTAATCTATAACTTTTACCACTCGTTGCTCTAATTGGACTACCAACATCATCTAACTGACCAGTTAACACTAACTGGTTTTGATAAAACATATAATATATATTGGCATTTACACTAACTCTCTGAGAATTATAACGCCACCCTAACTCAATATCATTAAGTGTTTCGTTTTCTGTTACGCCACCTTTAAAGTCATCACGATTTGGCTCTCTGTTTGCTCTTGCGTAAGACGTGTAAAAGCTATTAAAATTGCAATGTTTATAAGTGACACCAACTTTAGGGTTAAAAAAACTAAAATCAGAATTGGTATTAAAGGCTTTTCTTTTTGAATTTAATCCATTGGTTTTATAGTTCACAAAACGCCCTTGTAAATCAACAAAGCCAGTAAATTTTTCAGCAAACTTAAAAGTGGCTTTTGAAAACACACTAAAGTCATTCTTAGTAGCACCGCCTTCGTAATAACGATCACGAATATTAGTGCTTGGAGCTAAATCACTTCCCCAAATCACTTCCCCAAAATGATCACCATCATAAGTACTATATGATAATCCAGATATAATTTCTAATGCATTCTTCTTATAGGTTACATTACCATTAAGTACATAAAAATTATTATCTAACCACCTACGAACAATAACGTCCGAATCAGCTTCAATTAAGTTATTAAAATCCGCAGCAGATTCTTTAGGTTTGAATTGTTCAAAATAACCTTTCCCTTTAGTGTAGTTTAACCCAAGATTAGTAGACCAATTGTTATCAAAACGCTCATTCCAATGCAATTGGTAATGATCTTGCCAATAGTTGTCCGTTTCATTCTCGTAAGTGTATGGATTTTGACGACGGTCTTCCTTCAATTGATTAGCCGTTAATCCAAACCAAGATTGATATGTTTGTTCTCTATTCCCAAAAGTTAAGGCTTTAATCAACGTGTTGCCATCTTTATATACACCTTGTAAAAAGTAAGAACGCAAATCTGTAAAAGCACGATCTACATAGCCGTCGGAATCTATTTTAGAAAAACGTCCTGAAATCTCGAAATGATTATTAAGTAGTCCTGTACTCAATTTCACAGTATGTTTTCTAGTTCCAAAACTACCAAAACTATTCGAAATTTCTCCAGAGGCTTCTTCTGAAAATGCATCAGTC
>NZ_CAJQQI010000089.1 GCF_905480415.1 uncultured Algibacter sp. | reverse complement strand
ATTGAATACAAAGGTACGTATTACTATTAGGATTTATAAATAGTTTCCTATTTTTGAATATGCTAAAAAAGAAAAAAACGATTATTGCGCTATCGTTAATTCCACAAGTTCTACTTGTAAAATTACTTTCTAATTATCCTGAGTTTGTGGAGCAATACTATAGTAATAGTGTGTACCCTGTAATTTCTAAAGTTTTTAGGTTTACATTGGGCTGGATGCCTTTTTCTTTTGGTGATTTGATATATACTTTTGCGGGTATTTACGCTATAAGATGGTTTTATAAAAACAGAAAACGTTTACGAAAAGACACTAAAAATTGGTTAGTTGATGTTTTTGCGGCTGTTGCCATAATATATGGTGCATTTCATTTGTTTTGGGGGTTAAATTATCACCGATTACCGCTTCATAAAAGTCTGAATTTAGCACGTGATTACACCACTGAGCAGTTAGTGCATGTTACGGAAGCCTTGATTAAAAAATCGAATACATTACATTTTGAAATCACAAAAAATGATACCATTAAAGCGGATATCCCTTTTAGTAAAGGTGACATTTTTAAAATGGTGCCAGCGGGTTATGATAATTTAAAAAGAAGTTTCCCGCATTTGGAATACACCCCGAAAAGCTTAAAAAAATCACTTTACAGTCTCCCTTTAACTTACATGGGTTTTAGTGGGTATTTAAATCCGTTAACAAATGAAGCGCAGGTGGATGGACTGATCCCTGTTTATAAATTCCCGACAACATCGGCTCATGAAATTGCACATCAGTTAGGTTATGCGGCTGAAAATGAGGCCAATTTTATTGGTTTTTTAGCTACGACAAGCCATGATAATATCTATTTTAAATATACAGGGTACACTTTTGCCTTGCGTTTTTGCCTCAATGAAATTTATAGACGGGATGAAGCTTTGTATGAAAGTATTGCGATAAGTGTTAATAAAGGTATTTTAAAAAATTATAAAGAAGTTCGGGATTTCTGGGATGCTCATCAAAATCCTGCTGAACCTTTTTTTAAATTGTTTTATGGGAATTTTTTAAAAGCCAATAAACAAAGTAAGGGTATGAAGAGTTACAATTATGTAGTAGCTTTAATTGTTAATTACTACGAAAATAACAGCTTATAATTACTCCACAATTGTTGATCCTGTAAGTACTTCAAAAATATCTTTATAATATAATCACTCAAAAACAACTACTTTTGCTTAACTCTTATGAAGGAAATAACTAGCCCACAAAATACGTACATAAAACAACTTGTTCAATTAAAGGATAAGTCGCGTGAGCGTAAAAAAACAGGCACCTTTTTAATAGAAGGCGAGCGCGAAATTTCTTTGGCTTTAAAAGGTGGGTATAAATTAGAAACCGTTTTATTTTATCCAGAATTATTTTCAGAAGAAAAGCTTAACGACTTTGCACCTCATCCATTTGACACCATAGAGATTTCTAAAGATGTTTATCAAAAACTAGCTTACAGAGATACTACAGAAGGTATTTTAGCTATTGCAAAATCTAAAGAAAATGATTTAACTGATTTAAATTTTGATAAAGAAAACCCTTTAGTTTTAGTTGCTGAAGCACCAGAAAAACCAGGTAATATCGGCGCCATTTTAAGAACGGCTGATGCTGCCAATGTGGATGCTGTTATTATTGCTAATCCTAAAACCGATTTATACAACCCAAACATAATCCGCTCTAGTGTGGGCTGTGTTTTTACTAATCCCATTGCTACTGGTACTACAACTGAAATTATCGCCTTTTTAAAAGCAAATAATTTTAATATGTATTGTGCGGCGTTGCAAGCTTCAGTTAATTACCACACACAAGACTTTACAAAACTAACTGCCATTATCGTGGGTACAGAAGCTACTGGCCTGAGTAATGAATGGCTAGAAAACGCGACTCAAAATATTATTATTCCCATGCAAGGTGAAATTGATTCTATGAATGTGTCGGTTGCAGCTGGAATTCTTATTTTTGAAGCGAAGAGACAGCGGAATTTTGAGTGAACCGTTATTACGAGAAAAGGATGACCGAAGGAATCGAATGAAGTGAAACTAAAATTAAACAGATTGCCACGTCGCTAAAAAGCGTCTCGCAATGACATAAAACATATGACATCAACAACACTATTTTACATCATCATAGCTATCATTGTTATCAATTTTATAGTTGATAAAATTTTAGATGCTTTAAACGCGAAACATTACAATGATGTACTTCCTAAGGATTTGCAAGATGTTTATGATGAAGCGGAATATAAAAAATCGCAAAACTATAAGGCAACTAATTACAAATTTGGGCTGTTAACCTCATCATTTTCTATCCTTTTAACTTTAGGGTTTTTATGGTTTGATGGTTTTGAACTTGTTGATAATATAGCCAGAAACTACAGCGAAAACTCAATTATTGTGGCGCTTATTTTCTTTGGCATTATTATGATTGGTAGCGATATTTTAACCACACCATTTTCGTATTATAGCACTTTTGTTATTGAAGAAAAATTTGGATTTAACAAAACGACTATTAAAACCTTTTTCTTAGATAAAATAAAAGGTTGGCTCATGATGGCTGTTGTTGGTGGTGGTATTTTAGCCTTAATTATTTGGTTTTACGGGGCTACTGGACAAAATTTTTGGTTATATGCTTGGGGCTTAGTTGCTGTATTTACTTTGTTTATGAATATGTTTTATTCTAAACTTATTGTACCGCTATTTAATAAGCAAACCCCTTTAGAGGAAGGTACTTTACGTGATAAAATTTCTGAATATGCTAAGAGTGTCGGTTTTAAATTGGATAAGATTTTTGTAATTGATGGTTCTAAACGCAGCACAAAAGCGAATGCTTATTTTTCGGGGTTTGGTAGTGAAAAACGTGTAACACTTTATGATACCTTGATTAATGATTTGGATGATGAAGAAATTGTTGCTGTTTTAGCGCATGAGGTTGGGCATTATAAAAAGAAACACATTATTTTTAATTTATTTGCTTCTATTTTATTGACTGGATTAACGCTCTATGCTTTATCCTTATTTATTTCCAATCCATTATTATCACAAGCATTGGGTGTTGACATACCCAGCTTTCATATTGGATTGATTGCTTTTGGATTGCTCTATTCGCCTATTTCTGAAATTACTGGATTGATAATGCATTTGTTTTCTAGAAAGTTTGAATACCAAGCAGACGATTATGCTAAAAACACATATAAAGGCGAACCTTTAATTACTTCGCTTAAAAAACTATCTAAAAACAGTTTGAGCAATTTAACACCGCATCCCGCCTATGTGTTTATGCACTATTCGCATCCTACGCTTTTGGAACGGATTGTGAATTTACGTAAGTAACTGCGTTAACGATTGCAGCGGCCTGTTTGAAATCCTTTTTAAAACTTGATAGCAGTTATTTTGGTGTGAACTAGTATTAAACAGATTTTCACAGTCCTTGCGCCTTCGCAAAGACAATTTTAAAAAGATTGAGTAGTGAAAGCGTGTTAAAACGCCCAAATAAAAATAATCCAAATAAAAGGTTATCTTTGCCGCTTGAAACTCAAGAAGAGTTTAAATTCCTCAGAGTGAGGATGTGTTACTAGAAGTTTAGGTTTAAGTATGTCGATTCACTTCTTTATGTAACACTGCATAATAAATCGCATACAATAAATTAAAAATGAGCACATTCCAAGATTTAGGTCTTAATGACAACCTATTACAAGCAATTACAGATTTAGGGTTTACTAAACCCAGTGAAGTACAAGAAAAAGCAATCCCTATTTTATTAGAATCGGAAACCGATTTAGTAGCCTTAGCTCAAACGGGAACTGGTAAAACAGCAGCTTTTGGCTTCCCGATGTTAGAAAAAATTGACATTGATAGCAGAACTACCCAAGGTTTGATATTATCGCCAACCAGAGAGCTTTGTTTACAAATTACCAACGAAATGAAATTGTATGGTAAATATTGTAAAGGGCTTAACGTGGTTGCCGTTTACGGTGGATCAAGCATTACGGATCAAGCACGTGATATTAAACGTGGCGCACAAATTATTGTGGCCACTCCGGGTCGTATGAAAGATATGATTAAAAGACGTTTGGTCGATATTTCTAAAATCCAATATTCGGTTTTAGATGAGGCAGATGAAATGTTAAACATGGGTTTTAAAGAGGATATTACCGATATTTTATCGCACACTCCTGATGATAAAAACACGTGGTTATTCTCGGCAACAATGCCAAGAGAAGTAGCAACAATAGCTAAAAAATTCATGAACAATCCGCAGGAAATCACTGTTGGAAATAAAAATGAAAGCACGAGTCAAGTATCACATGAATATTATTTAGTGAATGCAAGGGATCGTTATCAAGCTTTAAAGCGTTTGTCTGATGCAAATCCAGATATTTTCTCGGTAGTATTTTGTAGAACAAAACGTGACACTCAAAAAGTTGCTGAAAACTTAATTGAAGATGGATATAATGCCGGTGCATTACACGGGGATTTAAGCCAAAACCAACGTGATATGGTCATGAAATCATTTAGAAATAAACAAATACAAATGCTAGTAGCGACTGATGTTGCTGCTCGTGGTATTGATGTTGACGATATTACACACGTTATAAATTACCAGTTGCCAGACGAACCTGAAATTTACACACACCGTTCTGGAAGAACAGGACGTGCAGGTAAAACAGGAATCTCAATGGTTATTGTATCGAAAAGTGAAGTGCGTAAAATAAAAAGTATTGAGCGTATTATTAAAAAGCAGTTCGAGAAAAAAGAAATTCCAGATGGTGCAGATATTTGTGAAGTACAATTGATGTCGCTTGCTAATAAAATTCACAATACAGAGATTAATCATGAAATTGATAAACACTTAACGAGTATTAATGAATTGTTTGCTGATACAGAGAAAGACGAATTAATTAAAAAATTCTTCTCGGTTGAGTTTACGCGTTTTTATAATTACTACAATAAATCTAAAAACTTAAATATTGCTGAAGGCTCTTACGATAGAGATGGCGGACGGGAAGGTGGACGTGACTTTAGTAGAGGTGGTAAAAATGATTCTACACGTTACTTTATAAATGTTGGTGGAAAAGATGGTTTTGATTGGATGAAGCTGAAAGACTTCTTAAAAGAGCAATTAGGACTTGGTAGAGATGATGTTTTTAAAGTGGAAACAAAAGAAAGCTTCTCGTTCTTTAATACAGAGAATGAAGTAAAAGAGAAAGTACTAGCGCACTTTACCGACTTTAAATATGAAGGCCGTTTTGTAAATGTTGAAGTGTCTGAAAACCGTGGTGGTGGAAGACGCAGCGATAGAAGCGGTGGCGGAAGACGTGACGGTGGAAATCGTCGTAATGATAGACGCGGTGGAGGAAGACGTGATGATAGAAAAGGGGCTTCTGGAAGCCGAAGTGACAGACGCAGAAGTGATGGTGACTCAAAACCACCAAGACGTTCAGATTCTAATGATTTGGGAAGTTCAAGACCGAGACGTTCTAGAAGATAGACTTTTTTGTTAATTTTAAGTCAAAGTATAGCATTACGGTATTTTTTGCCGTTTTGTTTAGTATTTTTGATTTTGAGCTTAAACCTATGAAAAATTACATCTTATTTCTTACTTTTCTGTTAACTGCTGCTGTTTCTATGGCACAAGAACCAGATAAGGTCTTAGGCGTTGTAATTAATTCGGCAGATGATTCTGTTTTGGAAAGCGTAAATATTGTTAATCTCAACCAAGTAATTGGTACAAGTACTGACAAAAAAGGTGAATTTAATATTTCAGCAAAAGTTAACGATACACTTCACTTTTCATATTTAGGTTTTAAATCAATTAAAGTTCGTGTAACAAATGACTGGCTAAAGTTTGGAAGTTCTAACATTGAACTCACCGAATTAGCTCTAGCATTGGAAGAAGTGGTTGTAAACCAATTAAAACTTACTGGTTATTTAGAAGTAGATATTAAACAAGTACCAGATATTAATACAAATTACCGTTATAGTATTTCAGGTTTACAAGGAACAGGTTACGAAGCGAGTAAAAAATCAGGTTTAACTAGAGTTATTGGTTCTATATTCAATCCTGCAGATTTCTTACATCGCATGTTTGGTAAGAAACCTAACGAACTGCGTAAGCTCAGGAAGATGAAGCAAGATGATGAAATTAGAAATTTATTAGCTTCTCGTTTTGATCGTGAAATGCTCACTGTTTTATTGCAAGTTGAACGCATAGATTTAGACGAAATTGTAAGCCAATGTAATTACTCCAAAGGCTTTATACGAACAGCAAACGACCTTCAAATACTGGATGCTATTAGCGAATGTTATGAAGAATACAAGTTGCTAAGTCGGGGACGAAGTCGAAAGATATAAATATTTATAAAAAGAGGAATTATTTAAATAATTCCTCTTTTTTGTTTTCTACTATTTTTTTAAAACATCATACCGTTCTGCAATTTCATCATAACTTTTAATCGTTTTTTTACACCAATCTAAACGTTTTTCTAAGACCTCTTTCTCTGTCAATTGCCAATTAATAGCTGTTTGCTTTAGTTTAGTTGTAACATGTTGTAAAATTATCGCAGCAGATACTGAAATGTTTAAACTTTCAGTAAATCCTACCATTGGGATTTTTAAATAACAATCTGCTTGATCTAAAACCTCTTGAGATAAACCTTCGGTTTCTCTTCCAAAGAAAAAACAGGATTTTTTAGTCACATCAAAATCATGTAATTCGCAATCATTAGTATGCGGTGTTGTAGCCACAATTTGATAACCCTTTTGTTTTAAATCTGAAATACAATCCTTTACCGTTTGATAGCGGTTCAAATCCACCCATTTTTGAGCTCCCATAGCAATTTCTCTATCAATATTTTTAGAGTTTTGCTCTTCAACAATATTTATTTCTTGTATACCAAACACATCACAACTTCGCATTACGGCACTCGTATTATGAAGCTGATACACATCTTCTGTAGCTACTGTAAAATGTTTGGTGCGTTGCGATAAAACAGCGTCAAAACGTGATTTACGAGATTCTGTTAAATAGCCTTCCATATGTTCGAGAAATTTTAAATCAATCATATTTCAAAAATACGGAATGTCATTATGAGGAACAACGTGATGTAGTAATCTTTAATCCGGAATTCTTTTAAAAAGATTGCCTAATCTCACAAAAGTATGATTCGCAATAACCTTAAAGTTAGTATATTTATACTATGAAAAAACACCTAGTGGTTCTTTCTGGAGCTGGTATGAGTGCCGAAAGTGGCATTAAAACCTTTAGAGATGCCGATGGGTTATGGGAAGGGCATGACGTTATGGAGGTTGCTACTCCTGAAGGATTTGCTGCAAACCCAGAATTGGTTTTAGATTTTTATAATCAACGTAGAAAACAACTTTTTGAGGTTAAACCAAATGGAGCTCATATTGATTTAGCGAAATTAGAAGATAATTTTAAAGTGACTATCATAACGCAGAATGTAGATGATTTACATGAACGCGCAGGAAGTACAAATGTTATTCATTTACATGGTGAATTACTAAAAGCACGCAGTAGTTATGATGAAAAAGATATACAAAAATGGAAAACAGACTTGGTATTAGGTGACCTTTGCCAGAAAGGACATCAATTAAGACCACACATTGTTTGGTTTGGCGAAGATGTTCCTATGATTGAAAGCGCTGTTGAAATTTGTAAAACCGCAAATGTTCTTATTATTATTGGAACTTCTATGCAAGTCTATCCTGCTGCAAGTTTAATGCATTATGTCCCTCAAAATACGCCAACTTATTTTATAGATCCTAAACCGAGTATGGAGAGTAAAGAAAATTTAACTGTAATTACTGAAACGGCTACGGTAGGAATCAAAAAAGTTATCGGATCATTAAAATAGTGATTAGCTTTTATTTTTCTCTTCAATCCACTTACTCATAAACTTTGTACTTTGCAGCATGTGATGGTGAAGCATTTGACCTGTAAAGTTGTTAAGTCGGTGTTGCTTGATTTGTTGAGTGGTTGCTTTAACAAAACCTATTAGTTTTTGTTGCTGTTTAATTTTATTAAAACGTTGATTAATTAAGTCAAATCCATTTTCCACCTTTGCTTTGCATATCGTTTCATTTTGGAATAACGCGATAGCTTTATTTGAAAATAGTTTTGGGTTATCTTCAATAAAACCATTAGGTTCTATATGTCCAAACATACCTTCTGCTCCAATACTTGTCGTTACACAAGGTGTCCCATTTTTCATGGCATCAACCAACTTCCCTTTTAAACCTGCCCCAAATCTAATGGGTGCTAAACATACTCTCGCATTTTGCATGACGACATTGACATCTTCAGCAAAACCTTTGATTAGAAAACCTTCTTTGTCGTTATGCAGCTGATTGACTTTTTGAGAAGCATAAGCACCATAAACATGTAATTCTGCTTTTGGTAATTGCTTTCTAATTAATGGCCAAATGGTTTCTTTTAAGTAAAGAACTGCATTATAATTAGGCTCATGTAAAAAATTCCCTATGGTTATAAAATGATTTCTGTTTTCAAATTTTGGAAGTGTTTTAATATCTTCTTCTGAGATAGAATTCAGCATAAAAGGTAAATATAACAACAGAGATTCATCCACTTTAAACTGATACTTCAAAATATGCATTTCAGCTTCAGAAATAATCAAACTCAAATCACTTCTGTAAATACTGGCTACTTCTCGCTTTGCGATATCATGGAATAAATAAGATTCATCAAATGGTTTGTCATCCTGAAAAGCCTGTTGTCTGCCTTTTCTTAAGCAATGTAAGTCTTCTGTGTCTAAAACTCTTAACGCGTCAGGGCACTGTTCTTTAACGCGCCACCCGAATTGTTCTTCCATCATAAAGCGATCGAACAAAACCACATTAGGGTTAAGTTTCTTGATGAAAACATCAAAAGACGAGTTATTTAATTCAATAGAAACTTGAGAAACTCCAATACTTTCCAAATTAAAAGCATTGTCACTTTTAGCACATGGACTTGCAAATGTAATGTGATACTCTTCTGAATGAAATACTTCAATTAATTGCATCATCCGGCTACCCGCAGCAGAACTTTTAGGCTCTGGCCAAACAAAACCAATAATTAATAGGTGCTTTCGCATGGTTTATTATACTATTAAAGTACTACTCAGGCTTCGGTTCTAAACCATATTTTAGTCGTACCAATTTTGCCCAATCAATAACAGCCATTCTTTGTTCATCAGTTAATTTTGCTTCATCATGGGTCCAAGTGTAAGAATTTAAAGGCATTTCTTTTTGTTCAACCATTTCTATGAGTTCTTCAAACTTATGGTCTTTTCTTTTTGTAGAATTCCCCTCCCAGTTAGATAGATTAAAATGCTTTTTTCCATCTTTTACATGTTCAGCCAACCAAAAATTTACTGGAGTTATATTATTATACCAAGGGTATTGTGTAACATCGCTATGACAATCAAAACATGTTTCTTTTAAAATGATTTTTACATCTTTAGGAGGGTTAGTTTCAGACATAAAAGCATCAATAGAAGCTAAATCACCTTCGTTTTTGTCAGGTTCAAAAAATTGAGCTACTACGAATGCAATTAGTAATACAAATAATATCTTTTTTATTATTTCCATGGTTCGAAATTTATATCTTACATAAACAGTTTAGAAATTTAAAAGTAGTAAAATATCCTATGAGTTTAGAAGAATTATATAAAGAATTAAGTAACATAACTGCGTTGCGCGAAAACCGCTTGAAATATGCTAATATGGTTTTAGAGGACATGAGTTTGTTTCCTAAACTTATGGACATTTTGTTTATGGTAGATGACAAGGTCTCTTGCAAAGCAGCATGGGTTTTGGAGTTTATTTGCGCTGAATATCTTTATGCCATTGTGCCTTATTTAAACACATTTACAAGCAACTTGAAAAAAATTCATTTTGATTCTGCAGTTCGTCCTGTTGCTAAAGTTTGTGGTTTTATAGCCACTGATTATTATTCAAAAAAACCAAATACCTTACAAAACACACTCTCTCCAATTCACAAAGAATTTATAGTTGAAGCATGTTTCGATTGGCTAATTAGTGACCATAAAGTCGCCCCAAAAGTTTACTCCATGGAAACACTTTACCTTTTTGGAAAAGATAGCAATTGGATACATACAGAACTTGCTTTAATCTTGGAACAAGACTTTTCAAAACAAAGTGCTGGTTTTAAAGCTAGAGCTAAACAAACATTAAAAAAAATAAAGAAAAATAAGTTGTAATTTATAACTGCATAACTTCTGTTAATTTTTCGTCATCAATAGTAAGTAAGCCGCTTTTTACTAAACGTTTTGTTAGTGTTTTCCAGTTTTTATCTTGAACAAAGATGCTTTTAAGAATTGGAAAGGCCTTATTAAACTCTCTATTATTTAATAAATTAATAGCGTGCCAATATTTCATTTCTAAATTATCTGGAAATAGTTTTTGCGCCTCTAAATATAAGTTTTCAGCCTCTTTTGTATCACCAAGCTCCATAGCTAGGTCACCATTATTCATAAAATCATAGGCCTTATGAATTTTAATTAATCGTTCCAATTCTTGTATTGGGTTTGCATGGTCTTCAACTCGAAGATCCATCACCACATCTTCCCAAGAATTGCCAGTTGCTTCACCTTTAACGATTAAAATAGCAGCTGATTGTTTACCTCTAATATCGCCTTTTTCATTTTCTGCAGCCTTTAATGCGGCTAATACGCGTTGGCTTAAATCACCTTTAGAAGATTCAAAAGCGTCCGCCATGGCATCCCAAACGGTATTATTCAACATCATATTTGCCTGAACAGAAAAATTATCGCCTTGTCTATTCCCAGCTTCATCAATACACTGGCTTCCTGTATGCGTTGCAACTAAACCATTTTTATTTAAAAAAGCAACTTGTCTATACATTTCACCAGAATCGTTTTGCAATAATGCATTTAAAGCTTGGTCTGGAGACAGACCTTGTTCCATTAACGTTAGCCCCTTTGGTCCATAACTTGGGTTAACGAAAGATTGCGTAGCCACAACCCCAACACCAGCTTTACCATAGGTAACTACACTACCCACACTAAACCAATGGCTTTGTACAGCAACGGCCATATCTCCAGATACTGAATCTCTTGCTACAATAGAATACGTATGTGTAAATGGCTCGGCTTTTTTATAAAATTGAGCGGTTATGGTTTGAGAAATGATGAAAATGCATAAAAATGATACTAATTTCATGTTACCGTTTTTTTATTAAATATACTATTTATTGTCGAATGGAATAATTTTTTCATTAAACTTCGATTCTAATTCTTAACATCTTACATACAAAAATTCTATCTTTGCCACTTCTAAAAACCAAACATAAATTATGTCATTATCAGCATTAAATGCCATCTCTCCTATTGATGGACGCTATAGAAGTAAAGTAAATGAGTTGGCTCCATATTTTTCTGAAGAAGCTTTAATAAAATACCGTGTTTTAGTTGAAATAGAATATTTTATTGCACTTTGCGAAATTCCTTTACCTCAACTTCAGTCTGTAGATAGTGCTATTTTTGAAAATTTAAGAGCGATTTATAAAGATTTTTCTTCTGATGATGCTTTAGCTATTAAAAAAATTGAAAGTGTTACCAATCATGATGTTAAAGCTGTTGAATATTTTATTAAAGATCAATTTGATGCTTTAGGTTTATCTGAATATAAAGAGTTTATCCATTTTGGATTAACCTCTCAAGATATTAATAATACAGCTATTCCTTTAAGTATTAAGGAAGCTATGAATGATGTTTATGTCCCTGAATATTTTATCATTTTAAATAAATTAAAGGACTTATCTAAAGACTGGGCAGCCATTCCTATGTTGGCTAGAACCCATGGACAACCTGCATCTCCTACTCGACTTGGCAAAGAAATTGAAGTTTTTGTAGTGCGTCTAGAAGAACAATTTAATTTATTGAACGATATACCAAGTGCCGCAAAATTTGGTGGTGCTACAGGTAATTTTAACGCGCATCATGTTGCTTATCCAAACATTGACTGGAAAGCTTTTGGCGGGAAATTTGTTCAAGAAAAATTAGGACTTCAGCATTCATTCCCGACAACACAGATTGAGCACTACGACCACATGGCAGCTTTGTTTGATAACTTGAAGCGTATTAATACAATTATCCTGGATTTAGATAGAGACATTTGGACTTATGTTTCAATGGAATATTTCAAACAAAAAATTAAAGCTGGTGAAGTTGGTAGTTCTGCAATGCCACATAAAGTAAACCCTATAGATTTTGAAAACTCTGAAGGAAACTTAGGTATTGCAAACGCTATTTTCGAGCATCTTTCTGCTAAACTCCCAGTTTCAAGATTACAGCGTGATTTAACAGATAGTACTGTTTTACGTAATATTGGTGTTCCTTTTGGTCATACACTTATTGGTTTTAAATCAACTTTAAAAGGTTTAGATAAATTATTGTTAAACGAAAGTAAATTTGCTGAAGATTTAGAAAACAATTGGGCGGTCGTTGCCGAGGCTATTCAAACTATTTTACGTCGAGAAGGGTACCCTAATCCATATGAAGCGTTAAAAGGTTTAACGAGAACAAATTCTAAAATAAATCAAGATTCTATTGCAAATTTTATTGATACTTTAGAAGTCTCAAACACAATAAAAACAGAATTAAAATGTATTACGCCTGGTAATTATACAGGAATTTAAATATTAAATGAGATAACATGTTAAACGACAAACAATCTTTGATACTTACCGGACTTATGGTTGCTGGTATTTTCATTTTTGGAGTACTCGATATTCTAGAAAATTTTGTTGTATTAACCATACTTACTATCGTATTTTTTACTGTTGTTATTAATATTTTTTATTCTAAGCTTAAACTAGAAGATACCACTCAAAAACAAGACAATTCCAAATAAAAAAGGGTTCTTTTAGGAAACTCATATACTCCAAAAATGATATAAAAAACCCTAGATGTCTACATCTAGGGTTTTTACTTTAATATAACTACTATAAATTATTTAAAGTAATTCATAATATTTTCTATTTGGCCTTCTTCAATATTTGCATTTTGAAATGCACTAATTAAGGTAACCATTTTGTCTGGATTCATATCATCTCCTAAAATTCTAACAATACCAAATCCCATATCTTTAGCACTTCCAAAAACTATGACTTCATCTGCTTCCTCATCAGTTCCAATATACTTTACAGATATCTTGTTTCCCTTATCGCTAAACTCCATTAAGCCATTGTATTTACTATCACTTAAAATAGTTTTTATTTTTGCTAATTCTGCTAAATAGGTTTCAGTGTCTGTTTCATTAACCTTATATCCTAAAAAATTTAACTTATTTACAGAATTATAAGCTTCTTTTTGAGCTTCAGTAAAATTAGATTTATCAAGTTCAATAAGTGAAAGTGGTAAATCTTGAGATATAAAGTTCTTAGATTCCTGGTTATCTACGTAATAGCGTTGTAAACTAACATTATCACCGCAGCTAGTAAAAATAACTGCGGTTAATAATGCGTATGCTAAATATTTGATTGCTCGTTGCATGATTGATGATTAGTTTTATTTGTTCTTTTCTAAATGACTACCACCTGGTATATTCATTTTATCAGTAAGTTTAGAAATTTCGTTAAGATCTATATCTCCTGTAAGTGACACTACAACTGTTTCTATTTTTCGTTCCTTACCATTAATTTCAACCTTTTCATTCATTACTTTATCAATACCATTTACATAGATTAAAAGCTCTTTAACGTGGTCTGCATCTTTACCTTCTTTTACATAAAATTTCACCTCAGTACCATCATCTTTTACTTCCATTAACTCTTCTAAGCCTCCAGATCGCGATTTTACCCATTTAGAAATATCAGCAGATATTACTTTATTATCAGTAACAATAGTTTTAAAACTCGTGATACTTTTTACCATATCCATGTATGCTTTTGCTTCAGCATCTTCAACATTAATACCCATTTTAGCTATCATTTGAAACATTTTGGGTTTTATAGAGACATAAGTAACATCAGCGTCGTCACTATATTTTTCAAAAATATTTTTCTGTGCCATCCCCGCTAGTGGTACTAACATAATGGCCATTACTAATACTATTAATTTATTTTTCATCGTTCTTGCTTTTAATTTATTTGTGTTCATTAATTCTAATTATTTAGTTTTTAAAAATTATACTTGTGGCATTTTCAATTTCGTTAAGATATCCTAAAGTTGAAGTACCTTTATTTACTTCATTAAGATAACTTACAGTTGATGCGCCTGTATTGAATTTTTCAGAAATCATTTCCATTGATTTTGAAAACTCATTAAAGGCTAGTTGCGGGTCTTCATAGGTGCCTAAATCACTACCGTAAATTGAAGTTCCAAAATAAAACCCTAGCATAAGAACCGCTACTGCTGCGACAGAAATCCATTTGTAATTAAAATTACGTTTTGTTTTTAATGGAACGTCTTTAGTAAATCGTTCTTGCTTGTTTACCAAAAAATACTCAAACATTGGTTTGTACATTTCTAAATGCGGCGCTACAGTTCCCTGTGTAAAATAGTGTTTTAACTGCTGCTCTTCTTTAAGCGATGTTTCACCGTTTTCGTACTTTTCTAGTAATTTTTCTATATTATCTAACACCATAATTGTGTGTATTTGTTAATTTTTCTCTTATTGTTTTTCTTGCTCTCGATAAGGCGACACGTACCGCTGTATTACTCATATCGAGCATTTTTGAAATCTCATCAAAATCATAGTCTTCTATATCTCGTAATTGAATTATCATTTTTTGTTGTTCCGGTAATTCGGCAATAATTTTGGCTACCCAACTTACACTATCATTAAATTCAACTTGCTTTTGTAATGGTGTGTGTTTTTCTTCGTAATTACTATGTACAATTTTCAAATTTTGTGCCTGTTTAGATTTTAACTTATCAAAACAATAATTCTTTGTCATGGTCATCGAAAAAGCCTCTAAATTCTTATACTCAGCAATTTTTAGTTTATTATTCCACAATTTTAACAGAACTTCCTGTGTTGCATCTTCAGCCTCTTCCCTAGACACAAGCAATCGTTTTGCTAAACGAAATACTTTATCCTTAAAAGGCAACACAATATTTAAAAACTCTGTTTGAGTCATTTTGGTTTGGTTTAATTAAAAAAGCTTTGTTAAGGCTATTTGATATTACGACGACACAGTATTTGTTTTGTTACATGACAAATAAAAAAATATTAAATATTATGGCGTAACCCCATCGGGTCGGGCTTTCTCTAATCGCCTCCTCCGACGTCGGCGAGCTCAAACATACCGTTCAATCCCTTATGCGGGTTTATCAGCTAAGTTTCAGTAAAACTAATATCTACTATCTTAATTTATAAAAACTATAGAATTACATTCAACGAAATTTCAAGTGTTTATTTTTTATTAAACAATAATGTAAGTAAATTTAAGGTTTTAAGGACTAAACTTGAAATTGAAAAAAAACTATGCAAAATTATAAAGCCCTAATCCTACTATTTATATTTTCTCTTAGTGCAGTAAGTTGTTTTGAAGATAATGATGATATTGGTGTTACTGCAAATGAAATAAATGATTTTGTCTGGAAAGGCATGAATCTTTTTTATCTCTATAAAGACGATGTACCAGATTTAGCAAACGATCGATTTTCAGGTAATGGTGAGTATGCTTCTTATTTAAACAATTTTTCTACTCCACCAGATTTATTTGAAAGTTTAATATACGAAAGAGAAAATGTTGATAGGTTTAGTTGGATTGTTGATGACTATCTTGCTTTAGAACAGTTGTTTCAAGGCAATTCAATTACCAATGGCATGGAATATAGCTTATTTTTGGCTCCTAATAGTACAACTGAGGCTGTCGGCATTATACGTTTAGTTTTACCAGATGGTCCAGCAGATAATAATGATTTAAAACGAGGCGATATTTTTTATGCCATTGATGGTGTAAAACTAACACTAGATAATTTCAGATCGTTAACCAGTAAAGACACTTACACATTAAATCTTGGTTTTTATAACGACAAAGGCACAATAGATACTGATGACGATAGTATAGACCCACTTAATAGAGATGTCAATTTAAGTAAAGTTCAATATTCAGAAAATCCAGTTTTTAAAATAGAGATTATTAATGTTGGTGGAGAAAATGTTGGCTATTTAATGTACAACGGATTCACAGCAGGTTCAGAAAACGAATTAAATGCTGTGTTTGGTGAATTTAAATCTAATAATGTTCAACATTTAGTTTTAGATTTAAGATATAACCCCGGTGGAAGAGTAAATGTTGAAACTTTTTTAGCTAGTATGATTACAGGCCAATATACCGGAGACCTTTTTCAAAAACTCATATACAATAGTACGTTGCAGAGTAACAATACTGATTATAATTTCGCTAATAAATTAGATGATGGAGGTATAATTAATAGTTTGGGCTTGAACAAAATATACGTTCTAACCACAGGGCGATCAGCTTCTGCAAGTGAAGGTCTAATAAACAGCTTAATGCCTTACATGAATGAAATCATTCAAATAGGAACAACTACTGTTGGAAAAACACAAGCATCAAGAACACTTTATGATTCTCCAAATTTTCAAAGAGCAGGTGCTAACCCAAATCACACCTATGCTATGCAACCTTTAATTGCGAATGGGGTTAATAAAGATGATGTCGCAGTCCCAGGAACTGGACTTCCTCCATCTATTGGATTTGAATATCAAGAAAGACCACTAAATTATGGCATTTTAGGTGATATAAATGAACCCATGCTAGCCCTAGCTTTAGCTGATATTGAAAATTCCAGCAGTAAAATCTCAGATATTAAATCTAAATCTGCTAAAATTTTTAAATTATTAATGGACAGTAATGATTTTAATCCGCTTGAAGGTGGTATGATTATCGATTAAATTCCAATTCGTGTGAATAAACACAAAACCTAGTTCAACTGGAGTTCAGGCAAAGATTCAGCATTGGCACTTTATCTTTTATTACAAGATGATCGTTTTTCTGTTGAAGAATTAATTACAACAATAAACAGTCATTACAATCGTGTATCTATGCACGGACTGAGAAAAGAACTTCTACTTGCTCAAACTGATGCTTTAAATATTCCTGCAAGTGTAATAGAACTTCCAGAAATGCCCAGTATGGCGGTTTATGAACAAAAAATGTTAGAAACCGTTTCAAGATTAAAAAAGGATGGATTTACCCATACATCGTTTGGTGATATATTTCTTGATAATCTAAGAGGTTATAGAGAACAACAACTTGCAAAACAAAATTTACAGGCTATTTTCCCTATTCGGAAACAAGATACGTAAGAACTTCTTAACGAGTTTTTAGATTTAGGTTTCAAAACCATTATTGTTTGTGCAAAGTCTAAATATTTTAACGAGCATTTTGCAGGAACTATTATCGACAATAATTTTATAGACAACTTACCTGAAACTGTTCATCCATGTCGCGAAAATGGAGAATTTCACACCTTTTGTTTTGATGGTCCTATTTTTAAAAATCCAATTGAATTCACTATTGGAGAAAAAGTATATCGGGAGTATGATTTACATAAAACAGATAACTATCCTGTTTGCAAAAGCGACGATGAAAAATACGGGGTTTGGTATTGTGATTTAATTCCAAAATAAAAAGGCCACTTCAAAATACATTAAAGCGACCTTTTTAAATTCCTTTATTTACTTTTTATAAATTCAAATTCAATCCTAAACTTATATTTCTTCCTCTTGTTGTATAACCCAAA
>NZ_CAJQQI010000088.1 GCF_905480415.1 uncultured Algibacter sp. | reverse complement strand
CTAATTATTGTATCATGCGCCCCCATTCGTGTTAATTACGATTATAATAAAACTACAAACTTCAGTACTTATAAAACCTATCAATATTATGCAGATATGAAAACAGGTCTAAGCGATTTGGATACCGAACGTTTATTAAATGCGATAGATGCTAAATTGAAAGTAAAAGGGTTAAATGTCTCAGAAGATCCAGACTTTTTTATTGATATTAAAAGTGCAGAATATCAAGCTCCACAAAGACAAACTGTTGGTATTGGAATAGGGGGTAGCGGACGAAATGTTGGAGGTGGTATTTCAATAGGATTACCATTAGGTCAAGCCAATATCAATAGACAAATCACTATCGATTTTGTCGACGAAAATAAAAAACAGCCCTTTTGGCAAGCCATTAGCGAATCTAGTTTTAATCTAAAAGCCACTCCAGAAAAAAGAGAAGTGCGATTACATGCTATTGTTGAAAAAGTATTATCGGGGTATCCTCCAGAAAAATAATTAGTTCTTAACGAACTTTTTACTAGCAATTAATACACGACCTGAATAGAAATTTGTTAGATAAACGCCTTGGCTTAAATTGCTAATATCAATTTGCGTGTTTTCGTAATTAGACAGACTAGAAGACTTTACTTTTTTTCCATCTAAACTGATTATTTCAACTTTCAAATTAGAGAATCTATTGCTTTCAAACTTTAAATTCAAAATACTTTGAGCAGGATTTGGGTATAATGAAATATTGTAAACAAAACCATTTTCACCTTTGTCTGAACAACGTGTTTTAACTAATTTTTTTTACTCAACACTAATTCTTGCGCCTTCACTATGGCTGCTGAATTCTGGTGCATACATATTTTGAATGGTTGTAATGCCATTACTCATATTACCTGCATTATTCACTCGCAAATCGTATTCAAATATATAAACACCTTTTGGTAAATAATCAAAAAAGAAGTTTGTTGAAGCACCTTTAGTGCTCTCATAATACCCTAAACCATCTTGCCATTTGTATTTAGATATTACGTTTACAGGTTCTAATCCAGAAGCGCGCATATCTTTCATGTGTAAAAATTCCATGTCCCTATCGCTACGTAATTCAATTCTTACTCTAACCAAATCGCCAACCTTTAAATTTGTTTCAGTATTGATTTCTGAAATTTCTTCTCCATTATCTGTATTGGTTTTAAGGAATAGTTTTTTCTTTAACTTAAGTGTTGTTTCGGCTGAAGTTATCTTGTCTAAATCCTCAAAATATTGCCAGTATAAACTTCCCCAAGCCATACCTTTTCTTTTTTTAGTAATTTTTACTTCTCCCATTTCTGGTTTAATTTCAGAAGCATTCCAAGCCGTTTTATAATATCCTGTTCCAGCTTCAACTTTTAAATTTTCTAGTTTTTTAGGGTTTATTTCGTGTCCACCTAAAACCACATCTACCATATCGGTTACGCTTAACCAATCACTACCTTGAAGCAGTAATGCGTAAACAGCATCGGTGGTCGCCTTCGTGGTTTTCCAGCGATTTGTTTGCTTATTTTTAAGTAACCAGATTTTTAAATTGTCAATGGTTTTGGTGTCATTTTCAATTTCACCAAAAGCCTCAATTAATAAGGCTTGTGTTTCAACAGGTGCTTGATACCAATACCAAGAGTTTGTGTTAGCTTTCCAATACATGCCTAATTCCTCTGAATTGATACTCGTCTCTTTTAAAGATTTTAAAATCTTAGAAGCTGTTTTTACATTGTTGTTTCTATGAGATACTAAAGCCATTAATCCTTTTGAATATAATGAACGCGATAACCAGTATTTCTTAATTTGTGTTTGGTAGTAATCACTTATTTTTTCTACTTCATTAGTTTTTTTAATTTCTGAGAAGAAGCTACGCATGTATAGATAATGCAATTGTGTATGGCTTAAATTATCTTTGTTTAAGTCAACTTTTGCATTATATTTTCTAATGTTTTTATATTCTTTTACAAATTCATCATCCAAATATTTGATGGCTTTTTGAATTATTTGATTTTGAGACCCTTCGATTGCGCTAAGGGTGACACCTAGTTTAGAAAGATGCCCAAAGCCAGAAATAATATGTTGTGTGATGTATCGGTTCTCATCACCACCTTTAAACCAAGCCCAAGCACCAGATGGCATTTGGTTAGCTTTCAATTTATCAATGGCGGATTGTAACTCATTATTCATTTTGTTTAAATCGAATAATAAAGCGATGCGTTTTTTCTGTTCGGTTTCACTTTGCGCATCTCGTAACCAAGGTGTTTCTTGAATGAGAATAGACTTTAATTCTTCATTTTTTTCCAAATTTGAAAGTAGCGCATCTCTATTTCTCCATTGGTTGAAAACTTCCTGTATTCTAGGATTTGAATTTGCAATATGGCTTGCCAAAGTGTTTGCGTAATACCTAGAAAACGTTTGCTCATTACAATCATAAGGATACTCCATTAAATAAGGTAAAGCTTGTAACGCATACCACGCCGGATTGGAAGTCACTTCCAAAGTCAACTTATGATTTTTAAGTGTCGTTGAGGTATTAGTCTTCAACTTATCTAAAGTGAACGTTTTTGTTTGATTACTTCTAACCCACATTGGCAAGGTTTCGGTAACCAATATGCGATTACTTAAAACAGGTAATGCGCTTTGTTCACCATCGCTAAATGTTTCCGATTTGGCAATTACTTTATATTGAATTGCTTTTACATCTTCAGGAATTCGTATAGACCAAGACACTTGTGTGTTGCCTTTAGCATCAACGGCAAATGTTTTATTATTTTCTGAATTACCAAGATTTGCATTAATATCTTTTCCTGAAATGGCATCGGTTAAAATTAAAACTGCCTGCCCAGAAAGTTCATTTTCTGTAAGATTAGCGATTTTAGTGCTTATAGTAATTTGATCACCTTCACGTAAAAAACGAGGGACGTTAGGAATAACCATCAACTCTTTTTGAGTAACCGTCATTAACGTTTTAGTAGCGTTTTCCAAAGTTTTGGTATGTGCTAATAATTGTAATTTCCATTGTGTTAAAGCTTCAGGTGTTGTAAAGCTGAAACGCACATTTCCTTCTGAATCTGTTTTTAATTTTGGAAAGAAAAAGGCAGTTTCTTGAAGGTTTTTACGCATTTTGATGTTGTTAAAATTTGGTTTTTCTTCTTGTTTAATAGATTTAGAATTTTGTTCATTTAGCGGAGCAGCACCAACAAACGCAACTTCATCTAAATCAGCTTCAGAGTTAAGTATCACAGTTTCTTCAACTTCCATGGCATCTTTAACCATTTGAACACCAGCAACTCGACCACTAAGCTTTTTTGAAATATTATCATGACCTCTAATTCTTAAATTGTAATTATTCCCAAAATAGAAGCCAAACCAATTCAATTGGTCATAAGTTTGATTTACATAATCAGCACGAAACCTATCTTGGTATATTCTAAAGTTTTGTGTACCAAAACTGCGATTAGACCTTCTGCTACTATAAGCAGAATAATTAGGGTTTTGAATAGGATTGAAATTCCAAGCATGTGCTTTAAATTGGTCTAAAGAAGCATCATACATACTTGCCAATAATTCTGTGCTAACTTTTTTTCCATATGGTCCTTTAATTTTAAACTCCCAAGTTTCATCGGTTCCAGGTAGTAACTTATCTCTAAAAGTGAGTGTTTCAATTTCTAAATTCGTTTTAGGATACGGCACTGAAATTGTTTGAGAACCCGATTTAAAACTATTAAACGCCGCAAAACTATAATGCAACACAAAACCGCCTAAATCATCTTGTGTAACAGGAATTGAGATTGTTTTTTTATTAGCATTTAGTTTAATTATTTCTGTTTTGATGATTTTCTTATCCTTTTCTACAGAAATAGTAACCGATACATTATTAACTGCAGAACCAAGGGTTACATGCGCCATATCTCCAATATTGTATGACGATTTATCTGAAGAAATCGTGAAGAGTTGATTATCCGCTGGAGCTTTATCCTCTTTACTATATAACACCGTTTTTATTTCGTCTTTTACTAATTGACCAAATTTATCTTTACTCTCTAAAGTGATAAGATATTCCCCCGATTGCCATTTTTTAGTCTTACCAAGTTTTAATGTTTTGGAGTATTTAGTATCGAACGATTTTTCTAAAACGAGCTTGCCTTTTTTCCAGGTACCAGAATTGTGTTCATTATTGTATGCATCATGCGGAAACAAATCTTTAAATTTCTCTTGAGATAATTCTTGATAATCTGGAGCAGCCCACGGGCGAGTTCTTAAAACGATATTTGGTGCTATAAGCTTATATATTTTAATCGTTCCTTTTGCAGAAACAAATTCACCATTTAGGTTTTTAGTGTCAATAGAAATGCTGTGATCTTTTTTAATTTTATTCAAAGTCTCGTCAACACTCATATTAGCAATCAAAGCACGATAACCAACATTCACAATAGTTTTTGTGCTTCTGGTTTCACCATTTAAATCGGTAACATCTACAGTAATTTCATAATTAAAAACAGGTAAGCTACTTTTATCAACACTTTGGTCTGGAATGGCTTTAAACGTAATTTCAAATTCACCTTTATCATTGGTTTTACTTTCACCATGTATGATTTCTTGAGGTTCAGTATTTACCCAAGGTCTGTGCCAAAAATACCAACGTGGGTATTGTACTTTTCTGTGCACGCGATATACCACTTTAGCGCCGGTAATGTTACTCCCAGCATAAGCTAAAGCATGTCCTTTAATAGTAATAGAGTCATTAATTTTAAAAGTTTCAGTTACTGGTTTGAATTTTGTTTCAAACTTTGGGCGCTTGTATTCTTCAACGGAGAAATAATGTTCAGTATAAAAATCTTTGTCACCGCCATCAAAATCAATGTAATATTGACCGTTTAACCCATTATTTGGCAAGATAAACTCACCTGAAACGGATCCAAATTCATTGGTTTTAAATTCGAGCTCCTTAACTTCTTCGCCATTAGCATTATTTAAAATGGCATATGCTTTTTCATTCTCTAAAGCTTCAGACTTTCCGTCTTCAGTTTTCATAGCAATCCCTTTAAAATAAACAGTTTGTCCAGGTCTGTAAATACTTCTGTCAGTAAATAAAAAGGATTTATAACTAACCCTTTCTCCTTGTTGATTGTGCTTTTGGTTAATGTAAAAGTTGCCAAAATGAGCAACATCATTGCTGCTTTCTACTTTTAGATTAACGTTTCTATACCAATTCTTGTCTTTTTTAATTTTGATTTCACCTAAGTCGTTGGTCGTATAATTTTCAGAAGACGAATTTTTATTATTTCTAGATTCATATGATATGTTAACATTTGCATTTTCAATTGGTGAACCATTATTTCTATCAATAATTTGAAATAGTTTATAGTCAGTAGCTTCCGTTTCTACCAAAGCCAAATTGGTTATTTGAATATTGGCGAAAGCAAAGGTTTCTTTTTTACTTTTTACAAAAGCGACAACTAAATATTTACCATTATCAAGTTTAGGAATTAAAACTTCAGTAGTATGCGTTTGGTAATCATCTTCATTTTTTAGGATGTTATCCCAAGTTTTGTTGACATCAAGAGTCTTTATAAAATCGAGTTGTTCATTTTTTCTATATGTCTTTACAAACTTCTCATATTGCTTTTCTGAAATTTTGTAAGCATTAAACTTTAACGCATCTAGATTTTTATATCGTAACAATAATCGACCATGTTTTTGAATAGGTAAAAAATCTTCGGTAGTAATTTGAAACGATAATTCTTCAATTTGAGATTTCAAAACAGTACATTTTTCAGCAGCTTTACTTTTTGGAAATTCAGAAATAACTTGATTACACAATTCTAAAGCCTCTTTGGCCTTCCAACGCTGTTCTTGGTTGATTTTTGGTTGGTAAGATTGACTCTGTTGATAGTAAATAGAAGCGATTTCAAAATCGTATAAACCTGAAACTTCATGTGCTTTGAAATGCTCACTTTCAGTTTTGAAAGTCTCTACTAAAAGGGCTTGTTTGTCAGAAAACGTTGCATGCCGATTTACAAATTTTAAGCGCTCAATATTAACATCAGCCAATGCAAAAGGAGATTCATCTTTCAAGTGAAAGCGCATCAAATTTTTATATATTATTAAAGCATTAAGCTGTATCGACGTACGGTCTTTAGATTCCATATTTAAAGTTGAAAACGTTTCAACATCAGCTAAAAAATCAGGATTATCAATTTCAAACTTATAGGCAGGTTTAGCGATTTGCGTTGCGTTAGTCTTATAAAATTCTAAAGCGTTATGACTTAAAAAATCGAATAATGTAGGTCTATAAATTTTAGATTCTTTTTGTTCATTTAATAAAGCGTTATATTTTTTTAGAGACTCCTGTTGAAGCATCAATCCGTTTTCTAAAGACTTTTGATAATGCTCATGAGTTTCATCAAAAAGAGTTTGTAAATCCCATGTTCTAAAATCTTCAGAATCTACTTTTTCAGCAGTTTTGGTACGGTTGTAAAACTGCCATCTATTTTGATTAAAATATTGCCAATACAAATTGGCTAATATATTTTCCAGAATATTTTTCGTCGGAAATTCGCTAGTATTAATTTTAGTTTTGAAGTCGTTAATAATGTTCAACTTCGCATCTTCCATCAAATCCAAAGCATATTTGCTTTTAAAAAGCATTGTTTTTACGAGTTGCGGATGGTTCTTATCTTTTGTAGCCTGTTTTTCAATCTCTTCAAGAAGCTTTAAAGCAGATTTAGGTAATCCATCAACTTCAAATTTCTCAACTTTAGTCCATAAATCTTGATAGTTCCGATTTTGTGCTTGAGAAAAAGTTGAAAATAGTATAATCATTAATATAAAAAGTGAACGCTTCATGTATTTAATTTTGTCTATAATGTATACTCAAAAGCCGTTCCAAAAAATAATAAATAAATAAATGGAAGCGTTTGATTAGTGAAGTTAATCATTTTGAATATTAAACAGTAACAACTCATATTACTAAAATGATAAAATCTTAAGATTATCTTAATCAGAAACAAACTAATAATCAAAAGCTTATTTTTGTTTGTTCAAACCTGTATTATGCAAAAAGTATTGCTCTTTTTTTTGTTGCCTATATTTTGTTCCTCTCAGGCAAATCTTGATGGAATTCAATCACTTTTCGATCAGAAACAGTTTAAAAAAGCGGAGACTCAAATTGCTGGATTTTTAAACAGTCATCCTAATCATATGAAAGCCATAGAACTATTAGGTGATGCTTTTGGACATCAAAAAAAATGGGACGAAGCAATCGTAGAATATAAAAAATTAGTAGATACTAAACCTAACACAGCGAATTATCATTACAAATATGGTGGCGTTTTGGGCATGAAAGCATTACAAAATAAATTCAAAGCTATTGGCTTAATTGGCAGTATTAAAAGTGCTTTTACAAAAGCTGCCGAACTGGATGAAAATCATATTGATACACGTTGGGCGCTAGTCGAATTATATATGCAATTACCCGGAATTTTTGGAGGGAGTAAAACCAAGTCACTAAAATATGCAGAACAGTTAGAAAACCTATCAATAGTAGATGGTTACCTAGCAAAAGGTTATGTTTACGAGTATGATAACGAACCAGAACTAGCCGAAACATATTATAAAATGGCCATTCAAGAAGGTGGTTCGCTCACATGTTTTAATAAGTTAACTAACTTTTATGAGAACAAAAAACAGCCCGAAAAAGCTATTGAAAACATAGAGCGAGCTCATAAAAATCATCAACGTAATGCACTGCATTACCAAATAGGAAAGGTGGCTGCAGAGTATAATATTCAACTTCAAAAAGGCGAACAGTGTCTGCTTATGTATCTCAAAAATTATTCTGCTGAAGACGGTGTTCCAAAGGCTTGGGCGCACTACCGTTTAGCACAAATTCATACACACCAAAAAAACAAGAAAGATGCGCTTAAACATATCAATTTGGCCATAGTACAACTACCAAAAATTAAGCCTTTTAAAGCGCAAAAATCGAAAATTTTGAACCTTTAATAGATAGGTGCCTGCTTGCCTGACAGCAAGTTACCACTCCCGATAGCTATCGGGAGGTCGGGCTATACGTTACAATCTTTTTCTCGTACCTCAAAAAAAGGATTTCCACTGCAATCTCTAACGCAAAAACTTACGTCTTTGGTCTTCGTGCTTCCAACTTCAATTCATATATTTACTACTCCATTTATTTTCGATAAATCGGGATTAGTTTAAGTGATATATTTAGAATTCAAAACCACAGCATGAACGTACATTTTATAGCGATTGGGGGAGCTGCAATGCACAATTTAGCTTTAGCATTACACAATAAAGGATACAAAGTAACAGGAAGTGACGATACTATTTTCGAACCTTCAAAATCTAGATTAGAAGTAAAAGGCTTACTGCCAGAAACATTTGGTTGGTTTTCAGAAAAAATCACAAAAAACTTAGATGCTATTGTTCTAGGCATGCATGCCAAAGAAGATAACCCTGAGTTATTAAAAGCCCAAGAATTAGGACTTAAAATTTACAGCTATCCAGAATTTTTGTATGAACAATCCAAACATAAAACACGAGTAGTTATTGGAGGAAGTCATGGAAAAACAACGATAACTTCAATGATTTTACATGTTATGCATTATCATGATAGAGAAGTTGATTATATGGTTGGAGCACAATTAGAGGGGTTTGATGTAATGGTAAAGCTCACCGAAACCAATGATTTTATAATCCTTGAAGGTGACGAATATTTAAGTTCACCAATAGATAGACGACCTAAATTTCACCTGTACAAGCCCAATATTGCCCTGCTAAGTGGCATTGCTTGGGATCATATTAATGTATTTCCTACCTACGAAAATTATGTAGAGCAGTTTAGCATTTTTGTCAATTCTATTGTAAAAGGGGGAAGTATTAATTATAATGAAGAAGATCCAGAGGTTAAACGAGTTGTTGAAGCTAGTGAAAATACAATTAGAAAAATAGCATATCAAACCCCAGAATATACCGTTGAAAACGGACAAACACTTTTAGAAACTCCAGAAGGAGAATTACCAATAGAAGTATTCGGGAAGCACAATTTAAATAACCTCGCTGGAGCTAAGTGGATTTGCCAACATATGGGGATTGATGAGGACGATTTTTATGAAGCTATTTCCACTTTTAAAGGCGCTAGTAAGCGTTTAGAAAAAATTGCAGAAAGTAAAAATAGTGTAGCGTATAAAGACTTTGCACATTCACCAAGTAAAGTGGAAGCTACAACCAATGCTGTTAAAGAACAATATGAAAACAGAACTTTGGTTGCTTGTTTAGAGTTGCATACATACAGTAGTTTAAACGCTGAATTTTTAAAAGAATATAACGGCGCACTGGATGCCGCAGATGTTGCTGTGGTATTTTATTCACCACAGGCTGTAGAAATTAAAAAACTTGAAGAAGTAACTCATCAACAAATTGCTAATGCTTTTCAGCGAGAGGATTTAATTATTTATACCAATCCAGACAATTTTAAAGACTTTTTATTCTCACA
>NZ_CAJQQI010000087.1 GCF_905480415.1 uncultured Algibacter sp. | reverse complement strand
CAATGTGATTTCGCCTGTCATAGCTAAACTTTTCTTTACCTTTTTCTGAGTAAAAAGTGACACTAATGATGTTAACATGGTAACACCTGCACTTGGTCCATCTTTAGGTGTGGCGCCTTCCGGTACGTGAATATGCACATTATATTTATCAAAAACCGATGGGTTGATTCCAAATTCATCAGCATAAGATTTAATGTACTCCATAGCAATTGTAGCAGACTCCTTCATGACTTTACCAAGGTTTCCTGTAATGGTCATAGTACCCTTTCCTTTTGAAAGTATAGATTCTATAAACAGAATATCACCACCAACACGAGTCCACGCCAAACCAGTGACCACTCCAGCTACATTGTTATTCTCATATTTATCACGCTCAAGCTTTGGTCCACCTAAAACTTTAATGACATCTTCGTTTGAAACTTTGATGCTATAGTCTTCTTCCATAGCAATGTTTTTGGCCGCATAACGCACCATTTTTGCGACTTGCTTTTCTAAACCACGAACACCAGATTCACGTGTATAACCTTCAACAATTTTTTCTAATTGAGGTTTACCAATTTTTAGATGCTTATCTGTTAAACCATGCTCTTTTAACTGTTTTGGCAATAAATGACGCTTAGCGATTTCTACCTTCTCCTCTATAGTGTATCCTGTAACGTTGATGATTTCCATTCTATCTCGTAAAGCAGGCTGAATAGTAGACAAACTATTGGAGGTTGCAATAAACATAACCTTTGACAGGTCATAACCCATTTCTAAAAAGTTATCGTGAAACTCACTGTTTTGCTCAGGATCAAGCACTTCTAACATTGCTGAAGACGGATCACCTTGATTTGAATTTGAAAGCTTATCAATTTCATCAAGAACAAAAACTGGATTTGATGTCCCTGCTTTTTTCAAACTTTGAATAATACGCCCAGGCATCGCTCCAATATACGTTTTTCTGTGTCCTCGAATTTCTGCTTCATCTCTTAAACCGCCTAATGAAATTCTAACATATTCTCTACCTAGAGCTTCAGCTATCGATTTACCTAATGAGGTTTTTCCAACACCTGGAGGTCCGTAAAGACATAAAATAGGAGACTTCATATCATTTCGAAGCTTGATTACTGCTAAATATTCAATAATTCTTTGTTTTACATCCTCTAAACCAAAATGATCTCTGTTTAGAATTTTCATGGCACGTTTAAGGTCGAATTTATCTTCACTAAACTCATTCCATGGTAAATCTAAAAACAACTCTAAATAATTTCTTTGAATAGAATATTCAGCCACCTGAGGGTTCATGCGTTGCATTTTAGCAACTTCTTTTTCGAAATGTTTAGCTACATCTTCATCCCAAAGCTTTTTACTAGCTTTAGCTTTCATCTCATCAATTTCCTCATCATGACTTACGCCTCCCAATTCTTCTTGAATGGTTTTCATTTGCTGATGCAAGAAATACTCACGCTGTTGTTGGCTCATGTCCATTTGAACTTTAGACTGAATATCATTCTTAAGTTCTAATTTCTGAAACTCAACATTCATATACTTAAGCGTCGCTAAAGCACGTTTCTTAAGATCATTGATTTCTAAAAGCTCTTGCTTCTCAGTAACAGAAAGATTCATGTTCGATGACACGAAGTTGATTAAAAACGAGTTGCTTTCAATATTTTTTATAGCGAAAGAAGCTTCACTTGGAATGTTTGGACTTTCCTTTATAATTTCTAAGGCTAATTCTTTAATAGAATCTATTATTGCTGAAAACTCCTTGTTCTTTTGAGCCGGTTTTGCCTCAGGAATGTCTCTTATCGTTGCATTCATGTATGGCTCTTCAGTAAGCACTTCGGCTACTTTGAAACGTTTTTTTCCTTGAATAATTACAGTAACATTACCATCAGGCATTTTCAAAACACGCAAAATCCTAGCTACCGTACCGGTTTCATGAATATCTTTTGCATTCGGTTTTTCAACAGATTCATCTTTTTGAGCAACTACACCAATAACTTTCCCGCCTTTGTTAGCATCATTTATAAGCTTAATTGATGCATCTCTACCAGCAGTTATAGGAATAACAACACCAGGAAACAGCACCGTATTTCTTAAGGATAAGATTGGTAGAGTTTCCGGTAACTCCTCATTATTTATAGCTTCTTCGTCCTCTGGTGTCATTAACGGAATTAACTCTGAGTTTTCATCAAACTCCTGTAATGACAAACTGTCAAGGGTAGTAAATTTAGATTTCTTCATAAATATATTCTAGGTCAATCTGTCATTAAAACAAAATTGATGATTTTTGATGTTTTATATTAAACATAATAACATGCTGAATATGAGTAAATTGAAATTAGATAAACATACGCAACACCTCTATAAATTCAATAGCTATGCCATATATGAAAATAGAGATTCAAAAAAATTAAAAGTTCAGGTTTTACACCTTTCCCATCTTTTTCAAAACAAACAAAAGAGCAATAGGAATAGCCAATAAAACAATCATCAACAAATTCGTTTCAAATAACCACGGTGACAATATTAAAGTAATTAAATATCCGCCAATAGCACCTCCAAAATGTGCGTCATGACCAATGTTTCCTATTCTATTTTTCATTCCATAAATAGAATACAATAAATAGCCAATACCAAAAATATAGGCAGGAATAGGAATGGGAATAAAAAACATATAAAGGTTCATTCCTGGTTGCAATAAAATTGCGGAATAAATAATACCACTTACCGCTCCACTTGCTCCCACTGCACTATAATGATATTCATTTTTATGAAAATAAAGGGACAACAAACTACCAACGAGAAGACTTCCAAAATACACAAAAAGAAACTGAATTGGGCTTAAGAGTGTTATAACAACATCTGCAAAAAAGTATAGCGACAACATGTTAAATAATAGATGTTGTGTATCTGCATGTAAAAACCCAGAACTAACCATTCTTATTTGTTCACCACGCCGCACGCCACCGACCTGAAACTTATACTTATCAAAAAAACTATAATCACTAAAGCCTTTATATGATATAATGACATTAGCCGCAATTATTATAATAGTTACTAAATCTAATTTCCCCATGTGGTATAAACGTTTATTCTAGAATACTATTAATTATTGTTTGTAATTAGTATAGTATATATTTGCGCTACAAATCTAAAACTAATTCATGCAATTTCTAGTTTATATTTTGGTTTATCCTCTGTTATGGATAATATCTATATTGCCCTTTAGATTACTGTATTTTTTATCCGATGGTTTTTATATACTACTTTATTACATTATTGGCTACAGAAAAAAAGTGGTTACAAATAATTTAAAATTAGCATTTCCAGAAAAAACAAATCAAGAAATATCTTTAATTAGAAAGCGGTTTTATCATCATTTATGTGATATGATGTTTGAAGCCATAAAGTCAATCACGATTTCTGAAGCCGAAATGCAAAAACGTTATGTTTTTACTAATGTTGAAGAAATTCATAAGCTTGAAAAAGAAAACAGAAGCATCGTTTTATTTATGGGGCATTATGCCAGTTGGGAATGGATTTTCATCTTACAAACGCATGTAAACCATAAAGGCTATGCTGTTTACAAGAGACTTAGCAATAAATATTTTGATGCGCTTGTAAAACGCATACGTGCGAAGTATAACAGCCATTTAATAACGACTAAAGAAACATTTTCTATACTTATAAAAGCTAAAGAAAATAACGAGTTAACGTTTAACGGTTTTGTTTTTGACCAATCTCCTAAACTTAATAAAGCGGTTTATTGGCAGGAGTTTATGGGTATAGAAGTCCCTGTTCATGTTGGTGCTGAGATACTTGCAAAACGTTTGGATATGGTCACTCTTTTTTTAAAGGTAAAAAAGGTAAAACGTGGTCATTATGAAGCTACTTTCCTAGATATCAATAGAAATACTAAAGATTATGCAGATTTTGAGATTACCGACCTTGCCCTAAAGCGTGTTGAAGAGCAAATTAATGAAGCTCCGGAATACTACTTCTGGACCCACAAACGTTGGAAACATCGTGGACAGAAACCCGAATAGAGTATTAAATTAAATTTATTTAAAATAATCTTTACAACTGACTTATTTTTCAGGTAAGAGTTAAACCAAAGCGGATAGCTTAGCCCCGATTGAAACGGCATCCTTTTTAAATTTAAAGAAAGCTAAACTTTGACTAAGAAAAAGCATTAACAGATTGCCACGTACTTCACCCCAATAATAAAATAGCTTTAAAAAGATATAGTGGAAAGCGGGAAATAGCTTCTAATTATAAAGCTTATTAATTAAGTAAAAATCTGCTATAACTAGAGCAGCCATAGCTTCTACTATAGGAACAGCACGAGGCACCACACAAGGGTCGTGACGTCCTTTACCTTGCATTTCTACTGTATTACCAGCCTTATCTATCGTTTCGTACTTTTGTATAAGTGTCGCTACAGGTTTGAAAGCCACATTAAAATAAATATCCATTCCGTTGCTTATTCCACCTTGAACACCTCCAGAATAATTGGTTTTCGTTGACCCATCACTGTTAAAAGAATCGTTATGATCACTTCCATACATAGTACTTCCATGAAATCCGCTACCATACTCAAAACCTTTTACAGCGTTTATAGACAGCATAGCCTTTCCTAATTCGGCATGTAATTTATCAAACACAGGTTCGCCTAACCCAACAGGTACATTTTTAATGACGCAGCTTACAATACCACCAACGGTATCTCCTTTTCCGCGTACTTCTTTAATATAGGTCTCCATTTTAGAGGCCATTTCTTGATCTGGACAACGCACAATATTAGATTCCACTTTTGAAAGGTCTATTTCATTATATGGTGTATCCAATCTCATTGTTCCAACTCCAGAAACGTAAGCCGTAATCTCAATCCCTTTTAGCATTTGTTTTGCTATAGCACCAGCCACAACACGACATGCCGTTTCGCGAGCAGAACTTCGGCCGCCGCCTCTGTAATCTCTTACACCATATTTTTTATCATAGGTGTAATCGGCATGACTTGGTCTGTAACTATCTTTTATGTGTGAGTAGTCATGAGACTTTTGGTTAGTGTTTTCTATAACAAAACCAATAGAAGTCCCGGTAGTTACTCCTTCAAAAATACCTGAATGAAACTTTACTGTATCAGGTTCTTTACGCTGTGTAACAATAGCCGACTGCCCTGGCTTTCTTCGGTTTAATTCGTTTTGAATTTCATCTATATCTAACTCTATACCCGATGGGCAACCATCAATAACACCGCCTAATGCAGGTCCATGAGATTCACCATAAGTTGTTAAGTTAAATAGTCTTCCGAATGAATTTCCTGCCATAAGTAGAATTTTGGTGCTAAAATAAATCTATTCTAAGACATACGGAAATTGAAATTCTGTTTTCTTGAAAAGACTTGAAGTTATAAATGTTTATTTAGCCAAAATATGATAATGAGATGCCTAAATCTTACCTCATTTTGATATGACAAAAAAAGATGATTTAGAAACTAAAAACTACCAACTGTGACTGCATACTATACAAGTGCTTCTCTTAAAATTGAAATTGGATGTTTGGCATCACGATTAGTTCCATCTTTAATTTGATGCCTACAACTTGTTCCGTTTGCAGCGATTACAGTATCGTTTGCAGCTTTTCTTACTGCTGGAAATAAGGTTTGCTCCCCAATCTGCATACTTACTTCATAATGTTCTTTTTCATAACCAAAACTGCCCGCCATTCCGCAACACCCACTTGGTATTATAGTCACCTTGTAGTTTTTCGGCAAATTCAATACTGCAAAACTTGACAATTGGTTACTCATAGCCTTTTGATGACAATGCCCGTGAAACTTGATGCTTTTGGACTCCAAAGTAAACTGTTCTGGTTTTATGTTTCCTAAACCTATTTCTTGTTGAATAAACTCTTCTATTAAAAAAGTGTTTTTTGATATCGCTTCCGCGGAAGTTTTATCGTCTGCTAATCTTAAATACTCGTCTTTAAAAGTTAAAATTGCTGAAGGCTCTATGCCTATTAATGGTGTGTCAGAAGAAATCATATCTTTAAATAGAGACACGTTTTTATTAGCAACATCTTTGGCTTGTTCTAATAAACCTTTTGATAAAAATGACCGTCCAGATTCAGCATTGTCAATCAACTTAACCTCGTAGTTTAATGCTCTTAAAAGTACAATTGCATCAACCCCTATTTGGGTGTCTAAATAATTTGTAAATTCATCATTAAACAGGATTACGGAATTCGCAATTTTATTTTTAATTAATTTATTATCAGATAATTGAAACTTCTTACTTAAACTTTTATTTGAAATAAAAGGCAAACTTCTTTCTTTAGCAATACCAAATGATTTTTTTAATATTGTAGATGTAAATCTGTTTGAAAAAACAAAATTTGCAAGGCCAGGAAGTTTACTTCCTAACTGATTTAACTTATTATTATAAGCAAACAATTTGGTACGCAAAGATACCCCGTTTTCTTTTT
>NZ_CAJQQI010000086.1 GCF_905480415.1 uncultured Algibacter sp. | reverse complement strand
GTTTCAAAATCACAAAAAAATACATCTTGTCAATGCTCCAATTATGGAACTGTCTTCAACATTTATACGTAATAGTATTAAAACTGGTAAAAATATTAAACCCATGCTACCTCAACATGTCTGGGAATATTTAGACGAAATGAATTTTTATAAGTAATTAAGTACTTCCATTTATAAAAAAATAAAAAAAAGCTAACTTTTTCAAGTTGGCTTTTGAACATAAGTTAATTAGATTTTCATGTTCTTAATCTAGATTTGGGTTTCTTAATCTAAACTTGGGATTCTTAATACTTGACCAGGATATATTTTGTCTGGGTGAGTAAGCATAGGTTTATTCGCTTCAAAAATAACAGGGTATTTCATAGCGTTTCCATAATATGCTTTTGCAATTTTTCCTAAAGTATCACCGCTAGCAACCGTATGAAATTGCGCTACTGGTTCTTCATGTTCCACAGTCATTTGATCATCAACAGTTGCAATACCATTTGAGTTTCCAACAACCAAAACTACTTTTTCTCTGGTGGCTTGATTATAAGCTAAACCAGAAATTGAAGCAACATCGTCATCAATAAAAACGTTTAGGCCTTCAACTTGTAGTTGTAAATCGGTAATGGTTTCTTCCAGTTTTCTTGCAGCGGCTTCTTCTTGTTTTAATTTTCTAGCAGTAGCTTCGGCCGCAGCTTCAGCAGCTTCTTCAGCATCGGTTTTTCCAATACCAAATACTTTGGCTCCTGCATTTTTAATAAATGAAAATAATCCCATTTTGTAATTTGCTTTGAGGGTTAATATTTTTTAGACACATAAATTATAAATAGGTCACATAAAAAAGAAACCGTTTAAAACAAGATGTTTTAAACGGTCTCTAAACTAAATAACCAACCAAAAATTTTAAGTGAAATTCACTTTATATTATTAAACCTTTCGAGTGTTTTCTCTTGGGTTTATTACTTTATCTTTTCTATGCTTACGCAATTTATCTGATTGAACGTTTTCCTTTTTCGTTTTATCGTCAGATTTTAAGTACTGAATATAGCCTCTTCCTTCAAATTCATAAACGGTTTCAGATGCAGGGTGAAACAATTCTATCTTACTGTCATTTATAACGCTCAATTCAAAATATTCATTGTCTAAGAAGTCATAATCTAATGTTAAAGTTTTTAAAAAGGCATTACCTGTAACATCACCAACACCATAAACGCCTGTATAGTCCCAAAAAAGATTGTTTGCATTAAGGCCGTAATCATCTTGAGAACTTCTAAACGTCGAGTCATTACCACCAGCTAAAAACTGTAAATAGTTTTCGTTATCAAATTCATTTAGCGCTCCAAACTCACTGGTATATGTTTTTTCCCAAGCTTCATATTCTTGCAAGAAATAATGAATATTATCGTAGAATACAAAATCGTAATCAAAATTACTACGTTGGTAACCATCTAAAAAGTATGAGGTATCGTTGTTAGGGTTATACAACTCAATGGTATTGTAATCTACTTCATAAACATCAAAAGTTGAATAACCATCAATATCATGATCCACGTCTAAAATCATATCGTAAGCATCATATTCGCCAACATCAATACCAAATCCAGCGCCATTGGTTCCTAATCCCGAAATATTGTTATTCGCATATACCACACCGTTTATAAAAGAAACCGTAAATGCCTTTTGTAAAAAAGGTGTTTCGCCATAGCCAAGCGTATTATTAATATCTACATACCAAAGTTCATGAGAGTTTAACAATTGATTTAGAGAAATAGAAGGTTCCTCAATAAAATCATTAAAGTCGTCAACTACCACTTCTGTATAACATGATGTAAAAAGCGTTGCTATTAAAGCAAAACTTAAAAGTATTTTAATAGTCTTCATAATATAACATTTTAGGGTTCTTATTTATAGAGTTTCAAAACGCGTGCCAAAAAGGAAAACCTTATGCTACCATAGCCTAATAATGACTGAAATTTTATGTATTTTTGAAGTAATAAGACACTATTATTTATGGATAAGCCTTTAAAATACGCAGTTTTTGGTGCAGGAAGTTGGGCAACAGCTATTGTAAAAATGCTTAGTGAAAATTTAGATGAAATTGGATGGTACATGCGAAGTGTATACACCAAAGAACATTTATTAAAAGAGCAACATAACCCCAATTATTTAAGTTCGGTTGAATTTAATTTGGAGCAATTAAAGCTTAGTAACGATATTAATGAAATTGCTGATTATGCTGATGTTTTAATCTTTGTTATTCCTTCTGCTTTTATGCACAGCGAATTAGAAAAACTAAATATTAATATTTCGAACAAAGTAATTGTATCTGCGGTTAAAGGTATTATGCCAGAAACGGGGCTTTTAGTAGGGGAACATTTTCACAAAACATACAAAATTCCTTTTGATAGTATTGCAGTTATTGCGGGCCCATGCCATGCCGAAGAAGTTGCTTTGGAGCGTTTATCATACTTAACCATTTCGTGTTCGGATACCGAAAAAGCCAAAACTATTGCCGACACGTTGTCTAGCAACTATATAAAAACTAAAACTAGTGACGATGTTATAGGTGTTGAATATGCTGTAATGCTCAAAAATATTTACGCCATAGCTGCAGGAATAGCTCACGGTTTGGGTTATGGTGACAACTTTCAGAGTGTGTTAATGAGTAATGCGATACGCGAAATGAAACGATTCATAAAAAAACGACATAAAATGAAGCGTAACATTAATAATTCGGCTTATTTAGGTGATTTATTAGTTACGGGTTACTCGGTATTTTCGCGAAACCGTATGTTTGGTAACATGATTGGTAAAGGCTACACAGTAAAATCTGCTCAAATGGAAATGAGCATGATTGCCGAAGGATATTATGCCACAAAAAGTGCGCATTTACTTCATGAAAAAAACACGAAACAGGCTCAAATTCCTATTATAAACGCAGTATACGAGATTTTATACGAAAATAAAAATCCTAAAAAGGTATTTAAAAAACTGACAGATAAGCTAGATTAATATCCCTTTGAAAAAGAAATATAGTACTTAACCAAAAACCTAAAAAGTAAAATCTTGTATTTCGAAAATTCAATATTTAATAAGAAGTTATTCTTTTTTTACTGTAAAATAAAAGGTCGTTCCAATATTTAATTGAGAATCATAACAAATTTCACCTCCTGCAGATTCTATGATTTTTTTAATTATCCATAATCCAACTCCACTTGAGTCTGTTCGATTATTCATTTTTTTAAAAATCTCAAAAACATGTGCATGGTGCTTCGCATCAATACCTATACCATTATCAGATATTTTAAATAAAAAACAGTCGTCTTGATCTTCCCAATCCACAGAAACCTGACAATCATCTCTTGTGCTTTTCCTGTATTTATAGCTATTATCTAATAAATTTTGAAATACCTGTTTAATATGCACATGATTAAATAAAATAGTTGGCAATGGTTTGATAATATTTATGGAAAAGCTATCGTCAAAATTAATAAACTCATTTTCTATAAGATTCACCAATGTCTCATTTAAATCTATTAATTCGAAAGTGACATTTTCGTTTGTTCTAATTTCAGCAAATTGTAGTGTACTAACAATTAGCTTATCCATATCTTTTATGGTTTGGTTTATAGTTTCTATATACTTTTTGCTTTCTTTATTTAACACCGCTTCGTTGTCCTCATGTAACCAATTTATACATGAAGATATCGTTCTCAAAGGAGTTTTAAGATCGTGAGAAACTAAGTGAGCATAATGGGATAATTCCTCATTACTAGCCGTTAAATTTCCAATTAATGATTCATTTTTACTTATTAAATTTTTCAATTCTGTAATATCTAAATGAATTCCCAAAGAACCGGTGACCTTACCACTAATATCAAGATTATCGCTATTACTAATTAGCCAAATTCGACTTTCACCATTTTTTTTCAAAACCTCAAGTTCGTAAGCATTTTTGAAACCTTTTAAACGCGCACTATTTTTAGACTTAACTAATTGTTTATCTGAAACTTTCAATAAAATATCTTTTGCTTTTTTACCAAGAAGTTCTTCCTCCGAATACCCAGACATTTGGGTAAAGGCAGAATTAACTGTTAAAATAAGATCATCATTATTAACTTGCATTAAGCCCAAATTTACGTTGTTAATAATACTTCTATATTTTGTAATTTCCTCTTGTAAACTTTTATCAAAGTTGACATTAAGTGTTATATCAGAATAAGTCCAAACATGACTGTCAAGCTTATCTTTATAATATATTGGGTTATAATCTAGTGACACATATCTTCCATCTTTTAACTCAAAAATTTCTCGTGATACAGGTAGCTCATTAGTTATTATTTCATCAATTTCTTGGCACCATTTTTCTGGGTATAAAAACATTTCTTTTAAGTTTTCACGCGCATCGTGACATTTCATACCTTCAAAATGACTTTTTTGAGAACGAGGCACCCCAAACAAATCAAGAAAACTATCGCCTACTTCAATAATTACCCCTTTAGCAGATTCGATTACTTCTGCATTATTATCATTATTAAATATTGTATCAAATCTTAAATTTGTTTTATCTAATTCTTCTTGTTTGATATCTTTTTCTAATTCCAAAACAGCTTTTTCTAATCTCAAGCCTATCATGGCACAAATTTGCTGTAAAAATTCTAGTTGGAATTTTTTGTAATAATTTTTTTCTGGATGCTCTGAATCAAGTATTCCAATTAGCTTATTATTAACAAGTATTGGTACTGTAATTTCTGAATACTTAGGTATGATGTCTACAATATAATCTTCATCTTGAGACGTATCGTTAACTATCATCCCTTTTTTTAATCGAGCAACTTTCCCAACTATCCCTTTTTGAAAAGAAACTTTTAATTTATTAACAATTGTGTTGTTTGCTCCAATTTTATCCCCAGTCGCCGATAATTGCACAAGTTCATTATTGACAACACCATAAAAGACACAATCATCGGTTTTTAAAAAATCAGCTACGTGTTTTACTAAAGCCCTAGAATTCTCTATAAGATTATTAGAAATTAAGAAATCCTTTAAAATTATTGCTTCGAATTTTTGAACCCTATTTTTTTTATCCAATTTTATTTTCATCAACTGAGACTCTGTAATATCTCTTACAATAGCTTGATAGGCATAAGGTTTATGATTTTCGTCAACTAAAAGCTTAGATTTTATAGTGACAAATCTTTCTTCATTATCTCGATTTACGAAATTAAACTTAAATGTTATAGTTTCCTTGTGCTTTTGTTCTTTGAACTTATCAATAATAAAATTTTTATTAACAGGTGTGAATTCATTTATATTTTTAGGTAAATCCCTATCCTTGAATCCAATGAGCCTCTTAGCTTCCTTGTTAATTTTTAAAATATCCCCTCGTAAATTTACAACAAATAGTGCGTCCACTAGATTTTCAATTAGAAGATCACTGAACTCCCTTTGAGATGTGAGATTTTTAGAAAGTTCATAGTTAGCATTCTCAGCTTCTAATTTTGCTTTCCGCTCTTTTTTTAAAGCTCTTCTTAATAACGCTGCGCTAACATTTTCCAAAATACGATAGTTTTAATTTGTAAGTTAGCAAATAAATAACGATTTATCGATAAAAAGGATAATTTTATCCATGAAAGGTTATTGTGTATCGACAAAAAGCGTGATTTTAACCATGAAATGTTGTTATGTGTAATGCTACTAGTTATAAAGAGATATACAAGTTCCCTAATTAAATAACTTACATCTTTGTTTTTTTTAACTTCATTATCAATAACAATCTCTCCCTTACATCATAATATTTGAAAGTTTCTTTTTTAATCTAAGTAAAAAATAGGCTAACCATTTTATTTAAATTTTAAATCAAAGTGAGTTTATCAGCAGTCATTTCTGTAATATTAAATACTACAGATTCTGTGTTTTTATCAATATTTATTTTGCTTCAACTTGTAAATTATGTTCTAACTTAGTTATTAACTACAGAGAGGATTTTATATGTATTAAAATAAAACCATGTGATTTACATAGATTAAAATACAAATTTTCTAAATTACTATAAAACGAAATCTAATTTAGCTTTTATTCTATTCAAGATAAATAACAACATGTGTACTAGATAATCAAAGTCGTAAATCCTTTGCCTAGTAAGAATATCTTTATGTGTTATTTGAAAAGGATGCCATCCAATAATTTGCAATAAGAAGTAAGTTTTTCTTATTCTGTTTATAATCAATAAGCTTAAGAAAATATCCGCTAATACCTAATGAGTTGCATGCCCTGAAATCTTCTACATTTGAACTGGTTGTGTGAATAATGACAGGTATAGTAGAAAGTGTACTTACTTTTTTAATTCTTTTTAGAAATTCAATACCATTCATAATTGGCATATTAATATCCAAGAGAATAAAGTCAGGTAAATCCTTTTGATCTAAATTAGTTAGAAGATCAAGACCTTCTTTTCCGTTTTCTGCAGTATAAAATATGGTAGTTGGGAATTCAGCAAGTAGTGTCTTCTGTATCCCCATAATGACAATTTGGTTGTCTTCGACGAGTAGAACTTTCATTTAATAACTTATGATTGGTTGGTATTGCAATTTACAAAAAAAAATTAAATAACTAAAATACCTTTTACGCTCATTAAAGGTAAGGATTGTAAAGCCTTTAAATTAATTGTGTGTTTTCTGAATAAATAAGTTTTATCAAACATGGCATTACCTTCAAAAAAAGATACTTTAAAAGTGTTGTTTAAGGCAAACAATTCTTCTTGCATTAATTCTATCTTGGCAAAACTTTTTTTAGGAAGCTTTTCTAACTTTTTTCTAAAAATAGAAGTTGTTTTGTTTTCAGAATAGCCACTGGTAACAATAAGAATCATATCTAAATCGACATCTTTATTGTTGATGATGTAAGCGTTCCAATCTTGCGTTTTATAGATGTCGTTATATTCGTTTACTACAGCAATATAAACACCTTCTACTTTTGGAATATGGATATCTTTTTTCAATATTATAAGGCCGACTTAAATTGCTCTAAAAATCGCACATCATTTTCACTTAATAAACGAATATCACCAATTTGATGCAATAGCATCGCAATGCGGTCTATTCCCATTCCAAATGCAAAGCCAGAATACTCTTTAGAATCGATACCACAGTTTTCCAATACATTTGGATCTACCATACCACAACCCATAATTTCTAACCATCCTGTACCCTTTGTAATACGGTAATCAATTTCGGTTTCTAAGCCCCAATACACATCAACCTCAGCACTTGGTTCTGTAAATGGAAAGTATGATGGCCTTAAACGGATTTTACTTTTTCCGAACATTTCAGTCGTAAAATGCTGAAGAGTTTGTTTTAAATCTGCAAAACTCACATCTTTATCGATATACAAACCTTCTACTTGGTGGAAAAAACAGTGTGAACGCGCCGAAATGTCTTCGTTTCTATAAACTCTCCCCGGCGAAATAGTTCTAATAGGTGGTTTGTTATTTTCCATATAACGCACTTGCACAGAACTGGTGTGTGTACGTAATAATATATCTGGATTGGTTTGAATAAAAAACGTGTCCTGCATATCTCGCGCTGGGTGATACTCTGGCAAATTTAACGCCGTAAAGTTATGCCAATCATCTTCAATTTCTGGACCTTCACTTACATTAAAACCTACACGCGAAAAAATATCTATAATCTGATTTTTCACTATAGAAATAGGATGACGCGCACCAATTTGAATCGGTTCCCCTGGTCGAGATAAATCGCCATAAACACCTTTTATTTCCTCTTTGCTTTCTAACTCTTCTTTTAAAGCGTTTACTTTATTTTCAGCAGTTTTTTTAAGCGTATTTATAGTTTGACCAAATTCTTTTTTCTGGTCGTTTGCTACATTTTTAAACTCAGCAAAAAAGTCGTTAAGTAATCCTTTTTTGCCTAAATATTTTATTCGGAATGCTTCGACCTCTTCTTTTGATTCGGCTTTAAACGCTTCAGCTTCAGCTATGAGTTCTTTTATCTTATCTATCATGACATATTCAAAATGATGGCAAATTTACTATTTTTTACGTGAATTGCGTTAGGGATTGCAGAGGAAATCCTTTTTATGAGACACGAATAAAAAGATTGTAACCTTTCGACTACGCTCAAGATAAACTTCAAGCACGATCCTTAGGTAACTTGTCTGCCGGCAGGCACGCCCAAATTATTTCAATTTATATACTCGGTTTCTAAAAAGTAGTTTACAATAGCCTCTTTCATTAAAACACTTTGCTCTCCTGCTTTTAAATGAGGTAAGTCTTCCAGCATGTTGTAATGTGGCCAACCATCATCATCAACAAAATCGAGCTCGTAATAGCCATAAGGCATAAGGAGTTTACAAATAGCAATATGCATAAGGTCTAGTTTTTGATCTTTTTTAAAGGTTCTCTCTAACTGACCAAGCTCTTGCACACCAATAAGATAAATAATAGCATCGAGATCTAAAGTGTCTCCATCAGCAAATTGATTAGATAGTTTTTGCACTACCAACCCCCAGCGTTCTTTTAATTGTTCGTCTCTAGACATTAAGCTTATTGTAATTATTA
>NZ_CAJQQI010000085.1 GCF_905480415.1 uncultured Algibacter sp. | reverse complement strand
TCCAAAATTATCTGCATCTTGAAAATCGTTTTCAGCAACATCTGTATTGGCAATATTATAAGCTTCTCTTATACCATCTTTATAATCGATAGAGCCAATATCTGTAATAGATAATCCTATTTTTAATTTGTACTTATTTTTATGTCTAAAATCATTTGAAATAGAATCGTTAATTTTATAATTGGCATGATTTGGTCTCCACTCATAGACAACTCCTAAATCTGCACCAAAACCGTTTGCATTATCAGGTATTTTATAATCATAATTATCATAATCAACAGCGGTAAAACGCGCGTAAGTTAAATTTCCACTAGTGGTTATACTCCCTGTAGTTTGACCACCACCATAATCTGTACCGTCGGCATCATAATCAATAGATATATCAGTTCCCGTGCCATAAGCACTTCCAAGACCTTGTAAATATTTTAAAGAAACCCCTCCTTTTAAAAAGTGTTGCTCATTGCTAAATAGCGTTCTGGCATACGTCATACCTACTTCAGCCCAGGCATGGGCTAAAATATTAATATTTCCTTCGTTAAAATTAAAATCTTCGGTTGTATCATCATCTATAGAAGCCAAGGACGCTCCATTAATTTCATTAGCATTCAAAAAAGATCTTGCTCTTGAAAAGATCGCTATTGAACTATTTTTGTTAAGATTAATCATAAATGATGGCCCTAAAACATCAACATTTAATGCTGCACTATTTGCATCTTTAGGATCTGTTTTTGATTCCAAATCAAAGCTGTAACCATCTCTTGTTGCATCCCAAACGTTAACACCATAATAATCATTGCTTCCAAACACACTCAGTCCTGCTAGGTTTATGTCGGCTTTAAAACGAGAATCGGTAATATTGGCTGGGTTAGAAATAACACCATGTACGCCACTATAATTATCTGTAAGAAATCCAATGTAAGATTGCGCTTTTAAACAAAAAGAAAGGAAAAGCAATACAATTGAAAAGATGGTTTTTTTCATGATTCTGATTTGATTTTTCGTCTCAAAAATAGTCAATTTTCGTTAAAATTTATTTAAATACCATCCTTTTAATTTGTGTAATACATTGTATCAAACACGCTTCAAAATATCTTAAAAAAAATTAAGAATATTACAAACGAATTACTTTCGAGATAATTAATTATTCCTCGAGGGCAATTTCAAAGGAAACACTAAAACAAAATCTCTGAGAATTATTTTTTAAGTAAATTGCAATTTTTATACTAACACCTGTTTTGATTCTGCTAATAACTATGACTGTTGAAACAACTTATTCTATTGTTAAGACTAGAAACAAAACAAGGGATTTCAATAAAAAAAAACAAAAAAAAAGAAAAAAATTTAAAATATGAAAATTTACACGAAAACTGGAGACAAAGGCACCACCGCATTATTTGGAGGAACTCGAGTACCCAAGCATCATATTAGAATTGAAAGTTATGGAACTGTTGATGAATTAAACTCACATTTGGGTTTAATACGGGACCAAGATATCCATCAAGATTATAAAGATTTATTGATTAAAATTCAAGATCGATTATTTACTCTTGGTGCTATTTTAGCAACCGACCCAGAAAAAGCTATTTTAAAAAACGGTAAGGCACGATTAAACATTGATAAAATTTCTACTGAAGATATTGAACGTTTAGAAAAGGAAATGGATACCATGAACAACGTTTTAGCTCCTATGACGCATTTTGTGCTCCCCGGAGGGCATCAAACGGTGTCATTCTGTCACATAGCACGTTGTGTATGCCGAAGAGCGGAACGTTTAGCCTCAGCACTTAATGATTTGGAACCTTTTGAGGCGAATGCGCTACTTTATTTAAACCGTCTTTCTGACTATCTCTTTGTATTGGCACGAAAGTTGTCTCATGACTTACAAGCGAATGAAATTAAGTGGATTCCTGAGAAAAAGTAATTTTACGAAGAAATGATTTTCATGACTGAAAAGAATTCATAAATAAGTTAACTTTTGAATTGGACATACGGTTTGCGTTAGGGATTGCAGTGACATCCTTTTTAAAACTTGAATGAAATAAAAGATTGTTGAGAACTAAAATTTGGCAAATTGCGACATTCTCCGCACTTACCATGGTGTTTTAAAAAGATATAGCGGAAAGCCCGACCCTTGTGGTAACGCTCAAATTGATATTTTCAATAGAAAAAATTAGTTTTATTTTTTAGCTACATTATATTAATCCCGCAGGAATAATTTGCAAGGGTTTAGATAACAAAAAGATACGTTCTTATAATTAATGATTAAATAATTCATTTTTTTCTTGTGTGTTTAAACTAAAAAATTATTTTTGCAAAAAAATAAACGCAAATAAATGTATTGGACATTAGAATTAGCATCGTATTTAAGTGATGCGCCTTGGCCAGCAACAAAGGACGAATTGATAGATTACGCTATTAGAACGGGAGCACCTTTAGAGGTTGTTGAAAATTTACAATCTATTGAAGATGAGGGAGACTCTTATGACTCAATTGAAGAAATTTGGTCTGACTATCCTACCGACGAGGATTACCTCTGGAACGAAGATGAATATTAATAAAGCATAAAGAATAGTTAAAAAGTCTCGATTAGAGGCTTTTTTTTTGTTCTTAACCCTAAAAAAAGCGCAACAAAATGTATCTTTGAATGCCTTTTGATAGCGCAAAAATAGTAATGATAAAACCCTAGGGCAATCCTAGATAAAATATATAAAATTATACTCATGAGTTTTTTAAATTCTGTATTAAAAGTATTTGTTGGAGACAAGGCTAAACAAGACGTAAAAGCGCTCTCCCCGCTTGTTGATAAAATTAAAACCTTTGAATCTGCTTTAGAAGCCTTGAGTCATGATGAATTAAGAGCAAAAACTGATGAATTTAAAGCAAAAATTGCTGAATCCATTGCAAGTATAAACGAGCAAATTACTAATCTTACTCAAGAAGCTGAAACTACTGAAGATATTGATAGACGTGAAGATATCTATCAGGACATTGATAAACTTAAAGATGAGGCTTACCTTATTACTGAAGATGTTTTGAACGCTATTTTACCCGAAGCTTTTGCTGTGGTTAAAGAAACGGCTAAACGTTTTGTGCATAACACCTCTATTATGGTTAGTGCTAATGAGTTTGATAGAAATTTATCTGGTGAAAAAGAATATGTTGCGTTAGAAGATGATAAAGCGATTTGGTCAAATTCTTGGGATGCTGCAGGGAAACCTATTACTTGGGACATGATACATTATGATGTTCAGTTAATTGGTGGGATTTCGATGCACCAAGGTAAAATTGCCGAAATGCAAACGGGAGAAGGAAAAACTTTGGTAGCGACTTTACCGATGTATTTAAATGCCTTAGCTGGAAAAGGGGTTCATTTAGTAACAGTTAATGACTACTTAGCAAAACGTGATAGCGCTTGGATGGCTCCTATTTTTCAGTTTCATGGGATGAGTGTTGATTGTATTGATTACCACCAACCAAACTCGGCAGCGCGTAAAAAAGCGTATAATTCTGATATTACATACGGTACTAATAACGAATTTGGTTTTGATTACCTGCGTGATAATATGGCACATTCGCCTGATGATTTAGTTCAACGTCCGCACCACTTCGCTATTGTAGATGAAGTAGATTCTGTTTTAGTAGATGATGCTCGTACACCATTAATTATTTCGGGTCCTATCCCAAAAGGTGACCGCCACGAGTTTACAGAATTAAAGCCTAAGGTTGATGATATTGTTTCGGTACAACGTAAATATTTAACGGGTGTTTTAGCGGAAGCTAAAAAGTTAATTAAGGATGGAGATACTCAAGAAGGTGGTTTAAAACTGCTACGTGTTTACAGAGGTATTCCTAAAAATAAAGCGCTCATAAAGTTTTTATCTGAAGAAGGTGTTAAGCAATTGCTTCAAAAAACTGAAAATTTCTATATGCAAGATAACAACCGGGAAATGCCTAAGGTTGATGAGGAATTATACTATGTTATTGAAGAAAAAAACAACCAAGTTGAATTAACCGATAAAGGTATTGAATACATTTCTGGAAAAGATAACCCAGACTTTTTCATCTTACCAGAAATAGGTATTGAAGTTGCAAAAATCGAAGATCAAAACCTTGATGTTGAAGAAGAAGCAACGCTTAAAGAAGAATTATTCAAAGAATTTGGTTTGAAATCTGAGCGTATTCATACGTTAAGTCAGTTACTCAAGGCGTATGCTTTATTTGAAAAAGACACCCAATATGTGGTGATGGAAAATAAGGTTATGATTGTTGATGAACAAACCGGTCGTATTATGGATGGCCGTCGTTATTCTGATGGATTACACCAAGCGATTGAAGCCAAAGAAAATGTAAAAATTGAAGATGCTACCCAAACGTTTGCTACAGTAACATTACAGAATTACTTTAGAATGTATCGTAAACTTTCAGGGATGACGGGTACTGCTTTAACTGAAGCTGGCGAGTTTTGGGAAATCTACAAATTAGATGTTCTTGAAACGCCAACTAACCGCCCTATTGCTAGAGATGATAAAGAAGATTTAGTTTATAAAACAAAACGCGAAAAATACAATGCAGTTATTGACGATGTAACTAAACTATCTGAAGCAGGTCGTCCGGTACTTATTGGTACAACTTCTGTTGAAATTAGTGAGTTATTAGGGAAAATGTTAAGCATTCGTAAATTATCGCATAATGTATTAAACGCGAAACAGCATAAAAGAGAGGCTGATATTGTTGCAGAAGCTGGAAATGCGGGACAAATAACTATAGCAACCAATATGGCTGGTCGTGGTACGGATATTAAATTATCAGACGAAGTTAAAGCCGCTGGCGGTTTAGCTATTGTTGGCACAGAGCGTCATGATTCGCGTCGTGTGGATAGACAACTACGTGGTCGTGCTGGTCGTCAAGGAGATCCAGGAAGTTCACAGTTTTATGTATCTCTTGAAGATAACTTGATGCGTTTATTTGGTAGTGAGCGTATTGCGAAAATGATGGACAAAATGGGCTTGAAAGAAGGCGAAGTGATTCAGCATTCTATGATTTCAAAATCTATTGAGCGTGCACAGAAAAAGGTTGAAGAAAACCAGTTTGGTGTTCGTAAACGTTTGTTAGAATATGATGATGTTATGAACGCACAGCGTGAAGTCGTTTACAAACGTCGTTACAATGCTTTAAATGGGGAACGTTTGCGTGTTGATTTAGCTAATATGATTTTTGATACTACGGAAGGTATATCAGAAACAAATAAAGGGGCTAATGATTATAAAAACTTTGAGTTTGAATTGATTCGATATTTCTCTATGGGTTCGCCAATTACCGAAGATGAATTTGGTAAGCTGTCGGCTCAAGAGATTACTTCAAAAATATACAAAGCTGCTTTTACGCATTATAAAGATAAAATGGCTAGAAACGCAGATATTGCTTTTCCTGTTATTAAAAATGTATATGAAACACAACGCGATAAATTCAAACGTATAGTTGTACCGTTTACAGATGGTGTTAAGAGTTTAAATGTTGTTACAGATCTTGAAAAAGCTTATGAAACTCAAGGTAAACAATTAATTAACGATTTTGAAAAGAACATTACATTGGCTATAATAGATGATGCTTGGAAAACACATTTACGTAAAATGGATGAGTTAAAGCAATCGGTTCAATTAGCGGTGCATGAGCAAAAAGACCCTTTATTGATTTATAAGTTTGAGTCTTTTGAATTATTTAAAGCGATGATTGACGAAGTGAATAAAGATGTTATTTCATTCTTATTTAAAGGTGAGTTACCTCAAGAAACACAAAACACAATTCAAGAGGCTAGACAAACCCGTAAAAAGGAAAATCTAAAAACTCAAAAAGACGAAATCCCTAATTTAGATGAGCGTTCTGCACAAAACAGAGCTGCGGGAAATACGCAACGGAATCAAGAAGTTGTTGAAACTATTGTGCGTGATAAACCAAAAATTGGACGAAATGATCGTGTGACTATAAAGCACGTTATAAAAGGTGAAAACAAAACTTTAAAATACAAACAAGCTGAACCTTTAATTGCGAAAGGCGAGTGGGTTTTGGTTGAGGAGTAATTAAATTCCTTTGAAAAAAAAAGAATCTAAAAACATTAAAATCCTGATAGAAACTATCAGGATTTTTTATACTCCATTATTAAATAACAGATTTGTTTTATCTAAAAATAAAATAGAATCCAAAATTTACAACTTCAATAACAAATCAGGATTAGGGCAATTCCCTTTATAATAACCCAAATCACTTTCACTACAAACGCCGGGGTAATCACCTTTATAACCTTGTATATCTTTTATTATCTGAAAGTGTAAATGCGGTGGATAATCACCATTAATATTGGCATCTCCTAAAGTCGCGATTTTGTCACCTTGCTTAAATCCCTGTCCCACTTTTAGCTTCTCAAAAGATACTAAACTTAAATGTCCATAAAGTGTATAAAATTCAACCCCAGGAATATGATGCTTTAAAATTATAGTTGGTCCATAATCACCATGGTTAGTGTTATTCTTAAAACTGTGAACTACGCCATCCAACGGCGCGTAAATAGGCGTTTTAGCTTCACACCACAAATCGACTCCTAAATGGATGTTGCGTTCTTGTTTAGCTCGACTATTAAAATGGTGACTGCGTTTGTATATGTTTCGAACTTCTAAATATCCACCATAAGCTACTAAAGCATCATGCTTTTTTATATGATTACTTACAAACACTCCCAATTTTGGAGACGAAGACACATCGACCGTATTGAGTGTTTTGTTAGATTCAGATAAATCTATGGGAATATATTTGGATTTTGGAATGGATGCATCTAATACAGACAATCCATCTGAACTGATACTATTAAGAAACTTTGTAAAACCCTCTGACTCCATAGTTTCAAAAATATAAAACTAATCGATATGTTTTTAAATTATAAATATTTAAAAACACGCATCTACAGGCTCAACGTGATTATAATTGTTTTTAAATAAATTTCAACAGTTTTAGTACTAAGCAATGACTTCACCATAAAGGTCAAAATCTTCTGCTTCAATAATTTTAACGGTAGTGAATTCACCTGTTTTTAGGTAGATTTTTGTCGCATCAATTAATACTTCATTATCCACATCGGGAGAATCAAATTCTGTACGTCCAACAAAATAATTACCTTCTTTTCTATCTACTATAACTTTAAACTCCTGCCCTATTTTAAATTGATTCAATTCCCAAGAAATCTGAGATTGAATTTCCATAATTTGGTTTGCTCTGTCAATTTTAACGTCTTCAGGAACATCATCTTCTAGATTATATGCATGCGTGTTTTCTTCATGGCTATAAGTAAAACAACCTAAACGTTCAAAACGCATATCAGAAACCCATTGTTTTAATTCTTGAAAATTTTCTTCTGTTTCTCCTGGATAGCCAACAATAAGAGTTGTTCTAATAGTCATATTAGGCACTTTGGTGCGAAACTCTTGTAATAACCTCGTAGTCTTTTCTTTTGTTGTTCCACGACGCATACTTTTTAAAATAGAGTCTGAAATATGCTGTAATGGAATATCTAAATAGTTGCAAACTTTAGGTTCGCGATTCATGACATCTAACACGTCCAAAGGAAACCCAGTTGGAAAAGCATAATGCAAACGAATCCAGTCTACACCATCCACTTTTACTAACGCTTCAAGTAATTCTGCTAAGTTTCGTTTCTTGTATAAATCGAGTCCATAATACGTTAAATCTTGCGCAATAAGAATCAATTCTTTAACACCATTAGCAGCTAATTTTTCAGCCTCAATAACAATCTCTTCAATGGGTGTACTTCTATGTTTCCCTCGCATGATTGGAATCGCGCAAAAAGAACATGGTCTATCGCAACCCTCCGCAATTTTTAAATAGGCATAATTTTTTGGTGTGGTTGTTAAACGTTCTCCAATAAGTTCATGTTTATAATCTGCACCTAAAGCCTTCAATAATCCAGGTAATTCAGTCGTCCCAAAATATTCATCAACATTCGGGATTTCTTTTAATAAATCTGGCTTATAACGCTCACTTAAACAACCCGTTACAAATACTTTATCTACATCACCATCTTGCTTTTTCTGAACGTATTCTAAAATCGTATTAACACTTTCTTCTTTTGCATTTTTAATAAATCCGCAAGTGTTAATAACAACTATATTACCTTCTTCCTCATGTACCACATCTTTTCCATTGGCCTTCAATTGCCCCATTAACACTTCGCTGTCGTAAACATTTTTACTACAACCAAGGGTTACTACGTTTATCTTGTTTTTCTTTAGAGTTTTTGTGCGCATACGTTTTATAAATCTGGGTGCAAAGGTACGGAATGATTGTGGATTAAAGTCGTCCTTATTAAAATAGAGAGTTCCTACTTTAGCAGGAACTCTCTATGCATAAATACTATTATTTTGATTATTATGATAAAGACTCGAGTGTTATGGAAATTGGCTTTTTTATTTAAAAAACGAATCTACAAACTCAAATTTATTGAAGACTTGTAAATCTTCGATACCTTCTCCTACTCCAATATATTTTACAGGAATTTGAAATTGATCAGAAATACCAATAACTACACCGCCTTTAGCTGTTCCATCTAATTTAGTTACTGCTAACGAGGTCACTTCTGTTGCCGCTGTAAACTGTTTTGCTTGCTCAAATGCATTTTGACCTGTAGAACCATCTAAAACTAATAATACATCGTGTGGCGCATCGCCAACTACCTTTTGCATGACACGTTTTACTTTGGTAAGCTCGTTCATTAAGTTTACTTTATTATGTAAACGACCAGCAGTATCTATAATAATAACATCAGCTTCTTGATTCACTCCAGATTCTAAGGCATCAAACGCAACTGATGCAGGATCACTTCCCATATCTTGTCTTACCATTGGCACATCTACTCGATCTGCCCATACTTGAAGTTGGTCTATAGCTGCCGCCCTAAATGTGTCAGCTGCTCCCATAACTACTTTTAAACCTTGCTTTTTAAATTGATACGCTAGCTTTCCAATAGTCGTCGTTTTTCCAACGCCATTTACCCCAACCACCATTAACACATAAGGCGTTTTTGTTCCGTTTTCTTGTTTTGGTAATTCTGGAATAGTAAACTCTGTATCTTCTCCAGAATTGGTTTCACTTAAAAGTGCTGCAATTTCTTCACGAAGGATTTTGTTTAGTTCGTCGGTTCCTAAATATTTATCTTTTGATACGCGTTCCTCAATACGAGTAATCACCTTAAGTGTTGTATTAACGCCAACATCACTAGACACTAAAACTTCCTCAAGGTTATCTAGAACGTCATCATCTACTTTAGATTTCCCCGCTACAGCTTTACTTAGCTTACCCATAAAACTAGATTTAGATTTCTCTAATCCTTTGTCTAGGGTTTCCTTTTTTTCTGAAGAAAATATTTTTTTAAAAAAGCTCATTTTAATTCTAAGTTGGTTGTTTAATATAAAATCTAATTTGCGCTAGGGACTGAAACATTCGTTGGAGCTCTTCTCCGAAAGCGACTGCCGAAAACTCGACCTTTTTGGTAACGCAGAAATTACTCTTGTCAATTTCCTTACCATTTTTGTTTTACTGCTATTATGGCAGAAATTCAACCAAATATAAAAATAAAAAAGCCGCTTTCGGTAGAAAGCAGCTTATAATATCTTGAAACAATGTTTTTCACTTTTTAGCTAAAAAGTCGCTAACCTGTTCTGGATTCATTATGGATTCAACAAACATGTAAGCTCCAGTTTTTGGAGACTTTACCATTTTTATTGCTTTTGTTAATCTTTTAGATCCTGTTTGTAATGATGCTACTGATTTCTTTGCCATGACCTTATAACGGTGTTATTTGAGATTTTTAAAAATCTCTAATTATTTAATTTCTTTATGAAGTGTCATACGCTTTAGGATCGGATTAAATTTCTTAATCTCCATTCTATCAGGCGTATTCTTTTTGTTTTTTGTTGTAATGTATCTTGAAGTTCCTGGTTCACCAGTTCCTTTGTGCTCTGTGCACTCTAAGATTACTTGTATTCTGTTACCTCTCTTTGCCATGTCTTATTTACTTATTAAATACAGCTATTATTTTAAAAATCCTTTAGACTTTGCGTCCTTAATTGCTGCAGATATACCTATTTTGTTGATAGTTTTTAAAGCAGATGTAGAAACTTTTAAAGTTACCCAGCTGTCTTCTTCTGGAATGTAAAAACGTTTCTTAACTAAATTCGCATGAAATTTGCGTTTAGTTCTGTTCATTGCATGAGACACATTGTTTCCAACCATGGCCTTCTTTCCTGTAAGTTCACAAACTCTTGACATTCTATATAACTTTAAATTCTTTTGTTTCTTAAAATCGAGGTGCAAATATACAAATTCTTTATACTAAGCCAACCTAATTTATATCAATTTTTAAAAATTTCTTTTAGAAGCATTTCTAAGGCTTTATTTACTGCTTTATTTATAACTTTTAATCGTGAATTTCCGAAGTTAAATTCCTGTGAATAAACACCTGATTTTGTAGCAATAGCAATAAAAACCGTTCCGACCTCAGCATCAGAATCACCTTTTGTTGGTCCCGCATTTCCAGTTGTAGCGATAGCATAATCAGACTGAAATAATTGTTGAACGTTTCTCGCCATAGCCTCAGCTACCTGAGAACTCACAACAGAATAGGTATCAATATCTGCTTTTGAAACTTTTAAAACATTAATTTTTGACTGCGTAGAATAGGTTACTAAACCGCCTTTGAAAAATGCTGAAGCACCAGAATGCGCTGTAAAACGCTCTGCGACGGCTCCGCCTGTGCAACTTTCGGCAATAGCTAAAGTATTTCCTAATTTAGTAAGTTGTTTTGCTATTATAATTTCAACAGAACCATCTTCATCTTCTAGTCCTGCATACTCCTCCTGTATTAAAGGGATAACTTTATCTATTTGATCTTGTACGTCCTTTTTTAATTGTGCTTCATCAAAACCTTTGGTAGATAAACGCAGACGCATTTTTCCTAAATTTGGTAAATAGGCCAATTTTATATGTCTTGGTAAAGCATCTTCCCAGTCTTCAATTCTAGCCGCTAAAGCACTTTCGCCTAAACCATAAACTAACATGGTTTTATGAAGAATAAATGGGCAATTATATTTGTCTTTTAATTGTGGAATAACTTGATGCTCTATTAACGCCTTCATCTCATATGGAACTCCGGGAAGTGAAATAAATACTTTATCCTCTTTTTCAATCCACATACCTGGGGCAGTTCCCAGCTTGTTCATTAAAGGTTTAGACTTTGAAGGAATTAAAGCTTGATCTCTATTAACTTGAAGCAACTCTGTTCTAACATGCTGTTTCCAAATCGATTCTATATTTTGGAGAACAGACTCGTTTTTTACGAGTGTATCATTAAAATATTCGGCAAGTGTTTTTTTAGTAATATCGTCTTTTGTGGGGCCTAAACCTCCTGTACAAATAAGAATATCTACACGATTTTCAGCATCTGCTAAAGCTTGTAAAATGTGTTTCTTATCGTCTTGAATAGAAGTGATTTGATATACAGAAACACCAATTTTGTTAAGTTGTTTTGCTATAAAAGCTGAATTGGTGTCTACAACTTGACCAATAAGAAGTTCGTCACCTATAGTTATTATTTCTGCTTGCATTACAATTTAAAATCTGACTTAATTTCAGCACAAGCTCTCTCTACAGCAGAAATAACACTATCTAATTGCTCAGTAATATCTACATCAGTTTGCGTAAACTTACCCCAATCTTGTACCTCGATTAGTTTATCTAAAACTCCTAACTCAAATAAATCAATAGTAGGCTTCATTTTATGAGCTGCCTGATAAGTCTCATTATAATCTTTTTCCGCAACTCCTTTTTTTAAGCGCTCTGCATCTTCAGGAACTTCTTCTAAAAAAGCTTCTGCTAATGCTGCGATAAAATCCTCATCATTATCCGCCAATTCTCTTACTCTAAATAATTTGTAATGTAATTCCATTTATTTTACTGTTATTGAAAACATTTCTTTGCTTTCTATAAATCCTTTTAACTTATCGTCAGCAATAACTTTGCCAACTCCTGCGGGTGTGCCTGTAAATATAATATCTCCAATCTTTAAAGTAAAATATTTTGACACATATTCTATTAATTCATCAATTTTCCATAGCATATGGCTTGTATTTCCATTTTGAACAATTTCATCATTCTTTTTTAAAGAAAATTCAAAATGGTCAACATTTTCAACCTCATTTTTATCTATCCACTTACCAATTACCGCAGCCCCATCAAAAGATTTTGATTTTTCCCATGGCAAGCCTTTAACCTTTAAAGCACTTTGCACATCGCGTGCCGTAAAGTCAATACCCAAGCCAATTTCATTGTAATATTTATTAGCGAACTTTTTATCAATGTGTTTCCCTACTCTGTTTATTTTTACTAGAACCTCAACTTCATAATGCACATCATCAGAAAAATCCGGAATAAAAAACGGTTGTTTTTTCAAAAGAATAGCCGTGTCTGGTTTTAAAAAAACAACAGGGTCGGTCGGCTTTTCGTTTTGTAATTCTTTAATATGTTCAGTGTAATTTCTCCCTATGCAAATCAGTTTCATGTCTTTTCAATTTTATTTTGGGCGTTACCACAAGGGTCGGGCTTTACGTTACAAGTCCTCGCTCGCAAATCGCTGCGGGCTTTCCTCTGCAATCCCTAACGCAACCTCAGCCAAAGTCATTGACTACGACTAACGGCGACTTCTTTTTAACCTAACTTGTTATTAAAACTTCTCAGTTTAATAGCGGTTAACACCTTTTTAGTGTACAATGGAAAATCTGCATTCAACAACCATCCAAAATACCCAGGTTCCTTTTCTAAAACATCTGTTACTAACTTTCCTTTGTGTTTTCCAAAAGAAAAACACTCTAAGCCTTCTTTATTAAACGTTATAAAACCTGCAAAGTCGGCAATTTTCTTACGAGAGCTAAATTCTGCTAGAAACTTCGTGTCATTTTCTAACTCTTCGTATTTATCTAATTGCGATTTTAATACCTCAAAAGTAGCTTTTGTATCAGCCTCAGCACTATGCGCATTATCTAAACTTTCATCACAATAAAATTTATAAGCTGCACTCAATGTGCGCTGTTCCATTTTATGAAAAATAGTTTGTACATCGACTGCTAAAGTATTTTTCATATCAAAATCTACTTCAGCGCGTAACATTTCTTCAGCCAATAATGGAATATCAAATCGGTTCGAGTTAAATCCTCCCAGATCTGAATCCTTTATCATATTATAAATATCTTTAGCCAATTCTTTAAACGCAGGTTCGTTCGCAACCTTTTCATTGGTTATCCCATGAATTTCAATAACCTCATTAGGAATTGTCATTTCAGGGTTTACTAACCATGTTTTGCTCTCTTCCGTTCCGTTTGGAAATACTTTTAATATTGAAATTTCTACAATCCGGTCGTGAGTTATATTAATCCCTGTAGTTTCTAAATCGAAAAAACAAATGGGTTTTGTTAGGTTTAATTGCATTACTTTAATCGTTTTATTAAAAATGACATATTACAAAAATAAAAAAACCCAACCGTTTTAAGGTCAGGTTTAACTATTGTTTATATTTTAATTTTATATTTCTCTATTTGTGTCCCAAGCTTCCAGATAGTCTGTAACAGCTTTTACAAATTTACCACCTAATGCACCATTAACTACGCGATGATCGTAAGAATGCGACAAGAACATTTTGTAACGAATACCAATAAAATCACCCTCAGGAGTTTCTATGACTGCAGGCACTTTTCTAATGGCACCAAGAGCCAAAATACCAACTTGTGGTTGGTTGATTATTGGTGTTCCCATAATACTTCCAAAAGTCCCAACGTTAGTAACAGTGTATGTACCACCTTGAGTATCATCTGGTTTTAATTTACCCATTCTGGCACGATTAGCCAAATCGTTTACCTGTTTAGTCATACCAACTAAGTTTAGTTGATCTGCATTTTTTATGACAGGCACAATTAAATTACCATCCGGCAAAGCTGCAGCCAAACCTAAATTGATGTTTTTCTTTTTCACGACGGTATCACCTTGTAAAGAAATATTCATCATCGGAAAATCGCGAAGTGCCTTGGCAATTGCTTCCATAAAAATTGGAGTGAATGTTAGGTTTTCGCCTTCACGCTTCATAAATCCGTCTTTTACTTTCTTTCTCCAATTCCAAATATTAGTAACATCTGCCTCAATAAAACTTTGCACATGGGCTGCTGTTTGAACAGACTCAACCATATGATGTGCAATGAGCTTGCCCATTCTGGTCATTTCTATAATCTCATCCCCACCACTAGAAATTACAACGGGTTTTTCTGCTTTAGGCTTTTCAATAATTTTTGCTGAAACAACTGACGTTTCTAATTTTGGAGTTACTGATTGTTGCGTATTTCCTCTATTTTGAATATAATCTAAAATATCATTTTTAGTAACACGTCCATCCTTTCCTGTTCCTGCAATACCATCTAACTCTGCCTGTGATATGCCTTCAGCCTTTGCTATATTTTTTACTAAAGGAGAATAAAAACGATCTCCACTAGAAACAACAGCAGTAACAGTTTCTTTAGCTTTAGTAATAGTTTGCTCTAATTGTTGAACAACTTTCTTTTCATTCTCTTCTGCTTCAACTGAAGACTCCTTACCTGAATCAGAAGTAGAATCATCATCGCCTTTAGTTTCAATAATAGCTAAAACTTGTCCTACTTGCACCACATCATCTACATTAAACAAACGCTCTACTAAGACACCTTCAACCTCACTAGGCACCTCACTATCAACTTTGTCTGTAGCAATTTCCAATACTGGATCGTCCATATCTATTGTATCACCAACATCTTTTAACCAAGATGTGATAGTTGCTTCTGCAACACTTTCTCCCATTTTTGGTAATTTGAGCTCAAATTTTGCCATATCAATAATGTAATACTTGTTTTTTAATTTTATTTTGCAAAATTAGCAAAAAAACTACTATTAAATTTAATTATATGTAAAAAATACTAGTTAAAACTAATAACCTCTCCCTGACTAACAGCATCATCACTTCCAATTACAAAGTTAGAGTTTTTAGGCAATATTTTAAAGGTAATCGAAGTATCTAAAAGATTAGTTTCCATAAAGCTAATAATACTTTTAAAACTAAGCACATTGGCATCAAAGATAACTTCAGATTGTTTTTCAATATTTTTTAAATCTGACTTCAAAATAACGTCTTTAGAAAGAACTTGCTCCAAATCCTTATTAACACTATCTGAAATAAACATATATTTATTTACTGTTTTAATTTTATGAATGTGCTGTTTTCTAAAAAAATAAGTTAATCTAATTCCACTCCTTACAAACAAATCGAACAACATATTTTTATTAAAATGTTTTTTGTAAAAAATTCGCATGGCGCCATAAAAACGACGTGCATAATTTTTATCTCTTAGCGTGCTTTCCCCTTTAAAATGTATTACCGTGGTTGCACCGTAATAGAAATTATTATAACCTTGTTTTAAGGCTTTATAAGACATATCAATATCTTCACCATACATAAAATAATCTTCATCAAACCCTTCTATTTTATTGTAAACTGCTTTTTTTAAAAACATAAAGGCGCCAACTAAAATCTCAACTTGATTAACGTCTTTATCATTTATGTTGTGAGCGTAATAGTCCTCTGAGTTACCAACTAACTTCTTAAAAGCAGCTTTAACATAGGGGATTTTTCGTTTGCTTTCTGGTAAAAAATCACCTTTCCCATCAATCAATTTACAGCCAACAATACCTAGATTTTCTTTACTTTCAGAAAATTCTAATAGCCTTAAAAATGTATCTTCGGCAACAACTGTATCTGGGTTTAAAATACACAAATAATCCCCTTTGGCTTGCAAAACACCAATATTATTACCTTTTGAAAACCCATAGTTTTCCTTATTCTCAATGAGCCTAACTTCAGGGAATAAGGCTTTAATCATATGACCGCTAAAATCTTCAGAGTTATTATCTACAACAATAATTTCAGCATCAATATTAGAAATGGCAGCCTCAACACTTCTTAGACATAACTCCAAAAAATATTTAACATTATAATTTAATATGATAACTGATAGTTTCAAATTTTACTTGTTTTAAAGTTTTATAGAAGATTCGAAGGGAATTCTATTCACAATACTTCTTCCTAAAGTAATTTCATCCGCATATTCCAACTCATCACCAACTGAAATCCCTCTAGCAATGGTTGAAGTTGTTACTTTATAATCTTTAATCTGCTTATAAATATAAAAGTTTGTAGTATCACCTTCCATTGTAGAACTTAAAGCTAGGATAAGCTCTGAAACCCTACCTTCCTTGACTTTACTTACTAAAGATTCGATATTCAAATCGTGTGGACCAATGCCATCCATGGGTGATATTTTACCTCCTAAAACATGATATAACCCTCTAAAAGAACTCGTGTTCTCAATAGCCATAACGTCTCTAATATCCTCAACAACACAAATTATATCCTCTTTACGTTTTGGATTTGAACATATTTCACATAGTTCAATATCGCTTATATTATGGCAAGACTTACAGAATTTTACATCTTTTCGCATGGTTTGTAAGGCATCAGACAAGGCTAAAGTTTGTTCCTTTGGCTGTCTTAACATGTGCAATACTAAACGTAATGCTGTACGTTTTCCAATGCCAGGTAATTGAGACATTTCATTAACTGCACGCTCCAATAATTTTGAAGAAAATTCCATATCGGCGAATTTACTATTTAGACACGAATTTCACTAATTTAAAGCCACCCTTTTAAAATAGACACTATCCCTTGGTATATGACTTTTAATATTTGTACTTTCCAAAATTGAAAATTAGTTTTTTATGTCGACTACTCAAATTATGCTACTTATAGCAACTTATTTTATTGTTTTAATTTTAATATCCTATTTCACTGGAAAAGAAGATAGCAACGACGCTTTTTTTAAAGCAAACAAATCTGCTCCATGGTATTTAGTCGCTTTTGGGATGATCGGCGCATCACTTTCTGGTGTTACTTTTATTTCGGTTCCTGGCGCTGTCGAAGCTAAACAGTTTGGTTATTTGCAAGTGGTATTCGGGTACTTTTTTGGATATTTAGTTATTGCTTATGTATTATTACCTATTTACTACAAGCTTAATTTAACCTCAATTTACACTTACTTAAGAGATCGGTTTGGGAATGTGAGTTACAAAACGGGTTCGGTAGCTTTCCTAATATCACGAGTTGTAGGCGCCTCTTTCAGGTTGTTTTTGGTTGCTAAAGTATTACAGTTGTTAATATTTGACCAATACAATATTCCTTTTACTATAACTGTAATAATTACGATTGCTCTCATCTGGCTTTACACATTTAGAGGTGGTATAAAAACCATCATTTTTACAGATACATTACAAACGCTTTTCATGCTAATTTCAGTAATAGTAACTATTAGCTTTCTAGCTTCGGCTTTAGATTTAAATAGTATTTCTGAAATTTATACTAATGTAAAAGAAAGCTCTATGAGCAAAACATTTTTCTTTGGTGATGTGAATGATGCACAATATTTCATAAAAAGTTTTCTTGCCGGGATGTTTATAACTATTACCATGACTGGTTTAGACCAAGATATGATGCAAAAAAACCTGACATGTAAAAACTTAAAAGAAGCTCAGAAAAACATGATTTCCTTTAGTATCGTTTTAGTTTTTGTAAATATTTTGTTTTTGGTTTTAGGATTAATGCTAACTCAATATGCAAATCAACATGGTATAACAGCCAAAAAAGATGACCTATTCCCCACCATAGCCATGTTACCAGAAATAGGGGTGGTAACCTCAGCTTTCTTTTTATTAGGACTCATTGCAGCAGCTTATTCAAGTGCAGACTCTGCATTAACATCGCTAACAACTTCTTTTTGTATTGATATTATTGAATTGGATAAAAAACCAAAAGCATCTCAAAAAAGAATTAGAAAACAAACGCATGTATTTATTAGCATCGTGTTAGTTATTGTTATCGTTTTATTTGATTCTATTTTTAAAGATGTATCTGTAATTTGGGAATTATTTAAAGCAGCGGGATATACTTATGGTCCATTATTAGGTTTATTTGCTTTTGGAATCTATACTAAAGTTCAACTTAAAGACAAATATGTTTGGATAGTGGCCATTATAGCCCCTATAGTTTCATATTTTATTAATGAATATTCAGTTGATTTATTAAGTGGTTATCAAATAGGTTTTGAAATACTTATAATAAACGGCATCCTTACTTTTTTAGGCTTAATACTGATTCGTAGAAAGTAGCACTAAAGTACAAGCCGATTCAAAATCAATATTGTTTTCTCTTAGAATTTGATATAGTTCTGGGTTTTCTGTGCCGGGATTAAAAATAACGCGCTCTGGTTTTAAAGACACGATATAATCATAATAATCTTTTTGCCGTTCAGGATTTAAATATAATGTAACCGTATGCACCTCTTTATAAGGTAATAAATTAGTATCAATTTCAATACCAGAAACTTCTCCTTCTCTTAAACCAAAAGCGACCACATCAACATTATTTACAACTAATCTCTGAATAGCATAGTTAGAATATCTATTCGGTTTTAAAGATGCCCCAAACACCAATGTTTTTTTATTCATAAGTTAAAGAAAAGTTAATATTAAAAAACACAGTAACATAAATTAAAGTAAAGCGTCTACAATATACATCAATTAATCAATCAAAAAACGAATCAAATCAAATGAAAAGACTACTCTTTTTATGTGCTGTTTTATTTTCAATTACAGCAGTACATGCAACAGACCCAGACCCCGAAACTGACAAAATAGGCACTATCTCAGGTAAAGTTTTAGACGCAACTTTAAGGGAACCCTTACCATACGTAAACATCATTATTAAAAATATTTCTGGTGAAATTCTAACTGGAGGTATTACATTAGAGGATGGTGCTTTTGAAATTAGAAAAATTATAGAAGGAAATATTATTGTAAGTGTTCAGTATATTGGCTATAAAACCTATAACAAAGAAGTTCATTTTGGTAAAGGAAACTACAAAGTTAACTTAGGAAATATTTTACTAGAAGAACAAGTTGAAGGCTTAGATGCCGTTACTGTAGTTGCTGAAGTTTCTACTATTCAACAAAAGGTAGACCGGAAAGTTATAACTATTGGTAAAGACTTAGCTGCCACTGGTACTGCATCAGAATTAATGATAGGAATCCCATCAGTAAATATCGATGTACAATCTGGAGAAATAAGTTTACGTGGTAACTCTAATGTGCGTGTCATGGTAGATGGTAAAATATCTAACATACCAACAGATCAATTGCTTCAACAAATTCCATCATCAGCAATTAAATCAATTGAGTTAATCACCAATCCATCGGCAAAATACAATCCAGAAGGCATGAGTGGCATTATTAATATCGTGCTACACAAAAACACTATGATTGGTTTTAATGGTAGTGCTAGTGTTAATTTAAGTCATGAAAAAGAAGCCAAATTCAATAGTTCTTTAAATATGAATTATAGAAATGGTAAATTTAATTTATACGGTAGCTACAGTAATAATATAGCAAAACGAGTAAATGTTGGAAATATCTTTAGACCGTCTAATAACTCTGAACAATTTTTTCAATTTTTAAATGATAGAAAAAATCATTTATATAAAGTTGGAGTAGATATCTATCTAAATGACAAAAATACAATTTCGATGTTTACAAATCGAAGTACATCCAATTCTGGTTTTGAAGGACAAACGGATGCATTCTTTTATAATAACCCTTCTTTTAATCAAAGCCAACTTTTTAATACCATGAGCGATAATAATTCGGAACAGTATAATTTTGATTATAAATTAGATTTCAAAAAAGAAGGACACAATATTGAACTCGAAGTAGATTATAATAATTTCAATGATGAAGGCCCTGTTGATTATACATTTCTACTAGGGTCTCAGGAAAACTATATCGATTTTAATTTTACAGACAGAACGAGCACAACAGCAAATTTAGACTATGTAAATCCATTATCTGAAACTGCCAAATTAGAGCTTGGTTTACAGGCTAGGTTATTTAATTCGGATGTATCCTTTGCTTCAACAGGAGAAACTTTAAACGAACAAGGTCTTTATAGACCAACACCAAATACAGATTTTGATTATACTAGAGATATTTACTCTGCATACGCGACTTATAGTAAAAAAATAGAAAAATGGAACTATAAAATAGGAGCTCGTATAGAAAATGTAGCCGTAGATGCTCTTGCTATTGAAACCGAAATAAGCTCTAATATTAGCACTCCGATTTCATTTAAAAACAACTACTTCGAAATATACCCCTCGGCATTCTTAACTTATTCACCTTCTGATAAAAACTCATATCAATTAAGTTATAGTCGTCGTGTAGATCGCCCAGGTGTAGGACAGGTTAACCCAATAAAAAGATGGAGTACCCCATTAGTTTCTCAATTCGGAAATATCGATTTAAGACCACAATTTACCAATTCGTTAGAAGCTAATTACACTAGAAACTTAAATAATAACAAAGGTAGCATTACTGGAGGTGTGTTTTATCGTGCCATTTCTGATGAAATAAATAGAGCTTTATTTATAGACAGAACCGATATAAACTCTGGAAAAGTAATTATGATTCGTGATAACTTTGATGATACCTCTGCCTATGGGTTTGAATTATCTACTAATTACAGACCAACAAAATGGTGGAGTATAAATGGAAGTTTCGATATATTTTCACAAACCCAAAAAGGAATTGCAGAACGACTAACTGCACCTATAGAGACGGCTACCGTTTCGGATATCACTACAGATATTAAAGAAGTTGATAATATAACTTGGAATTTTAGAATGTTTAACAATTTTAAAGCTACTAAGGCTCTTACATTAACAGCATTTGCTTTTTATAAAGGAAAAGAAAAAGGACTACAGTTTAATACAAAACCCATGTACTTTGTAAATTTAGGTGCCCGTTATACAACTATGGAAGGTAAAGGAACATTTAGTCTAAGCTATAACGATGTTTTTAACACTCAAAGATTCTCAGCTACTGGTGTACAACCTTTTGAGCAAGACGTAGAATTTAATTGGGAAAGCAATACCGTACAAATTGGTTTTGCATACCGTTTCGGAGGAGGGAAATATCGCGCTAAATCTCGTAAACAAAGGGATAATAATGAAAAATCTGGAGGCGGAGGATTCTAAAAATAAAAATTTAATAGCCTGCATAATAGTTAATGGTTAGTGTTTATGTAAGATTATTAAATAAGAAACCCGTAAGCATTAATGCTTATGGGTTTTGTTTTTTTATTACCCCTTTATCATTAAAATGTTAAAAAATATGTTAAATTTTGATAATCAACACAATAACATATAATAAAATAACGTTACGCACACATACAATCTAACCAAAAACGAAATTTTAATTATTTAGAGTTAGTCGTCTACAAAAACAGATTCGTAATAAAGATTTGTATTAAAAAAACTCGAAACCTGTTTCGAGTTTTTTTCTTTACTGTTAACAAACGTTAAATGTTATTTATCTATGAAATGTTATTTAAACTTATACGACTAATAGATTAAGATTCTTCACATTAGTGTTAGTTGAAGTTGATTAATAGCAAGAAAAACCCGAAACTTTAAGCTTCGGGTTTTTCGTTTGAATATTAATTTATAACTGTGCTTTGACTTAATTTAAGTCTATCATGTTCGACGATGACGCATTAGGGAATGTAGTGAAAATCCTTTTGCTTTTCGCAAAAGGTTGTAGCAAAAAGTGCGACCCTTTAGGTAAACTGCCTGCCTGCCAACGCCCACATTTTTATTTTTATGCCCACTTAATAATAGCACTCGCCCATGTAAAGCCGCTACCAAAAGCTGCCAATACCACGTTATCTCCTGGCTTTATTTTACCTTCTTCCCAAGCCTCTGTAAGTGCAATGATAATCGATGCTGCAGTAGTATTACCATATTTCATGATATTATTAAACACTTGGTCGTCTTTTAACCCAAACTTTCTCTGAATAAATTGTGCTATTCTAAGGTTCGCTTGATGTGGTATTAGTATATCTATATCGTCTTTCTGCAAGCCGTTTTTTGTTAAACCTTCCATAATCACTTCGCTAAAACGCACTACAGCATGTTTGAAAACAAAAGTGCCATCCATATAAGGGAAATATGATAAATCATCTTCCTCTGATGCCAAAATTTCTGGAACCCAATGCTTAATACTAGGTGATTCAACAATTAGCTTATCTGCATATTTTCCTTCACTATGTAAATGACTAGATAAAATTCCTTTTGTAGTATCCTCTTCTCTAGTCAACACGCATGCTCCTGCTCCATCACCAAAAATTACAGTTACTCCTCGTCCACGTGTACTTTTATCTAATCCATTGGAATGATATTCAGCTCCAACAACCAAAATATTCTTATACATTCCTGTTTTTATAAACTGATCAGCAACAGATAAGGCATAAACAAAACCTGAGCATTGATTTCTAATATCAATGGCTCCAACGTTTTTCATTTCAAGCATGTCTTGAATTTGCACACCGCAACCAGGGAAATAATAATCTGGTGTCATGGTTGCAAATACAATAAAATCGATATCATCCTTAGTTAATCCAGATCGTTCAATTGCCATTCTTGAAGCTTTGGCACCCATTACTGCCGATGTATCTTCAGACCCTTCTGGAATCCATCTACGCTCTTTTATTCCAGTACGTTCTTGTATCCATTCATCATTGGTATCCATCATTTTAGATAAATCATCATTAGTCACCACATTATCCGGTAGATACTTACCTAGTCCTATTATTTTTGAATTATACATATGTTGCTATTAATTAGAATAACCAAAGTACAAAATAATACTATTAAATTCCAAAATTATAAAAAACCAAATTCCAAATCTATATCCGAACATATTTTTGTGTTTTGAAATTTATCTTTTGAATTTTTCTTTTTTTAAGAAAAAAAATTGTGTCAGTTTGTCATATTTTATCAATTGGCATTTTTGTTGACTATTACTGAAGCATAATAATAAATTAAATAAAACTTATATATCATGACAAAAGGAAACATTAATGTATCGGTAGAAAATATCTTCCCACTCATTAAAAAATTCTTGTACAGCGATCACGAAATATTTTTACGTGAACTAATTAGTAACGCTACAGATGCAACATTAAAGCTAAAACACCTCACTCATGTTGGTGATACGAAAGTTGAATATGGTAACCCACAGATTGAAGTTAAAATTGATAAGGAAGGTAAAAAACTTCATATCATAGATCAAGGTTTAGGTATGACAGCTGAAGAAGTTGAAAAATATATCAACCAGATTGCTTTTTCTGGAGCTGAAGAGTTTTTAGATAAATATAAAGATTCTGCTAAAGATTCAGGGATTATCGGTCATTTTGGTCTTGGTTTCTATTCAGCCTTTATGGTTGCTGAAAAAGTTGAAATCATTACTAAATCTTTCAAAGACGAACCCGCTGCTCATTGGACTTGCGATGGGTCACCAGAATTTACATTAGAACCTTCTGACAAAACAGACAGGGGCTCAGAAATTATTCTTCATATTGCTGAAGACTCTACTGAGTTTTTAGAAGAAAGTAGAATTAGTGAGTTACTTTTAAAGTATAACAAGTTTATGCCTGTTTCTATTAAGTTCGGAACTAAGGAAATAAACGATCCTGAGCACGAGCCAAAAACAACAAAAGATAAAGACGGTAAAGAAACTACCGAACCACACAAACAAATAACTGTTGATAACGTAATCAACAATCCAAATCCAGCTTGGACAAAACAACCAGCAGATTTAAAAGATGAAGATTACAGTAGCTTTTACAGAGAGTTGTACCCATCGCAATTTGAAGAGCCATTATTCAACATTCACTTAAACGTAGATTATCCATTCAATTTGACAGGAATTTTATATTTCCCAAAGATGTCGAACGATATGCAAATTCAAAAGGATAAAATTCAACTGTATCAAAATCAAGTTTATGTAACTGATAATGTTGAAGGTATTGTTCCTGAATTTTTAACGATGCTTCGTGGTGTTATTGACTCACCAGATATTCCATTAAATGTATCGCGTTCTTATTTACAAGCTGATGGTGCTGTTAAAAAGATTTCATCTTACATCACAAGAAAAGTTGCCGATAAATTAAAATCGTTATTCAATACTAACCGTGAGGATTTTGAAGCCAAATGGAACGATATTAAAATAGTGATAGAGTACGGAATGCTTTCCGAAGAAAAATTCTTTGAAAAATCAGATGCCTTTGCCTTATACCCAACTGTTGATGGTAAATATTATACGTATGAAGAATTATTCAACAAGATAAAAGCAAATCAAACAGATAAAGATGGTAAATTAGTAGTTCTTTATACTTCTGATAAGGATGCTCAACATAGTTATATTGAATCGGCTAAATCTAAAGATTACGAGGTTTTATTGTTAGACTCTCCAATTATATCACATTTAATTCAAAAGTTAGAAAGCACAAAAGAAAACGTAACGTTTGCTCGTGTTGATGGCGACCACATCAATAATTTAATTAAGAAAGATGAAACAACAATTTCTAAATTAGATGAAGATCAAACCAAAGCTTTAGATGAATTATTAAAAGAAGTTATTCCTTCTGATAAATTCATGGTACAATTAGAAGCTATGGATAGTAACGAATCACCATTTACCATAACGCAACCAGAATTTATGCGTAGAATGAAAGAAATGCAAGCCAATGGCGGCGGTGGCGGTATGAATATGTTTGGAAGCATGCCCGAAATGTACAACTTAGTAGTAAATACAAATTCTGAATTGGTTGGTGAAATTCTTAGTACCAAAACCAAAAAGAAACAAGAGCGTTTAATTACGCAAAGTTTAGATTTGGCTAGGTTATCTCAAGGTTTACTTAAAGGTGAAGAATTAACCAACTTTATCAAACGTAGTTACGAGATGATAAAATAAGTTGACATCATTGAGAGGACGCAGGATTTTGCAATCTCTTAAATTAATACTTTAATTTTTTTCGCTTCCGCGGAACTATTATAAACTCAAAACCACTTCGCTTCAGCAGAGTGGTTTTTTGCTTATATTGAAACTTGACTTTGACTTTGTCTTAAACAAACATTTAAAAAACACCGCTTCATACTCCCGAAACTTTCTGTCATTCAAAAAAAGATATCCCTATCTTTACGCCACATAAATTATAGATGGCTTTCACATTACTTTCGTCACCATTACAAGGATTTACAGATTTTAGATTTCGCAATGCATTCCATCACTATTTTGGCGGTATCGACACCTTTTATTCACCGTACATTAGGCTTAATGGTAAGTTTAAAATTAAAGCCTCATATCAAAACGATTTACTAAAAGAAAACAATAGCACTTTAGAGGTTATACCACAAATTATAACCAACGATGCCGAGGAATTCTTATTTGTTGCTAAGTATGTACAAAGCTTAGGTTATAAAGAATTAAACTGGAATTTAGGATGCCCATATCCCATGGTTGCAAAATCTGGCATGGGCTCGGGTTTAATTTGTAACCCTACAAAAATCAATAATATTTTAGAACGCGCACACAACGAAACCGATATTTTAGTATCCATGAAAATGCGCATGGGTTACGATCATGCCAAAGAAATTTTGGACGTCTTCCCTATTTTAGACCAATACCCACTAAAAAATATTGCTATTCATGCCAGAATAGGAAAACAACTTTATAAGGGGCCCGTAAATCTAGATGCTTTTGAACGTTGTATTACCAAAACCAAACACAAATTATATTATAATGGAGATATTACAAGCGTACATACTTTTAAAACCATGCAAGCACGTTTCCCGAGTTTAGATCATTTTATGATTGGTCGTGGTTTAATTGCCGACCCGTTTCTACCACAAATGATAAAAAATAACACAGCAGAATACCCTAAAAACCGTTGGGATATTTTTGAAGAATTCCATAATACCATATACACACAATACGACGACTATCTTTCCGGGCCTACGCCTATTAAAATGAAAATGTTAGGGTTTTGGGAATTCTTTTCTCAATCGTGTTCAAATCCTCAAAAAACATATAAAGCTATAAAAAAAGCAACCAATCCGTTTAAATACAAACAAGCGGTAAACACTATTTTAATGAATGAAAGAAAACTAAATAGCTAAACTTTAATCTCAAAAAAACATAATCGTGTCAAATTTATTCTACTATATTTGCCAAAAATTAAAATTATGAAAAACATATTAATTGCTTTTACTCTAGTTTTATTTACAGCTTGTAGCTCAAAAGATGCATCCAAGGACTTTACAGTAGAAAACGACCTAGACATCCAAACTTATATTGCAGAGAACAATTTAACTGCACAGAAAAGCAGCTCGGGTTTGTATTATGTAATTGATACTCCTGGAACTGGCACACAACCAACAACTACAGATAATGTTACGGTTGCTTACAAAGGCTATTTCTCCGATGGGACTGTTTTTGATCAAAGCAATGCTAATGGTATTTCATTTAGCTTACAACAAGTTATAGCGGGATGGACAGAGGGCATCACTTATTTTAAAGAAGGCGGAAGTGGTATACTTTTAATACCTTCTAGCTTAGGATATGGTAACAAAGGTAGAAGTTCTATTCCTGGAGGTGCTGTACTTATTTTTGATATTGCACTAATTTCTGTGAACTAAAAGATACTGTATTATAAAATTATAAATCTAACCACTTTGTGAAAACAAGGTGGTTTTTTTGTTTGAATTGAATCTTAACTTTATCATAAAAATTAGCTAACTTCGTTTAACGTCGGATATAAACTATATCAATACAATTTATATTCATAAAGAGCATTGTATGTCATTTACCCGAAAGGAAGATAGATACATAGAAACACATAAAACTTGGAATAATATTGCTCAACTCTATGAAGATGAATTCATGGATTTTGGGCTATATGATGATACCTATAAGAAATTTTGTGATTTATTATCTAAACAAGATGCTGCTGTACTTGAAATTGGATGTGGACCAGGAAACATTACGCGACATATTTTGGAAATAAATCCTAATCTAAAGGTTTTAGCAACAGATGTTTCTAAGAAAATGATTGATTTGGCTAAAAAGAATAATCCGCATATAGAAACTACAGTTTTAGACTGTAGAAACCTTAAAAGAATCGACAATAAATATGACGGAATAATCTGCGGATTTACAATTCCTTATCTATCAAAACCCGACTGCATGAAACTTATTTATGATTGTGGAAAATTATTAGCAAATGACGGCATTTTATATTTAAGTTTTATTTCTGGCAACCCTGAAAAATCAGGATTTATAACCGGTAACTCAGGTTACAGATCCTATTTTTATTACCACGAAATTAATACAATAAGAAGGGAATTAGAATTGAATCAAATGTCAGTAGTTGACATTATAGAAAAAAATTACAAAAAGTCAGACAACACCTCTGAAACACACACCATTATACATGTAAAAAAATGAGTGTACAACCATATATAAAAAGCATTAAAACGCACTTTAAGCAAACCTTTTGAAAATCAGATCTACAAACATATCTAAACCAACCACCATTATTTGGAATGAGAAAGAAGTCCTTACGGGGATTTACAAAAAACCTATAAATAAACCTATTTATTTAGGAAAAGAGGATGTAAAAGGCGATGAAGTTTCAGACAGGAAGCATCATGGTGGTGAGTTTAAAGCTTGTTATTTATTTTCTAAAAATCAATATGAGTATTGGAAAAACTTATATCCTAATCTAAATTGGGAGTTAGGCATGTTTGGTGAAAATCTTACTGTTTCTGGATTAAATGAAAAAGACATTCACATAGGTGATATTTATGAAATAAGTTCAGCACTTGTTCAAGTTACGCAACCCAGAGAACCTTGCTTTAAATTTGGAGTAAAATTTGGCACTCAAGAGGTGTTAAAGCAATTTATTGAGCATGGTTATCCTGGAACTTATGTTCGCGTTTTAGAAGCAGGTTTTGTTAAAACTGGTGACACTTTTAAGTTAGTTGAAAAAGCTAAAAACAGCATTAGTATATGGCAGTTTTTTGATTTGTTGTATAACAAATCAAAAAACAGAGACCATATTAAATTAATTATGGATAATAATGCGCTACCGGAACGAAAAAGAAATAAACTGAAATTTTTTTTAAAGTAGCATTGAACTCGTTTATCATATCTTTGCGACAAATATATTATAGATGTCTTTTAAAGATTTAAAATTAAGCAAACCCCTTTTACGTGCCGTTGCAGAAGCTGGATATGACAATCCAACCTTAGTTCAAGAAAAAACCATTCCTCTTATTTTAGATAAAAAAGATGTGATTGTTTCTGCACAAACAGGAACAGGTAAAACGGCAGCTTTTGCTCTACCTATTTTACAATCGTTATTAGACAAACAAGATGCTCCAAAAAAAGGAAAGACCATTAAAGCTTTAATTGTAAGTCCTACCAGAGAATTGGCCATCCAAATTGAAGATAATTTTAAAACATACTGCAAACATACCAACCTAAGAACTACTGTTGTTTTTGGTGGCGCATCTCTTGAGCCACAAAAAGATACTTTAAAAAAAGGCGTTGATATTTTAATTGCAACTCCAGGGCGCTTATTGGATTTACATAAACAAGATTTAGTTAATCTAGATTATGTAGAAACTTTAGTTTTAGATGAAGCCGATTTAATGCTAGATATGGGTTTTATTGATGATGTAAGAAAGATTGAACGCTTATGTACTAAGGAAAAACAAATCCTTTTGTTTTCTGCAACAATTCCTCATAAAGTAGAGCAATTAGCTAATTCTATCTTAACTACACCTGAACGTGTTGAAGTGGCTCAAAATTCTTCTACTTCAAAAAATGTTGCTCAATTGTTATATTTTGTTCCTAAAAAAAGTAAAATTGAATTGTGTTTACACTTACTTAGAAACACCATTAAAGGCAATATCATCATTTTCAGACGTACAAAATATGGTGTTGATAAATTAGAAAAGACACTTTTAAATAATGATTATAAAGTAGACAGTATTCATGGTGATAAAAGTCAGACTAGCAGACAAGATGCTTTAAACAGGTTTAAAACGGGCGAAGTAAATATTTTAATTGCTACCGATGTAGCTGCCCGTGGTATAGATATTAATGATTTGGATGCAGTAGTAAATTTTGATTTACCTAACGTACCAGAAACATACGTGCATAGAATTGGAAGAACGGCCAGAGCTGGAAATACGGGAATGGCATATTCACTTTGTTCTGCTGATGAAAAAAGTTATTTAAAAACCATCCAACAACTCATTCAAATACAATTGGATGTTATAGAAGACCATCCATATCCTTTAGACCCTAAAGCAGAACCCATTATTCACAAGTCTAAAAAAACAGGGAGCAAACATAGAAAAGGTCGAAAAAGTGAAGCGTCTAAAAAGAAAAAAAAACGTTGGTACTAGTTTAGATTATAATATTTGATTTGTTTTATGCTTCAAATTGTTTGTTGAAATGATTTTTAAGCAATGGTATGTGTATGCAAAACATCAATCCGAAAAACAGAAAAGTATAAGTAAAGATTTAGAATAAACACAAACTACAAATCAATCAAACTAATTAAAACTGCTTTCTAAATGAAAGCAGTTTTTTATTTTACAGCAAAATCAAAATAAGTATCTCGAAATGGCTCACCTCGAAGTGTGAAATGCCACCATTCTTTAGGGTAATTTCTAAACCCAAATTTCAACATAAATCTTTGAAGCAATTGTCTATTTATTTTTTGCTTCTCTGTGATGTTCGTATAATCAATCCAAGATTCTTGACCGAAAAAATCATAGGCACTTCCCATATCTAATGGAATACCAGTATTACCATCAATAATAGTTAAATCTAATGTGCTTCCTCTACTATGTCCTGATTTAGAAGCTATATACTCATCTTTAAAAAGGTTTCTCTTTTTAACATCTGGATAGAACGTATGTTTATTAATCGTGTCATCCAAATCCCTCGCCCATTTTATAAAGTGGTTAACAGCGCTTTGTGGTCTATAACCGTCATACACTTTCAAACATAGATTTTGCTCTTGCAATGCTTCATGAACCAATTTTAGAGCTTGGGCAGATTCTAAAGTCAATATGAGCTTATTAGAATGATATCCTTCAATAGGTTGTCCAACAAAGTTGTTTGAAGTAAAATAGCGAAGCTCAACTTCTAAATCAGGGATAACGTCTTCTGCATAAATAAACCCATTTGGCAGTTGGGCATAAAAACTAGAAAAAACAAAACAGATTAAAAAAGTTAAAGTATACTTCATTTTAATTTTGAATTACGCTAATTTAGAAAATAAAATAATATGCTATTCGAAAGTCCTATAAATTTAAATCTGAAAGATGCAGAAGTAACTTACTATCCCAATTTCATTAACATAAATGAAGCAGATAATCATTTCAGTAGCCTATTAGATCAAATCGATTGGAAACAAGATACCATAACTGTTTATGGAAAAACATATTTACAACCGCGCTTAACCGCTTTTTATGCTACTAACAAAAACAACTATAAGTACAGTAATATTGTAATGCAACCGAATATATTTGAAGGTGTTTTGTTAGACATTAAGAATAAAATTGAAACAGAACTGAAAATTAAATTCACAAGTTGTTTAGCGAATCTATATCGTGACGGAAATGATAGTAATGGTTGGCATGCAGACAATGAAAAAGAACTAGGAGAAAATCCAATTATAGCTTCTGTCTCGTTAGGAGTGGAAAGAGTTTTTCATATGAAACATAAAACGGATAAAACTCTTAAAACAAAACTCATACTCCAACATGGAAGCCTTTTATTAATGCAAGGAGAAACTCAAACTAATTGGTTGCATCACATACCAAAAACTAAAAGAAATATAGGAAAACGAATTAATTTAACATTTCGAATTATTGCATAAAAAAACCGAGTTCCCTCAAACTCGGTTTTTCTTCAATTTGCTTTTTATATTATGATGTCAGATTTGGGGTTTCCATTTCAACACCACAATGCAAATATTAATTAATTAATCCATTGAACTAAAAAGTGTGTTATTTAGTACACTCCAAATATATACTTATGAAACATATTACAACGACTAAATACATTTAAAATCGATGAAATACATTAAATTTTAACATTTATAGATGAATTAGACAATAATATCGATGAAATACATCATTATGAAAAATGAATATTAATAAAGCCAAACTAAATAGCATAAAAAAAGCATCCTAAAATAGGATGCTTTTTTACTAACTAACCAACCAAAATATGAATTACAATTCTTAAGTTTAAAGTAACCACTCAATAAACATATATAACGAATGTAATCCTATTTACTAAATATCAATTCTCGTGCCAAACTTGAATACAGAATATTTAATTGATTTGTTAAACAAACCTGTTCAATTATAAAATAATAATGTGCAACTAGTAATTCACATTTAATTGTATGATATTTGTGCTTCTTTAAAACAATTTTAAAAATCTATGAAAAAAATATCACTTGTACTATTAGCCTTGTTTTTAATGGCGTGTGGTAAAGAGCAACATGATTTAACTGTAAAAGCCAATATTGAAGGCTTAAAAAAAGGAACGCTTTATCTTAAAAAGGTTGAAGACACTACATTAGTAATCATAGACTCATTAGTTGTTAATGGTAATACAAATATTGAACTACATAGTGATTTAGATAGTCCAGAAGTTTTTTATTTATATCTCGACAAAAATAGTGCTGAAAAAGATAGAATTACATTTTTTGCTGATAAAGGCATTACAGAAATTAATACCACGCTAAAAAACTTTGCCTTTGAATTTGAGATTAAAGGTTCCGAGCAACAAAAAACTTTAGAAGAGTACCAAACTGTTATTGATAAAATTAACAATAGATACTTATATAATTTTAAAGAGCAATTTGAAGCCCGAAAAGCAGGAGATACAGCTAAACTCAATATATTAATAAAAGAAAGTAATAATTCGCTTAAGCGCAAATATTTATACACTGTAAATTTTGCCTTAAATAATAAGAACAGCGAAGTTGCTCCTTATTTAGCGTTAACAGAAATCTATAACGCTAGAATCGATTATTTAGATACCATAAATAATTCTTTAACACCTAAAGTTAAAGCCTCTAAATATGGGAAAGAATTAAACACTTTTATCAATACCATTAAAAGTACAGAAACAGATAACTAAACCTCTTACGATAAGAAAATTACATAAAAAAAGCCTTTCCACATCATGGAAAGGCTTTTTACTTTAGAGCCGATGGAGGGACTCGAACCCACGACCTGCTGACTACAAATCAGCTGCTCTAGCCAGCTGAGCTACATCGGCGTTTTTAACGGCTGCAAATATAATATTTGCTAGCACAATTAAAAATTTTATCCTAATTTATTAATCTTATCAATTAAAGCGCGTCCTTTTGTTTCTAGCTCACCATTAATTGCTTTAAAATGTGCTTTTGCATTTTCCACATTTTTAGCATTTACTTTAGCTATTAATTCGTCAAAAGTTTCAATGGCCTCATCAATAATCCCTTCACTTTTCTTAGTGTCTTTATCTGTATTTGAATATTCCCAAACATAAACTGCTTCTATAATATCACCTAAAACGTAATTTATATCTTTTTTTAAATCTCTAACGTTTGCCATAATTTTTTAATTTATTTTGATTGCAAAATTACACATAAACTTCTAATAGCGTAGCCTTTTTAGAATTAATTTCATAGTGCTTTATTGAAGCAGGCACCAATATGGTTTCTCCTTTTTTTATATTTTCAGAATGTTCATTATACGTTATAGTGGCGCTGCCTTCAACACATATATAAATAAAGAAAGAATCTTTATTATTTACTTTTTTTATAGTAGTTGTTACTTCCAAATAACTTGTTTTAAAATAAGGACAACTTACCATCTGATTAGATTGATTTTCTGTTTTAGAGTATGCCACTCTAAAATCATCTGGCATATTAAAATCAAAAGCATCAATAGCTAAATCGTTATGTAATTCTCTTTCATTGCCATCATCATCAACTCTATCCCAATCATAAACACGATACGTAATATCACTAGTTTGTTGTATTTCTGCAACCATAACGCCAGCACCAATAGCATGAATACGACCAACTTCAATAAAATAAGTGTCACCTACTTTTACATTGTCGAAATTTAATATTTCTGTAAGTGTTTTATTTTCTAAATGACTTAAATACTTTTCGGGCGTCATGTCTTGATTAAAACCAACTATTAAATTGGATCCCTCATCTGCTTGCAATGTATACCACATTTCTGTTTTACCAAATGAATTATGGCGTTTTGCTGCAAGTTGATCATTAGGGTGCAATTGAATTGACAAATCTTCTTTCGCATCTATGAATTTTATTAAAAGCGGAAATTTATTCCCGAATACCTTATAATTTTTTTCTCCTAATAAATCTGATTTATATGTTTCTAATAAATCTTTCAAAGATTTGCCTATTAAACTTCCATTAGAAACTATAGACGTATCTCCTTCTACATCACTAATTTCCCAACTTTCACCAATATTTGGTAAGTCGCTAGCTTTATTTAATAGAGTTTTTAATTTTTGTCCGCCCCAAATTTTTTCTTTTAAAATGGGCGCAAATTTAATTGGATATAACATAAAGTATTTATTTCCCAGAATAGGTTACAAAATTTCTTGGTGTTTCGTAAAGCGTGATTTCTAAATCTAATTTTGAATCAAGTTTCGATTTCATCTTATTATAAATCACAACAGCAATATTTTCAGCAGTTGGATTTAAATCTGCAAATTCTGGAACTTCTAAATTTAAGTTTTTATGATCAAATGCATCTTCAACTTCTCTTTTAATAATATCTTTTAATACTTTCATATCAATAACATAACCAGTTTCTGTATCAATTTCACCGGTTACGCTAACTATAAGTTCGTAATTGTGACCATGAAAGTTCGGGTTGTTGCATTTACCGAAAATTTCATCGTTCTTTTCAAAACTCCAATCTTTTCGATACAACCTGTGGGCAGCATTAAAATGTGCTTTTCTACTTACTGTTATCATTATGAACTTATATTTAGATGTTCGTAAAATTTATCAAAAATAACTTTAAACCACTCGGTATATAATTCTGGATGAATAGCAATATCGTCCTTTACTTCTTCAATGAGCATCCATTTCCAACTAGCTGCCTCACTCGTATTTATAACTGGTTCATTATTATATTTACCTAATAAAACATGATCATACTCGTGCTCGGTTAAACCATTATCAAATGGTGCCTTATACATAAATGAAATAGATTCTTGCAAATCAACTACAAAACCCATTTCTTCTTGCAAACGTCTTTTTCCTGCTTCTATATTCGTTTCACCATCTCTTTGATGACTGCAACATGTATTAGTCCAAAGGCCAGGTGAATGGTATTTATCTAATGCGCGTTGCTGCAACATCAATTCATTCTTATCATTAAAAATAAATACGGAAAAGGCTCTGTGTAGCAATGCCTTTTGATGCGCTTCAAGCTTGGGCATTAAACCAATTTGTTCATCCTGTTCATTAACAAGGATTACATGTTCTTCTTTCATAGTTGGACAAAAATAATAAGTAAATTTATAAAAATCATTATTCTTCAGTTAAATTTAAAAAGTGGTTTAAATTTCTATTGAACTTATAAATATTATATTTGCAACCCATTTATATTTTATATGAGTTTTTCAAAAGAAATACAACGCAGACGTACTTTTGGTATTATTTCGCATCCAGATGCAGGTAAAACAACTTTAACAGAGAAACTACTTCTTTTTGGTGGCGCCATTCAAGAAGCGGGTGCTGTAAAAAGCAATAAAATAAAAAAGGGTGCTACCAGTGACTTTATGGAAATAGAACGCCAACGTGGTATCTCTGTTGCTACCTCTGTTTTAGCTTTTGAATACAATGGTATTAAGATTAATATTCTTGATACTCCGGGTCACAAAGATTTTGCTGAAGACACGTTTAGAACATTAACCGCTGTTGATAGTGTTATTGTCGTTATTGATGTGGCCAAAGGTGTTGAAGAGCAAACAGAAAAGCTAGTTGAAGTATGCCGCATGCGTAATATACCCATGATCGTTTTTATTAATAAAATGGATCGTGAAGGTAAAGACGCCTTTGAACTACTTGATGAAATTGAACAAAAATTAGGATTGAGAGTTACTCCTTTAAGTTTCCCTATCGGTATGGGCTACGACTTTAAAGGGATATATAATATTTGGGAGAAAAACATAAACTTATTTAGTGGCGATAGTCGTAAAAATATTGAGGAAACTATAGAAATTAATGACTTAACGTCTCCAGAATTGAATACATTAATTGGTGAGACTGCCGCCGATACTTTGAGAGAAGAAATAGAGTTAGTAGAGGGTATTTATCCTCCTTTTGATAATCAAGACTATTTAGACGGCACATTACAACCTGTATTTTTCGGCTCTGCGTTAAATAGTTTTGGAGTACGAGAATTATTAGATTGTTTTGTTGAAATAGCACCAAAACCAAGACCTAAACAAAGTGAAGAACGTTTAGTGCAGCCGGATGAAGAAAAATTTAGTGGTTTCGTTTTTAAAATTCACGCTAACATGGACCCAAACCACAGAAATCGTTTGGCTTTTGTAAAAATAGTCTCTGGAGTGTTTAAAAGAAATACGCCGTACTTGCATGTTAGACATAATAAGAAGGTGAAATTCTCTAGTCCAAATGCCTTTTTTGCTGAGAAAAAAGAAATTGTAGATATTTCTTATCCAGGAGATATTGTAGGTTTACAAGATACTGGGAGTTTTAAGATTGGTGATACGTTAACGGAAGGTGAAATATTAAATTATAAAGGCGTACCTAGTTTTTCACCAGAACACTTTAGATATATTAATAATTCCGATCCAATGAAAGCGAAGCAACTTAATAAAGGTATTGACCAACTCATGGATGAAGGTGTGGCGCAATTGTTTACTTTAGAACTTAATGGGCGAAAAGTAATTGGGACTGTTGGCGCGTTACAATATGAAGTGATTCAATATAGATTAGAGCATGAGTATGGTGCGAAATGTACGTATGAAAACTTAAATGTGCATAAAGCGTGCTGGGTAGATCCCACAGAATCTAAAACAGATGAGTATAAAGAGTTTGTTAGAGTTAAACAACGATTTTTAGCTAAAGACAAACAAAACCAACTCGTATTTTTAGCAGATTCGCCTTTTTCTTTACAAATGACACAACAGAAATATCCGAATATAAAACTTCATTTTACTTCAGAATTTGATTAAATCTAG
>NZ_CAJQQI010000084.1 GCF_905480415.1 uncultured Algibacter sp. | reverse complement strand
GTTTTATGCAAATACACTTGCCAGTACATTAAGCGTCTAGCTATAATAAATTTCTCAACACTATATATGCCTTTTTCCTCAACAACAAGTTCATCATCAACTACATTCAGCATCGTTATTAAACGCTCGCTATTTATATTTCCTTCAGCAACTCCTGTGTAAAAACTATCACGCTTTAAATAGTCGGCCCTATCCATATCTAATTGTCCAGAAATAAGCTGACACATAAATTTTCTTGGATATTCACCTCTGAAGATTTGAATGGCAAGCGTTAAACTTCCGTTAAATTCCTCATTTAAACGTTCCATAAATAGCAATGAAATATCCTCATGAGAGACATTATTAACTATAGAATGTTCCATGGCATGTGAAAAAGGACCATGACCAATATCATGCAATAAAATAGCAACATAAAGTCCTGTTTCTTCCTCATCAGAAATTGTAACCCCTTTAAAACGAAGTACATTAACCGCTTGTTGCATTAAATGTACGCAACCAATAGCATGATGAAACCTGGTATGATGTGCTCCTGGATATACCAAATAAGACATCCCCATTTGTGTGATTCTACGTAAGCGTTGAAAATATTTATGTTGTATTAAATCGAAGATGAGCGAATTTGGAATAGTAATAAATCCGTAAATTGGGTCGTTTAATATTTTAAGTTTGTTCAATCTGTAATTTTTTACATTTAATATATACAAATATAGGGATATGAGCCCATAAAGGGTATTTGAAATAAAAACGTTTTTTTAAACAAAAAAAGGGAATTATTTCTAGTTATTTTAATAAGACAATAAATATAATACTATGATAAAAATACTTTGGGTTGATGATGAAATTGATCTGTTAAAACCACACATTTTATTTCTTGAAAAGAAGAACTATCATGTTACAACATGTAATAGCGGTACTGAAGCCATTGATATTTTGGATGACGAGAATTTTGATATTGTATTTTTAGATGAGAATATGCCAGGTCTTACTGGTCTTGAAACTTTACATGAAATAAAGGAGAAGAAAGATAACCTTCCTGTAGTCATGATAACCAAAAGTGAAGAAGAATATATTATGGAAGAAGCTATTGGAAATAAAATAGCTGATTATTTAATAAAGCCCGTAAATCCAAATCAAATTCTATTAAGTTTAAAAAAGAACTTAGATCATTCTAGACTGGTGTCAGAGAAAACGACCTCAAACTACCAGCAAGAGTTTAGAAAAATAGCTATGGATTTATCTATGGTAAATAGTTATGAGGAATGGGTGAGCTTATACCAAAAGCTTATTTATTGGGAAATTCAGTTAGAAGATATTGAAGATATAGGTATGTTCGAAATTTTAGAATCTCAAAAAAACGAAGCAAATATTCAATTTGGGAAGTTTATTGAAAAAAATTATGCGGATTGGTTTAAACCTAATACCGATGCACCAGTCATGTCTCACACCTTATTCAAAGAAAAGATCGCTCCAGAAATAAGCAAAGAACAGCCGACGCTATTAGTTGTAATTGATAATTTACGTTATGATCAATGGAAAGTTTTTGAACCAATTATTAGTAATTATTATAAAAAAGATAAAGAGGAAGCCTTTTTTAGCATATTACCAACGGCTACCCAATATGCTAGAAATGCCATTTTTTCAGGATTAATGCCAAGTGATATGGAAAAATTATTTCCGCAGTATTGGAAAAATGATACTGATGAAGGAGGGAAAAATATGCATGAAGCTGATTTCTTAGAGACTCAAATGAAACGTTTAGGCCTAACAAATTTAAAATATGAATATCACAAAATCACAAATCTTAAAAATGGAAAAAAATTAGCCAATAACTTCAAATCACTAAAAGACAATGATTTGACAGTTGTGGTTTATAATTTTGTTGATATGCTTTCGCATTCTAAAACCGAAATGGATGTCGTTAAAGAATTAGCATCAAACGATAAAGCATATAGGTCTTTAACACTGAGTTGGTTTAAAAACTCTCCGCTTTTAGATATGATTCAACAAGCACAACAATTAGGTTTTAAATTAATTCTAACTACAGATCATGGTACTATAAATGTAAACAACCCTTCTAAGGTTATTGGAGATCGAGATACCAGTTTAAATCTGCGTTATAAAACAGGAAGAAGCTTAACTTATGACAGCAAAGATGTACTCGAAGCCAAGGATCCAAAGGAGCTGCACCTCCCTTCTATTAATATGAGCAGTTCTTATATTTTTGCAAAAAGTGATTTGTTTTTTGCTTACCCAAACAATTATAATCATTATGTTAGCTACTACAGAAATACCTATCAACATGGAGGTGTGTCTTTAGAAGAAATGGTTATTCCATTTGCTATTTTTAATCCCAAATAGCTCCACAAAAAGCAAATATCATCGATGAAATACGTTTTTACTTTGGTTTTTTCAATTATTATAACTAATATTGCTCATAAATTTTATTAAAATTGGAAATTTGCTATGGTATAAATGAGGTTGAGCAAGTCGCTAAACAGCTTATAGAACACGCTAAAACAAAAACCTTGTTGTTCTATGGTGGTATGGGCGTTGGGAAAACAACACTTATAAAAACCATAGTTAGAATTTTAGGCAGCGATGATGACGTGAACAGCCCAACGTTTTCAATTATTAATGAATATAAATTAAAAGATGAAAAAATTTATCATTTTGATTTATATAGAATTAATAATTTAGAAGACGCTTACAATTTTGGAATTGATGATTATTTAGATTCTGAGTATTGGAAATTAATTGAATGGCCCGAAAAAATTGACTCGATTTTATATGATGATTTTGATCGTATTGAAATAAAATTAGATACTGTAAACAATCGTATTTTAAGTTTAAATAAAATAGAAACAACACAATAACATACTAGCTTATGACTCATAAATAACATATTCTCCAGTAAATTTTGAGGTTTTACGGGAAACCCACATCGTGAATTTTAAAAATCATTGTTTTTAACATAATTTTAACATTTAGCGATTTACTTCAAGATAGTCTTTATTTACATTTGGGTATTAATTAATTAAATCCCTTTAAAATGAAAACAAAAAAGTACTTAGTTGCAATTGCAATTTTCGGAGGTATGATGTTTATGGCGCAAGCTGCTAACACTTACAATGTTGATG
>NZ_CAJQQI010000083.1 GCF_905480415.1 uncultured Algibacter sp. | reverse complement strand
GTTCAATGAATAGACCACTTTACCATCAAAAATAGTCATCACAATTTCTGTGTTTAAAATTTCATGTTCTTCTACGGTCATTAAGTCCTGATTATAAATAGTAAAATCAGCGAGTTTACCTATACTAATTGATCCTTTTATATCTTCTTCAAAAGCACCAAAAGCAGCATCTAAAGTATAAGATTTTAAGGCCTGTTCTCTGGTCATTTTTTGTTCTGGTTCATAACCTTCTTCTGGCATACCTTTCAGCGTTTTTCTGCTTACACTGGCATAGAAACTAGCTATTGGATTTATAGGTTCCACAGGAACATCTGTTCCATTAACAATTGGGATGCCGCTTTGAAGTAATGCTTGCCACATGTAAGCGCCTTCTTTAATACGTTTTTCTCCTAAACGGTCAATAGCCCATGGTCTGTCTGAGGACATATGGATAGCTTGCATAGCCGGAATAACCTGTAATTCTGCAAAACGAGGAATATCGTCTGGGTGTAAATGTTGGGCATGTTCTATCCGGAATCTGTGATTTGAGCTCGAATCTGGTAATTCTTTAAAAGCAGATTCGTAACGGTCAAGAATTTCTTTGTTGGCACGGTCACCAATGGCATGCGCGCATACTTGAAATCCATTTTTAAGACCATCTAAAGCTGTTTTTTTTACGAAATCCATTGGTAGTGTTTCATGACCAAAATGATCAGGCCTATCTGTATAGGGTTCTAAAAGCCATGCTCCACGGGAACCTAAAGCACCGTCACAATTTAATTTTACAGACCTGATGGTTAAAAGATGATCACCATCAACTAGTGGGCCTTTTGCATACCATTCATTCAGTAAGTCTTTATCCCAGCCAGTAAGCATAGCATATATTCTAGTATGCAATTTACCTTCCAATTTCATTTTTTCATATAACGCAATAGTCTGTCTTGATATACCAGCATCATGAAAACTTGTAATACCATTTTTATGGCACGCTTCAACGGCAAGTTTGAAAGCTTGAATGTCTGTTTCCGGAGTTTTTTCTGGAATATGCTTACGAATTAGAGATTGTGCACGTTCATTAAAAATTCCTGTTGGTCTACTAAATTCATCTACAATAACTTCTCCTCCTTCTATTTTGAAATTCTTGATGCCTTCTTTTGCTAAAACTTGCAAACCAGCTTGCTCCATCGCTTTGGCATTTGCAAACCCTGCATGACCACTAGCGTGACCTAAATAAACAGGGTTGTCTGGTGATGCTTCACTGAGCAAGTGATGCGTTTGAAAACCCTTAACTAGTCCAGTAGGCATAGAATCCCATTTACTTTGATGCCATCCTCTTCCTATAATCCATGCTCCTGGTTTAGCCGTTTTCACACGTTCTGCAACAGCGTCTACAATATCTTGATAGCTTGTCGTGTTCATCAAATCTAGATGTAATTCATTATAACCTAAACCCATAAAATGACCATGGCCTTCAATTAAACCAGGTGTCATGGTTTTGCCTTTTAAATCTATAAGCTCTGTTTGGTTATTTTTAAATTCTACAGCTTCCGAAAAGGTTCCAGCAAAAACAATCGTGTTATTTTTTATGGCTACAGCCTCTACAGTAGTCGAGTTAGCGTCTACAGTATAAATGGTGCCACCATAAATAAGCATGGTAGCAAATTCTTTTTTAGGATTAGAGCACGCCAAAACAAAAAGTAAAATGATAGCAAAGTAAGAATAACGAATATGTATTAATTTCATGTGGGTTGTTTTATGACCTTGAAGTTACAATAATTATATAAATGGATTTATTTCTCTTTTTTTGAACTTGAATGGGCCGTTAAAAGATGTGATATGTGCATTTTTTGAAAACAAGTGAGCAGGGGTGAAAACATGGCTTCTACTCAAAAATACTGGAACTTTGTTGTATATATTTTTAAGAAAATACATCATAAATAATAAAATATGCGCATTTTGTCGAATATATTGGTTTTTAATCTATAATTTTATATATTTGTGACATAACATATGGAATTATGTTAAAAGCATGGTTTTTGAATGAAACATAAAGTAAGCAACCCCAATTGCCGCTAAAAAGAAACATTCACAACTTTGCTTTTTTTTTATTCTTATGTTTTGATGTATTGAGTTTATAACAAGTTTTAAGGCACAGGGTCATTTCCCGGACCACCCCAAGGCGATGGAACGTTAAAAAAATATACCGTTTACATTTTTAGAGAATAGGCGAGCTGGCGCGCAGGGAAATTTTTAGTTGTCATCCTTTTCAGGAACAGGATCATATCCCGAACCACCCCAGGGATGACAACTAAAAACCCGATTTATAGCTAACCAACCCCCTTTAAATAACCCATGTTTTTGTAGCGCCTCTTTACTGTAATGCGAACACGTTGGACTGTATCTACAAGTTGCAGGCATTAATGGCGATATCAATATTTGATAGACTTTAATCAAAAATAAAAACGGCGCTATGAGTAGTTTCATTATGTGTTATTTGTGAAATCTTAGTCGTTAAGTCGTAATAAACCAAACAGCTTAATAACAAAAGACATAACGACGACCAACAATCAAACTAATTTGTAGAAAACGTCGTTCCGTCCTTACCATCTTTAAGATGAATACCAACTTCTGCTAGTTCATCACGAATTTTATCAGACATGGCAAAATCCTTATTGGCTCTAGCATCTTGTCTTAATCTGATTAAAACATCAACAGCTCCTGAAAGTTTATCGGTTCCAGATTCGCTTTTCGCGGTATTTTTTAGACCTAAAACATCATAAACAAAAATATTTATAGTGTCCTTTAATATATCTAAATCTTCCGAAGATAATGTTTCAGAGCCTTCTTTGATTTGATTTATATATTTTGCAGCTTCAAATAAATGGGCGAGTAGAATAGGGGAATTAAAATCGTCATTCATGGCATCATAACATTTCTGTTTCCATGCTAAAACTCCTATTGAAGATGTTGAAGAGGCTTTTAAATCATCTAAAAGATTCACAGCATCCATTAATCGATTAAACCCTTTCTCGCTTGCTAATAGTCCATCATTAGTTAAATCTAATATGCTTCGGTAAGACGACATGGCATTAAAAAACCGAATAACACTTGGGCCATAGGCTTTAGTAAAGAATTTATTATTTCCAGATAATAATTCATCTGGATTAACCGTGTTTCCTGTTGTTTTAGACATGCGCTGTCCGTTCAACTCTAACATATTCGCATGCATCCAATAATTAACCGGACTTTTTCCTTTAGCAGCTTCATTCTGTGCAATTTCACATTCGTGGTGCGGAAATTTTAAATCCATACCACCACCATGAATATCAAACTGTTCGCCTAAATATTTAGTGCTCATGGCTGTACATTCTAGATGCCAACCCGGGAAACCATCACTCCAAGGTGAAGGCCAACGCATAATATGTTGAGGTTCGGCTTTTTTCCATAGGGCAAAATCTTGTGGATTCTTTTTATCACTTTGACCATCTAATACACGTGTATTGTGTATTAAATCTTCAAGTTTACGCTTACTTAATTTACCATATTCATAAGTTTCATTGAATTTATGAACATCAAAATATACAGAACCATTAACCTCATAAGCAAAACCATTCTCTATAATTTTACTTATGAGTTCAATTTGCTCTATAATGTGCCCTGTAGCCGTAGGCTCAATACTTGGTGGTAAAAAGTTTAATGTGTTAAGTATATTATGAAAATCTACGGTATAGCGCTGAACAACTTCCATAGGTTCAATTTGTTCTAAACGTGCTTTTTTAGTAATTTTATCCTCACCAGCATCCGCATCATTTTCTAAATGACCAGCATCAGTAATATTTCTAACATATCTTACTTTATAACCCAAATGTTTTAAATAACGAAAAACCATATCAAAAGACATGAAGGTTCTCACATTGCCTAAATGAACATTGCTATAAACGGTAGGTCCGCAAACATACATTCCAATGTGCCCCTCGTTAATAGGTTTGAATGTTTCTTTTTTACCTGTAAGTGAGTTGTATAGTTTTATTGGATTTGATTGATATAACTGCATTTCTATTAAACGTTTAGTCGTTTGTCGTTAAGTTGTTAAGGCTTCAGAAAGTGATTTCTTTGGGCGTTAATTTTATTAGTAATAGATTCAACATCTAATCTAATGCTTTTATAGTTTTCTTCGGAAATAAATTCGAGTTCTTTTGAAAAGTTAGAGGTCTATCGTTTAGTTGTAAAGCTGATAATTTGATATAACTTTACGACTAAACATCAAACATATCAGAATTTAGTCTCTAACTTTATATAATCAAGAAATTCACGACGTGTAGACATGTCTTTAAATTTCCCTCCGAATTCTGAAGTTACAGTGCTGCTTTCAATATCGCGAATACCTCTTGAATTTACACACAGATGTTTTGCGTCTATAACACAAGCGACATCTTTAGTGTTTAAAACCTCTTGAAGTTCTCTAACCACTTGTATAGTGAGTCGTTCTTGTACTTGTGGGCGCTTTGAAAAATAATCAACAATACGATTCATTTTAGATAACCCAACCACAGTTCCGTTAGAAATGTAAGCAATGTGAGCACGCCCCACTATAGGTAATAAATGGTGCTCGCAAGTTGAATACACGGTAATATTTTTTTCAACCAGCATTTCACCATACTTGTACTTGTTTTCAAAAGTAGAAGCACTTGGTTTTTTGTCTGGATCTAGTCCTCCAAATATTTCATTAACAAACATTTTTGCGACGCGGTTTGGTGTCCCATTTAAACTATCGTCTGTTAAATCTAAACCTAAAGTTTCCATGATATGACGCACATCATCCTTAATGATGTCAATCTTTTCCTCGTTATTTAATTTAAAAGCATCATGACGCATTGGTGTATTTTCAGAAGTACCAATATGCTCATTTCCTAATGCATCAAAATCCTCTATATTACTATCAAAAGCCATGATTTATAAGTCAAATATTAG
>NZ_CAJQQI010000082.1 GCF_905480415.1 uncultured Algibacter sp. | reverse complement strand
AGTTGGTCCTGAAACTACGGTTACAAAAGAGTATCTAAATTTTGCGCATGAGAACGGAATTGAGGTGTGGAAATGGACCGTAAATAAAGAAGATGAAATGCAACGATTAATTGATCTTGGATTAGATGGTTTAATCACTGATTTCCCTAATAAAGCGTTAAACAAACTAAGCACAATACAAAATAAACGCCATTAAAACAGGCGCTTATTTAAAATATTGTTAAAGCCATCAATAGTGATATTTAAAAAAAAGATGGTATTTGTAGTTTTTCTAACTTGCTAACAATTAATTTTGTTTCTTCTAAAAAGATAGGATTTAGGATGACTGTGGTTGGTTTTATTTCTAACAAAGAAAGGAAGAAATCATTTTATTGTATTACTTTTCCTTCCTTTTTAAAATCATTTCTTTTCTTTAAATTCACTTTAAAGGTAATGTCAAATTCAGGTGGTACTTTGATCATCCGTAATTATAAAAACAATGTTTGGTTTTTTATTTTTAAGTGTTTCCTGTAAAATTATACTTCTTAATTAATCAAGAATTTTTTAGAGAAAAATTTAGTAGGTGTTTTACCTACTAATATATAAATACCAGTTTGTAATGAATTCGCATTTACTCTTTGATTTTGAGCTACATCTTTTAAGGTTAAAATTTTAACTCCTAAAATATTATATATTTCAATGGATACTGGTTCTGTTATTGTATGTTGTAATTCTAAAATTTTTGACGATTTATTATAATAAACAGAAAGTTTAGTTGCTAAAAAATCTTCTTTTTCTGAAGATAAAGTTATAGTTAAACCTGAGTCCCAAGCACCAGCATCATTTCCATCAGAACCAAAATCAATAGGGCTGTCTTCCGGACTAGATACAGAATCATATTCAACATACCCAGAAGTTTCATTAAACATTAAGTTAGAAGATGTTAAATCTGCTTCAATTACAGATGTTGAAAACACATCATTTCCTCCATCACCTACTGCAGTTAAAATAGGTATTATTGTTTTAGTAATTGAGTGGTCTAATGTCAATTCTACTGGATTACCTATTCCGATATCCGATGTACTCGTTCCGGTCCCATCGTCTACAATGTTACCATAGATCAAAGAATTTGAAATTGTAAAAGGTCTAGTGCCTTCAATTCGTATTCCTCCTCCTCTAGATTGATTCAATGTTGAGTAGATTACTTTATTATTAAACACAGTAGTATTGGTAATGCTACTGTTGGCATTTGAACCTCCTAAGTACATTGCTCCTCCATCAATAGATGTTGCGGTATTATTTACAAAAGTACTGTTGTTCAAAACGAAATCTACACCATTGCCTGTTACAGCAATTGCACCACCTCTAGTTCCAGAGTTTCCGTTAAAAAGAGATCCAGAGATGTTTACATTTACAGAATTTCCAGCGACAATAGCTCCTCCTTTATCTGATGATGTATTGTTTTCAAAAACACAACCTGTTATGTTCAAATTTCCGTTGGAGGCTAATATAACTCCACCACCTGCGTTGTTAGATACAGAATTTCCAGTAAAGGTACAGTTCTCAAAGGAAGCTGTAGCTCCTGCGTTGTTATTGAAAAAGACACTACCTCCAGCAAGTGTGGTAGTGTTGTTTAGAAATATAAGATTCTTAAAGGTTACATCTGCAGACGATGCTCCATTAATTGTAAAGAGTCTTCCAGTACCGCCGTTTCCAGCTAAAGTTGAGCTAGCATCCAAACCTTCTATAGTAAATGCACCATTCTTTGAGGTTAGATTCGCGCCATCTGGTGAAATGGTTCCTATAATTATAAGTTTATCTCCAGCAGAGGTGATATTAGACATGGCAACGCCAAAGTTGCCAAATGCATCTGATTGACTTGTACCATCCATAGATCCTGCACCTGTTGCAGAAACATAAACTATATTTTGTGTAGTTAATTGGTAATCATTGGTTTGTATTGTATTAGACGCTGGAGAAGTCCCTATTGTGTTTGTAGCTTTTAACCTGTAAAAATAGTTTTCTTGTTGTAAATCTGTATCTGTATAAGTTTCTGTATTTGCAGGAAGTGTTGCAATTGTCTGAAAGATAATACCATCTGATGAGCGTTCTAGAATATAGTTATCTTCTTCTATAGAAACATCATGCCAAGTAAGTTCTAAATACTTTTCTGAATCTGTAAACATATAATCATTTGGAAATAATTTTCCTGGTGTATCTGGCAATACACCATGTGTCGTTCTATCTTCAAATTGAGCGGTATATAAAGATTGTATTTTTAAATATTCTCCAGTTCCTTCAATATGACCTGCTGGATGATTAAAAGGACCATCGCTATTAACAGTTGCGGTACAACCAATAGCGTAATTTTGACCAATAGGTGGTTTTTGAATTGCTATTTGATTAGAGGGTGCATTAATGTTCCAAGCCACTCCGTTCGTTACTGTCCATCCATGTCCTGTTCCATAACTCCCTCTATTGTGCAACCCTAAAATACCAGTTGTATTTGTCTTTCTCCAAGAAATATTATCCCAAAGGATCCCTTGTCCCCAACGTCTATGCGACTCAGATCTGGTATAATCTCCAGAAGACGAACAATTGGTAAATACAATTCCATTAACATCACTCGCTCCATTAGCAACAAATGTATGCCTGCCATTAGATGCGGTACAATTTTCAAACAGAATATTGTTACAAAAGTCAGTTACTTCGAAATTGTATCTCCAACCTCCAGAAATAGGACCATGCATATCTAATACATTGCTGTCTATCACAGAACAACGAGTAGCCTCATCAAATTTAATTCCTTGGTCACTCACTCTTAAAATGGTTACGCCTTGTACCCAAGAATTATCTACACCAACCATGTTAATACCTGTTTTGACATGGTCTCTACCTGTAACACCTGATGATTCTACAAATATTCTGAGGTTCTCGATACCACACTCTTTTAACTGACTATTTCCATTATAAGTATATACGTAGGATTGAGATAAAGACCTGTCTAATATGTCATAAATAGGCGTTGCCACCTGAATTTTGTTTCCTTCAATGTTAGTAATATGTCTATTGAAAACTAAATTTATTGTATTAGGTTCCCACGGTGCATCAGTAGCAACACCGCCATTATCAACTGCCTCTAACCATGCTGCAGTGCTAGGATGTTTTATGATGATATTATCACCAATATTATATACTGATGCATCTGCAACTTCAATAGTTCTGCTACCAGCAGGGATATGAGGGCTTATAATATTTTGCCTAGTTCCTGCAACCTGTCCTCCAAAACCACTTTTATTATTAGTGCCAATTCTAATTAGTGTTCGCTCATCAGGGATGTTTCCAACACCTGTAATAATTGTATTAAGTGCAGGATTTTCGCCATCTCCAGAACCCCGAAGTACAACGCCGCTGCTATTTATGATGAGTTGACCACTAACAGGATATTCTCCCGGTAACAATAACAAGGCTCCTCTATGTCCATTAACATTTAGTGCTAATGCTTCCACTTCGTCAATTGCAGCTTGAATATGTGCTGTATTATCTCCAGCCACAGGGCTTATCTGTTTTACAACTGCTACGTTAGGTAACGCTTCATCTCCGTTTTTATAACCTACATAACTGTAATCAGGGATATGGTTTCCATCAGTATCGGAGACATACACCAATTGATCCGAGGTATTGTGGAAAAGGATAGATGATTCGTATTGTGCCTGTATGGAATTTGATACGAAAATTAGAAAACAAATTATAGTCATCTTCAAATAAGCACTTTTTTTCATAATTTATATTTTAATATTTTTTACAGAAAGGTTTTTAATAAAAATAAGTTAAACACACCTTTTAATTTACTCATTGGTAAAGTTTATTTCTTTTTGGTTGGAGGTACAATTAAACTTAATATACATACAAATTAAAAGATATTAATTAATTTAAAATTAATATTTACTTAATATTAAACGTTCTTTTGATAAATTTACTCTAAAATCCAACATAGCACCACCACACATAAGGGAATGTTTTGAAAGATTAGACTTGGGAATTTATTCCGCTAATGAAGTTAGTAAAAACATTAATGATACAAAATATCCATAAAAGTGAAAATACTTCAACATCACTAAACAAACTTTTTACAACACAACCTGATGCAAATCATTGTGACTCGTTCTTTCTAATAGTCGTTTAGATTTTAAATAAAACCTCTATTATGAAAGCGCAAAACGAAATTAACGATATGGAAATAAGACACCAAGGGCAAATACATTTTAAGAGATATGATGACATTCTTCGGTTTCTTGTGATGTTAATAATAATTAGTATTGTATTATTAATTTTTAGATAACTAAGCAGACTTTAAGTTTTGTACTCAATTTGTTGCCCAAATTGAGTACAGAATTGTAAAATATATAAATATTGTATTGGACGGTAGTTCTTATTTTCTAACCAACTGTATTTGTTGATATTTAATGTGAATTTGTTTTTCTTTTATCATGTAATACCTTTCTTAATTTAATATTTTAGTTAGGTTTTTACATGACTCAAAATCAATATCTATATAATCATAACCATAATCAATGGAATAATCTTTACTTTAGCTTATTGTTTGGTTATATTTATTAAACAATAAGCAAAATATAATTTTATGGACATAATGAACGAATCACTTGAATTTGAAAAGGCAAAAATGAGTAATATGTCTACAAGTGACAGAGTAGTTGCATCGAGAGAAGCAAAACGTTTGATACTAGCTTTAAACGAAGTTTACAAGGAATCTAAAGATCCTAGTATCATGGATATGATGAAACGTTTAACGGTTAAGAAGAAAAAAATCGAAATACGTTTAAAAGGAAGACCTGACCCCGCATTTTAACATAATGGAATTAAACGTATTAGGAACTAAATTAGAGTCCTGTTGTACAGATCCTGCAACGGGGTATTTTAGAGATGGGTACTGTAGAACTATTTCTCAAGATTCCGGTACACACATAGTATGCGCTATTATGACTAAAGAGTTCTTGACATATACCAAATCGAGAGGGAATGATTTAAGCACACCTATTCCGCAATGGCAATTTCCTGGACTTGTTGTTGGTTCAAAATGGTGTTTATGTATATCACGTTGGTTACAAGCAGAAAAGGCTGGTGTCGCTCCTCCTTTAGTTCTTGAAGGGACACTTCAAAAAGCATTAGAATATACTTCATTAGAACTTTTAAAGCGCTACGAAGTTACTTCCTAATGATCTCCATTAGAATTTTTGTAGGTAGATAACTTGTTTTTATTTATAAAGTTAAAGATATTATCTATAATCACATAAAAGAATGTAATTTTGTTTTATAAATAGTTTCTTGTGGAAGGCTGTCAGAATTTGTGAGCTAATCGAAACTAATATCAATTAGTTTAATTTGGAAACTCTGCATATCATATTAATTATTTTTTTGGCAATTTCTTTTTTATTTTATGGATACGGCTGTTTGTATTCTGATAAAATGAAGCAGGAGTTTTATCGTTTTAAATTGAGTGAAGTGCAACGAAAAATAACTGGTATTCTACAAATAGTTGCAGCAATCGCATTACTTTTTGGTCTAATTAATCCTTTAGCAGGAATTATAGCTGCTGGCGGACTTACCATACAAATGCTACTTGGCTTTATGGTAAGACTCAAGATAAAAGATTCCATTATCTTATCATTACCATCATTCTGCTTTATGATTTTAAATTGCTATCTATTTTTCTATTTTTTAAAAATTTATCTTTAATTTATTGCACTAAAGCAACAATTAAAGATAATGCCAAAAAGATAAAGGCAGGTAAAGACTTTTTAAAGGGGTCACTTATTTTTACATGCATTATTATTGCTATAAGCATTAAAAATGCTATACCAAATGCTGAAGGCACCTCTAATTGATTATAGTAGATTGAACCCAAAAGCGCTAAAGATAGAATTACTTTTAATCCACCAACACCATACATCAACCATTCCGGTAAACCATATGCTTCAAATTCTTGTTTCATATTTTGAGCATTGCTTCCTCTCCAAGTTGTAGCCTGTTTAAAACGAAATAACCATACATTAATAATACTTACCGCAATTATGATTTTGATTAAATTGATTACATATTCCATTAAATTATTTTTTAAAAGTTAAACATTATTTTAAAGATTAAGTCAGTTTTTAAATTTTGAAGTAAGTTAATCAAATTTTACATCAGATTCTAAGGTTTGTATTATATTTAATGCTGCTCTTTCGCCAGAAATCATTGCTGCATTTAAAGATCCATTCAGTTGTGTATCTCCAGCAAGAAAAATACCTTTAGTTAATCTTGTTTCAGATGGAAGCATGTCATAATGTAACTCCTTTAATTTTGGCAGTGCTTGTGCTATAGAGTAATGCTTAATAAATGTATAAGTATCTATACCACAATACATTTTCAATTCTTTTTGAATTTGAATTATTAATGCTTTATGAGATAATCCATGATTCTTTACTACGGTAACAGATAATAATTCTCTCGTGCCTGTTGTATGTGAGGCAAGACTAGTATGGTAGAATATGTTATTAATAAGTGCATTTTCATTTGTTATGAGGCCAATAAGTGGTTTTTTGATCGTTCTGCTATTGGTTTCAAAATATAGGGTATCACAAGATTTCCATTCCGTTTCTTGATTTTTTAGTTTAGAAATAAGTGAACTCGCTTCTGTCGCTATAATTGTAAAGTGACTTTCTAGTTCGGTGTCGTTAGTAAGGAGTATTTTACCGTCTTTAACCGATTTAACTTTTGTATTGAAATGAAATGTTGTTTTTTTTAAATGTTCTTTTAGTTGTTTTGGGATGGCTTCAATACCAGCTTTAGGTAATGCAGCAAGGCCTTCTCCAAACATTTTATAAACAAACTCAAACATTCTACTTGATGTCTCTAACTCAGCTTCTAGAAATATTCCACTAAAAAAAGGTTTGAAGAATTTAGAAATCATGTCTTCTGAAAAACCGAAATCTAATAAATATTGAAATGTAGTTTTTTCAGTTTTGGCGAAAATTTCAGTAGGTGTCGATTTCTTTAATAGTTTATTCAGTTTAAGTATTTTTAATTTGTCTGAAAACGTTCCTATATCAGAAAATAATGTTGGAAAAAGTAATGATAGATTTTTTAAAGGATCACCAATAGTTTTTTGTTTACCACTACTAAAAATAGTAGCTCCAGGGAGAAACTGTTGTAATTCTAACAAATCAAAATTTAAATATTTCTGAGCAGCTGGGTATGCTGTGAGCAACACTTGAAAACCATAATCTAATTGATATCCTTTTACGATATCAGTTTTTACGCGTCCGCCTACGCGATCTGTTGCCTCAATAATGATAGGGCTATAACCATAATCTTCTAAAACTCTGGCGGCAACAAGTCCGCTTGTTCCTGCACCGATGATATGTATATTGTAATCTTGTTTATTCATGTTAATTTAAACTAATGCAAAAATAGTGTATTACGCTTTGCTAATTTACTCGTTTTAATTTTTGTTTAATGAATATACATTAAAATTAAACAAAAATATTATATCTTTGAAAATAGATAAAATTTAAATTCTAGTATTATTATAAATATGAATAAAACAGCTATTATACGTTGTGAGCATTTCAACGCTGCTCACAGGTTGCATAACAAAAATTGGAGTGATGAAAAAAACCATGCGATTTTTGGTAAATGTAATAATCCTAACTATCACGGACATAATTATGATTTAGAAGTGAAGATTATTGGTGTTTGTGACCTTGAGACTGGATATGTGATTGATGCTAAGATTCTTTCAGACCTTATTAAAGATAAAATTCTTGACAGATTTGATCACAAAAACCTAAACTTAGATACAGAAGAATTTTCGAGTTTAAACCCTACTGCAGAAAATATCGCCATGGTGATCTACAATATTCTTAAGCCCGAGTTGGAGTCAAGTCTAGAATTGAAAATAAAACTTTATGAAACATCAAGAAACTATGTAGAATACCCATGTTTGTAAAGTATGTTGGTAAAAAAAACTACAAAAAGTAAACTATTATTAAGGTTTCAATAGCTTTCTAATACTAATAAAAACAATAATCATTAGAGAGTACCATAAAAAGAAAGAAACGATGTAATCTTTATATCCTAACACTAACATGACACTTATTAGCAAAAGTTGGAATCCAAGGCCAAAGGTCGATAAAGCTGTCATTAATAATTTTGGGAATTGCTTACACTTATGCGCATTGGCATCTAGAGTATAAATTGTTTTATCAAAGACTCCATAAAGTAGTTTATAAATTGCGAAGAGTATATTTACATTTTTTTGACTTTCACCTTTCAATGCAACCGGAGACTCATATTCAAAAATTCTACTTGTAGTATCACCATTGACATTATTTCTCAAAATAACATAGTAATAGTTATATAAAGTGCCCTGTAATTGAATCCCTAAAAACGCAAAAAAGCTATAAAGAAAATGAGTTTCTGAAGTATACCAAAGTGATAATAAGATTAAAAAATTTAAGATAATATCTGCAACAGAATCTAGGTAGCGACCTGTGTATGAAGGTGTGTTTTTTATTCTTGCTAATTCTCCATCAGCAGCATCCAATATCGATTTTAATATTAAGAAAAAGGCAGCGGCCCAGAAATATCCAAGTAGAATACAAATAATTGAGATTAAACCTGAAATAATAAACGCTATTGTAACATGAATAGGCGTTAATGCAGTTTCTTTTAGAGAATTAGCTATAAGTCTTGCAATTGGTCTTCCATAATCTGAAAGGTCAATAAACTTATGCTCTTTAGGTAATTTAGACATACTATTTTTGAACTCTGAATTTTTTAATTGTGTCGCTACTCAAACTTTATGAGAATCTAAGTTTTATTAATAATCTGTAAATGTACAACAGCTATGTAGATTAACATTTAATTGAGACATTAATTTTGTTTAATATTTTTAAATACTAATTAAACATGTTTTAACTTTAGTTAAATTTGAAAACAGAGCATATAGCGTTTGTCTCATCAGGAAAACTTATCTTAAAACTTATATATTTCAAAATTAGCTTAAATTTTTATTTGATTCCTAATGATTTTCAATGTATCGAAGAATTAATATTGGGCTATTTTATGAATCTTCATAGGTTAATAGTCATAATTTGGTTTCTAAATTATTTGTTCAGTATACGTTATTGTAAGTAAAAACGTATAATAATTATATATTATTTAAAATAAATCGATAAAAAGGTTGTTTTTAACGTTTAGTTACATAAATTTGTTTTTAAATCCTTAAATCTATAACATGAAAGTGAAGATTATTTTATTCAGTTTAAGCCTTTTTCTCTTTACGGGTATTGGTTTTGCTCAGAAAAAGAAAGAACCTAAAAGCTTCATTAGTGACAAAGTTGCAATAGAAAAGTATCATAATAAAAGTGAGTTAGAACAGATGCAAAAAGGGCAGCTGATAACACTATACTCTGAAAGAATACAAGTTCTTGTTAGAACATTACCATATGTTGCTTTTGCAACAAAGCCAGGTATAACAATGACTACATTAGGTATTCCAACTAATAATGATAATAAAAAAGCGCTAGATAATCAATTTGAATCTACTGATAATTATCTTGAAAGTACTGGAAAATTTCATGCTGAGTATTTGCCTTATTCCGATACAGGAAATTTAATTGCTGGAATATTATTTTATGAAGAAATTATGAAATCTCTTCATCAGTATAATGATTTCCGCTAATTTTATAAAAATTTCTATCTCTTTTTTAGAGTTAATGTTTTGATTGATATTTATTTTTTGAATGCGTTGTCTTTTTATTTTTAAGAAGCGGATTTCTAAAAAATAGATATCAACTTTTTTTTTGCTCTTTACGTTGTCTTCAAAATTTCACAAAAATTGACTACTTTTCAATTCATTCCAGTGCCGTTTATCGATTATTATTCTTGAAAAAATAGCTTATTTAATGTATTTCAGCGAATTAATTGGTATTTCATGGATTTTTTTATATTTTTGAATATTAATTGTAATACAAAATCATATTTAGTTTTTAACTAAAAATATTAGACTATGAAAAACTTTACCCAAATCATTTTCATACTTTTTTTTGTAATAGCGAATAGTTTTGCTCAACAAGAAAAAGGAATAGTAGGCGAAGAAAACTGGCTAGATAATTGGACAGAATTTAAACCTAATCAAAGAGAATATAGAGAACCTACTAAAATATTGACTGGTAATATTACAGAAAATATCACGCTCTACAAAAGAGAAGTATATCTTTTACTAGGGAGTGTTTTTGTTACAGACAGCGCAAGACTTAACATTGAGGCTGGCACTGTTATATTGGGTGATTTTAAAACCAAGGGTTCTCTGACGATTTCTAGAGGGTCGTCATTAATAGCGAATGGAACAGAAACGGACCCTATTATTTTTTCTTCAAACCAGAGTGTAAAAAGACCAGGTGACTGGGGCGGTTTAATTATAATGGGTAATGCTCCAGTTAACAGATTTGGTTCTGGGTCCGCAGCTATGTTTTTTCCAAATTTGAAATCAGAGGAATATGTAAATGCAAATTATGGAGGTGATAACATAATGAGTAGTTCTGGCGAAATAGCCCACACTAGAATTGAATATGCTGGAAAAAGAATTTCTGGAGATATTTACTTTAATGGGTTACTGCTAGCGGGCGTAGGGTTGGAAACTAAATTATCTAGTATTATGGTGAGTCATTCTGCGGGTAACGGATTTGAAGTTTGGGGTGGACAAGCTGAATTAAATAAGCTCGTATCCTATAATACATATGGAAGTGATTTTAAATTCAATTATGGGGCAACAGCAATATTATCTAATTCTTTAGCAGTAAGATCTCCTTATTCATCAAATGGTGGAAGCTCAAAATGTTTGTATGTTAAATCTTATGAAAAAAAGGAAGAGTTTGACTTTTCTAAAAACAGAACATGGGTTAGAGCTCGAAATAATACATTTTTAAACTCAAGTGAAGATTTAGAATCAGACATTAAAATGAACTTAGTTCAAGAAGCTGTTTATATAGGTGAAGACGCCTTACTTGATATGAATAAAAGTGTTATATCTGGATTTAACCCTGCGGTAATTTTGAACGAAAAAATTGCAGTTAATCAAGATAACTTAGAAAAAATCAGCTTTAACGCTATGTTGTTTAACAACTGTAGTGGGAATATTTTTGTTGAATACAACTCAAATAATGAAGACTTAGAGAATTGGTATGGAAATAGTGCATTTTTCAATGTCTACGCTAAAAGTGATAATTTTGAAACTTTTATAGACACAAGAAGTACACGAAGACCAGATTTTAGGTTACGAATTAATAAAATAATTGCTTCAAACGAAGTTGATCCAGATTTAAGAATGGATTAAAAATTTTAAATGGTTAATAAAGCTTTAGACCTTTGATATTTCCTGTTTGGACTCTCATAAATTTTCAAAATTCCTTAAATTCTAATGAACCTATATTTTATAGTATTTGTTTCTATGAGTTTTATTAACGAAAGCAAATAAGATTACTATGAGGAACTTTTCGCTATTGTACACTGTTGTTATTTTCATTTTCTTTTTAAATGAAACTACCAATGCTCAAATAGTAATAAGTAAGCCTAGTTTGGGCTTTACGCAAGCATGCGCAAGTCCTTCATTTAACACTTATAATGTAACCTTTTCTTTCTCACCAGAGTCAGCGTTGGGTTCTGGAAATCAATTTATTGTTGAACTTTCTGATGGTGATAGTAGTTTCTCAAATCCAACGGCAGTTTATACTTCTGGAGCTGGAACAGTAACAGCATCGCCAGTTACTTTTAGTTTTTCAGTTCCTACAACAACAGCAGGAGAAGCCTTTAGAATACGGGTAAAAAGTACTTCCCCAACTTCAATAAGTTCAAGTTCAAATGTTTTTGCTGGGTATTATAAAATACAAGACACGCCATTTTCTGTAAATAATTTAATTGCCTCAGGTGCTTATTGTTCAGGAGGGAGTTATTTATTAACTATTGATAATCCCGGAGGAGTTTCAAACGATTCTCCTTTAAAATATCCTTCATTAACATTCAAGTGGTATAAAGAAACTAGCCAAACAACATCTGTTTTTGTGGCTGATGGAGAAACCTTATCTGTAAATCAACCTGGGACTTATTTTGTGGAAACCAACTACGGTAGTTGTACTTCAAATTCATTTTCTAATCGTGTAACAGTAACCGAAGCTTCTTCTGGTTCAACAAGTAATATAAGTTCTAGTTTAGGGAATCCGTATTGTTCAACAGAAGGACCAACTATTTTAAGTGCTATTAATGCTAATAGTTATCAATGGTTTAAAGATGGTGAGGTTATTTCTGGAGCAACTAGCCAGATGTATGAAACTAATGAATCGGGTGAATATTCAGTAAGTATCGATTTAGGAAGTTGTATGACTAGTGCGTCAATAAATCTTGAAACTACTGGATTTACAAGTAGTATTGATGTTGACGAGATTAATAATATAAACGAAAATGAAACTTTAATAGCTACCGTTACTACTTCGGCTAATAATCCTGAGTATAAATGGTTTTTAAATGATTTTACGATTAACGGTGCAACTGCGAGTAGTTATGAAGTAACACAAACTGGTTCATATAAAGTTGTGGTTACTCAAACTACAGGTTGCAATGCTTCAACAGAATTTCCTTTTGTAGTAAGATCTGCATTTCCAGATGTTGAAAAGATTCCAAATTTAATTAGTCCCAATGGTGATGGTATAAATGACACCTGGGAAATTCCTCAAAAATATGTTAATGGCACGAATGCCGAAGTTGTTATATTAAGTTCAAAGGGTAAAGTTGAGCTTCAAACAAATGATTATCAAAATAATTGGCCAGAAAATCAATTAGATTTTACAGCTGTAAACCCCGTTTATTATTACATCATAACCACACCAGATGGTAAAACAAAAAAGGGTTCAATAACAGTCGTCAAGTAACATGAAAAAACATCTATTACATATAGTTTTATTTTTCTGTATTACACAGCATCTCTATTCTCAAGAAGATGGGGTTGTCGCGTTTAATATACCTGTTAGAAATTCTTTAAAATTTAATAGACATATTGTCAATCCAACTTTCAGTTTTGTTAGAGAACAAAATAAATACATAAGCTTTAATAACAAGCGAGAATGGGCTCAATTTGATGATGCGCCCCAAACCTATTTGTTTGGATATTCGGGGAGGTTTCGAGAAAATATAGGTGCTGGAGTCAGCTTATTTCAACAAAATTATGGTGTTTTAACCACATTTGGAGGAGTTCTAAATTTTGCATATAATGCCGTTCTTAGTAGGGACAGCAATTTAACTTTTGGTGTGAATCTTGGATTTTACAAAAGTGGAATAAATGAAGGTAGCGTTATTACTAATTTTCCAGACGCTTCTCTTGACAACTTTCCTTCAAACTCAATAATTACAATAAATCCTGGAATAAATTATGGCACCGGTTTTTTAGACTTTGGTGTTTCCATAAATAATTTGGTGTCCTATAATTTAACGACTTCAAATATGATTGAAAATAATCCAGAGCAAAGCGTTCAGGGGCATATTATGTACACAGGCTATTTAAATAGTCGTGGTTTTTTTGATGAAAGTAGATTCTCAGGATTAGTGAGGTCGGAGTTTCAAAAAGATCAAACAGTGATCTCTGGACTAGTTATGTTAATGGTTCCTAAAGGAATTTGGGGACAAGCAGGTTATAATACTTTATATGGACTATCTGCAGGTGTTGGATTAAATATTACATCACAAATAGCTATTGAATATAATTATGAAAAGGCTATAGGTGATTTGTCATCCTTCGGGAATTCGCATGATATTACGGTAGCATTTAAATTCAATAATAGAGAGAGGTATGATTACAGTGGCGATGATGCTGAGGAAGCCTTATTAATTTCTTCTAATAAGAAAACAGGATATGCAGCAAAGCGAAGAAACTCATCGAAAACGCAAACACGTAAAAAAGCTAAACCAGTTGAAGCTAAAATTAGTGAGATTAATTCTGATGAAATAGTTACAGCCAAAGTTGATAACCAAACAGAAGATGAACTAGCTAATAAAAAAATATTAGAAGAACAAGCGAAGTTAGCAGAAGTAGAGAGAATTAAAGATGAAGGAGAAGCAAAAGTGAAGCAAGAAGCGGAAGCCCTTTTAAAAGAAGAACAAGAAGAACAAGCAAGAATAGCTGAAGCAGCAATAGAGAGAGCTGAAGAAGAAGCTAAAGCAAAACAAATAGAAGATGCTCGAGTAAAGGCACAGCAAGAAGAGCAGGCTAGAATAGCAGAAGCAGCGAGAATTGAAGCTGATAAAGTTGCTAAAGCAAAACTAGCAGCAGAGGCTCTAGTGAAAGCACAACAAGAAGAACAAACTAGAATAGCAGAAACAGCAAGAGTTAAGGCTGAAGAAGAAAAAATAGAAGAAGAAAAAGAAGAGAAAATAGGTGAGATAGCCTTAGATGAAGTTTTAATTGAGTTTAAGAAATCTACAGAAGCATTTAAAAATGCTCAGGAATCACTGTTGGATAAATTAAGTGACAAAATAGCTAGCAAAAATCAAGACTTAAATGAATTAAAAGAAGAAAACGATTTAAGTGAACAAGGTATTTATAAAGCTCCAAAAGCATTTAAAAGTGTGTCAGCTGAAAATGCCGTTATAGAAAGTTTGAAGCTTGAAATTGATAACTCGATTATATTAGGAGAGACTAAAATTTCAGAGATAGAAGCGCTTTATAGAGAACGACTTAAAAAGGTAAAAAGTAGAGATGACTCGGTTAATGTTGAATATCTAAATACCATTCAAGCTTTAAAGTCTGAACAACAGCAAGCTATAAATATTAAACAAAATTTAATATCCACTTTAGACGATATTAAAGAGGCTACAGATTTTGAAAGAAGAAGAAGAATAAAGCGTGCAGCTTATGATAATGAAGATGATAGATATAATAAAGACAGAGCAACTTTAGAACGTATTAAGAACTTTACAAACCCAAGTACAGAGCCTTTAACAAAAGAAGATTTTGATACTGGTGAAGCCCTTAGCAATATTGAAATTGTAAAAGATGTAAATAATGTTGAAGCAGGTTATTATTTAGTTGTTGCTGTTCATAATGATGTAAGTAAAAGAGATGAATTTTTAGAGAAGGCAGTTGCTGCGGGACAAAAAGACATTAACTTCTTCTTTAATGTGAATACGAATAAATATTATATCTATTATGAGAAGTTTGATTATATAGGTGAAGCTAAAGCCTCATTAGATACTAGCATAGGAAGTAAACCATATAACGGTAAAATGTCAATGGTTAAAATTGAAAATTAAAATATAAAATAGTTCGATCTATAGTCACATTATAAAAAAAACAATGATGAATATGAGCTCTTTTTAGAATTTATATTTACATCAGAATAAGTACTATTTTTTCATATTCATGTTTTAAGATATTTTTTTAAATCTAAATAACGTTTTCTTTACTAAAGAATAAGTTGAATACACAAAATTTTATTTTTTGAAATAAAATTACTACAAATTATATATAATATATCGATTAAATTAATAATAAATCGATAAACTGCACATTATATTCGAACACTCTTTATTGTTACAAATATATTTCCGATATTTATACCGTTTAATAACATAAAATATAGTCAAATAGCTATTTTTGTAAGAAATGGTATATTATTATGTATAGGCAACGAAGAATATTCCTTTTTAATTGTCCCCAGCTAAAGAGAAGTAATAAATATAATCAACCATGAATAGAGCTATTTACGTAAGAACAGGACTTGTTTTATTATTGATTTTAATGAGTTTGCAAATGTTTGCGCAAAACTATGTGCCTTTTACGCCTAGATTTAATCAAGAATTAAAAGGAGATATTCAATTAATTGGAAATAATATATTGGGGCCAGACAATAATGCATTTAATAATGGTTCAGTTTACAATCATAATGTCAATATGGTCTACATTGATATTGATGGTGATGCTTCTACATTTAATTCATCTAGTGCTGATTTAGGAATTCCAAACTCTGCATGTTACCAAATTATACACGCAGGATTATATTGGAGTGCTGTTACAGAAGGAGCAGAATCTATTACAAATGTTAAATTTAGAGGGCCTTCAGGAGGATATAATGATGTTGTAGGAACGGTTATATTTAATGCTAATGGAACTTCAGTAGATGGTGGAAATAGTTTTCCATATGCTTGTTATGCCGATGTGACAGATATAGTTACAGGATTAGTAACAGATTTAGGAACATATACTGTAGCAAATGTTTCTAGTGCTCAGGGACGAACAAGAGATTTTGGGAATTATACTGGTCATTCAGCAGGCTGGTCGCTTTATATTGTTTATGAAGATCCAGCATTACAAGGTAAATCAATTACAAGTTTTGATGGTTTTAGTGCCATTAGTGTTTCAGGTGGTAATGCTGCATTAGATATTCCGGTTTCTGGATTTAGAACGGTTCCTTCACCCGCACCAGTAAGGGCAAACTTTGCATTTGCTACTTTGGAAGGTGATAGCCCAATTTTAGGAGATCAATTATTACTTAATGGCTCAAATTTATCTACAGCAGATAGACCTTCTACAAACTTTTTTAATAGTTCCGTAACCCAATTAAGTGCTTTACCTGTAAATAATAGAAACCCCAATAGCACAAATACTTTAGGATTTGATACTGGCGTTATGGTTGTGCCAAATCCAGCAAATTCTGTAATTGCTAATGATGCGACATCTGCTACTGTTCGATTAGAAACGAGTGGAGATACTTATTTTCCATATTTTTTCTCGTTAGCTGTTGATATTATTGAACCAAATATAGTGCTTACTAAAATTGTAGAGGACGCATTAGGTAATGATATTGGTGGCATGCTTGTAAATTTGGGAGATGAATTAAACTATGTTTTGGGCTTCCAAAATACAGGTAATGATGATGCAACAAATCTTATAATTAGAGATATTCTTCCATCAAATATTGTATTTAATTACCCTACGGATATAGGATTGTTACCATCAGGAGTAACGGTGCAAAGTTATAATCCAACAACGCGGGAACTTGTGTTTAGTGTTGATAATTCTGTAGTTGAAGAAAATGACCCTGTACAAGAAATTCGTTTCAAGGTTACTGTAGTTTCAACATGTAGTTTATTAACTGATGCTTGTTCTAATATAATAAGTAATCAAGCTTATTCAACCTATAACGGGACATTGAACCTTACATTTACAATTTCAGACGATCCAAGTTTTAATACTAATACTGGATGTTTACTAACACCGGGAGCTACTAATTTTTTAGCAGATATTAGCTGTGTATTTGAAGAAGAGGTTATTCTTTGTGGAGCTAGCACGGTATTGACATCTGGAAATGGATATGATTCTTATTCATGGTCTACAAGTCCTTCAGGAACACCAATTATAGGTACAGCACAATCGATAACAGTAACATCTACTGGTACTTATTATGTTAGTAATACTGCTATAGCACCTTGTCAATCTACAAATCAAGTATTTGAAGTGATTACTTTTGGAGAAGGCGTTACTAACCCCGTAATTCCATTTGCAGATCAAGTTGTTATTTGTCCTAATGATGGTAAAGAATTACCAAATATATTTTTATGTGGAGGTAACGGTCCAAGACTTATTGAAACCAATATTACCGATACAACATCTATTATTTGGGAACAGTTAGATGAAACTAGTTGTACAGCTGTTGCTAACCTAGATTGTGCAAATGAAGACACCGCTTGTACTTGGAATCAAGTAACAACAGGACCCAATTTTATAGCAGATACTGCAGGACAATTCAGATTAACTTTAAACTATGATGGCGGATGTTTCAACCAATTTTATTTTAATGTTTATACCAACTTATTAGTGCCTACAGTAACATCGAGAGATATTTATTGTACAACATCAGGTGAAATTGTTGTAGGTGGTGTTCCTAGTGGCTATGAGTATAGTATAGATGGCGTTAACTATCAAACAAGTAATGTGTTTTCAGTTAACACACCTAATATTTATACCATTTATATAAAACAAATAGGAGTAGATCCAAATCCGTGTATTTTTACTGTACCAGATGTTCAAATAAGACAAACAGATTTTACTGTTTCGACAATTATTACGCAACCATTTTGTAATGGAGATCTTGGGAGTATTGACGTCGCAGCAAATGATGTGCGTCCACAATATTTCTTTTCCATTTCTCAAGGCGGAACTTTAGTAAATAGTGTTGGACCAATAACTCCAAATAATTATACATTTTCAAACTTAAATCCTGGAACCTATACTGTAGATGTGTCTACAGAAGATGGTTGTGTGGATTCAGTTGATATTGATATTATTGAACCTCCGTTGTTAGAGGCAACCTCTGCATTAACAAAACCTTTAACGTGTACAGATGGCGAAATCACGGTGTACCCAACAGGAGGAACATCTCCATATTTCTATTTTGTAAATAGTACAACCGTTTTTCAAACAACGCCTATAATACCAGTAACAAGTGCAGGTGTATTTAATATTACTGTTGTTGATTCTAATAACTGTTCTGCGGAAACGTCAATTACTGTTGATGCAATTGCTGCACCAGATTTCACTGTTAATGCAACAGATATAGCTTGTTCTGATACTGGTGATGTTGGTACAATTACAATAAATGTTACCAATCCAAATGGTAACACATTAGAATATAGTATTGATAATGGTGTAACATTCTCAAATTCAAATGTTTTTACAGGATTAGCAGATGGAACTTATGAAGTCGTTGTTCAGTATGGTACAGGACCAGATGTATGTGCTACTTCACCGCAATCTATGATTATAACAACTTTAGCTACCGTTGCAGGCACTGCTGCCTTAACGACACCTTATAGTTGTATTTCTGATGGCATTATTACTGTTTTAGGAGTTAATGGAGGAACGGCACCATATGCATATAGTTTAGACGGTGTAAACTTTCAATCAGGAACAACATTTACAGGATTGACTGAGGGAACATATACGGTAATCATAAGAGATTCTAGCGGGTGTACTTTTATTGCAGCTCCAATTACAATTGCTGCACTTAATCCGCCGACAGATCTAGATTTTAGTAGTAGTCCTTTAAGTTGTCCAGCGCTTACGTCTGATGTAACTATAACATCAACAACTGGAGGATCACTTCCTTTAGAATATCAAATTATAGCACCTTCTGTTTCTGCAACGGCATATCAAACTTCAAATATTTTTTCTGGAATAAGCCCAGATACGTATACTTTCCAGGTTAGGGATGCTGATGGATGTACGTATAGTGAATCATTTACTATTGCGCCATTGCCACCAATAACAGTTAGTACGGTTATCACTAAAGATTTAGATTGTACAACAACTGCCCCAGAAGGAATTATTACAGGAACCATTTCAGGTGGAACAGCACCATTTACTTACGCTGTTTCATTTAATAGTGGAGCTTATGGAGGTTCAAATACAGTAACAGGAACATCATTCATACATACGGCAGCTTCAGATGGCATGTATCAATTTCAAATAACTGATTCCAATGGTTGTATTGCAGTATCTAGAGTGCAAACTATTAATGCCATTTCGTTGCCAGAAATTATTTCAGTTATACAAACACAACCCATTTTATGTTATGGTGATAGTAATGCAGCGATAGATATAACTATTAACAATACAGTCGGTACAGCACCATTTGTAATTAATGTTAATAATGATATAACAGCAACAGATTATGGTACACAAACATCGGGGTTACCAGCAGGTGATTATACAATTACCTTAACTGATGCAAATTCATGTATTGATACAGATACCATTACAATATCTGAGCCAACCGCTATACTTGTAACATCATCTGCGCTTCCTATTACATGCGGTGCTCTTGGAGTTTCAAAAGGGTCGGTGATTGTAAATAGTGTAACAGGGGGAACTGCACCGTATAATTATTTTGTTACAAGTACTAATGGTTATTCTGAATCAGAGCTTAATACTTCAGGAACAGTTTCAACAACTTTTGATGAAGTTGATTTTGGATTATATCAAATTAATGTAGTTGATTCTAACGGCTGTTCAATATTGATTCAAGATGTATTAGTAGCATCACCACCAAATGATTTGGACATTTCAATAAACACAACAGTGGATTGTATTGCAGGAGGAGAAGCCGTTGTTAATATAGGTACAACATTAATTGGTACGGGACCATTCTTCTTTGATATTTACAGAGGGTTTATTCCACCTCCACCACCAGGAGGAACATGGGTTGCTGAAGATTCACTAGGAAGTCAAAATGCAACGATTACAAGTTTAATTCCAGGAGTGACTTATACGTTTATAGTTTATGATTTTTCAACAGGTTGTAGTTATTATGAAACAGCAACGGCACCAGTTCCAACAAATTCAACATTAACAGGAAGTGGTCTAACTTCAAATAATATTACTTGTGTAGGCAGCGCAGATGGAAATGTTTCATTTACAGTAAATAGTATTTATAGTATACCCACAGATATAAATTATGAAATTTTTGATTCATTATCATTAATTTCAACAGCTATTAGTGGTGCAGTGACATTACCAGCAGGTGCATCACTGCCGGTATCTAACTTAGGGCCATTACCTTTTGGAACTTATTTTGTTTTAATTACAGAAACCTCAGGTCCTAATGCTGGTTGTAGTGTGGTAACAATTCCTTTTAATATAACGGAGTCTGCTGTTAATTTAAGTATTAGTGCCGCAGTGGACCAAAACGCTAATTGTAATCCTAATTCAGGAGCAATAAGTGCTATTGCAACAAATGGTACACCACCATACTTATATCAATTAACAACATCGGCAACACCACCAATAGCTGTAGATCCGTCATGGGCTTCGGCTAGTACGTTTAATGTAGATGCTAATAGTTATTATGTGCATGTTCAAGATGCTTATGGTTGTATACAATCAACACCGGTAATCGTTTTACCTTCAGATCCAGAACCTATAATTACAGCGGCATTAAATAACCAATGTACGGTTACTGAAGGTAATTTTGAAATAGATATAACGTTAATAACAACGGCCATTGCTCCTTATAGCTATAGTGTTGATGGTGGCGCTTTTCAAACAAGAACAGCACCATTTACGATTTCTAATTTATCATCAGGAGCACATACGATTGAAGTACAAGATGCTAACGGTTGTGGTAATTTAGTTCCAGTAAATATTGAAGCGCCTTTAGAAATAATTCCTACTATAACAACGTTACCTACTTGTAATGATAATGATGGACAAATAACTATAACAGGATCTGGAGGAACAGGCACTTATACATATGCTATAAATCCAAACCCAGCATCAATTACCTTAACAGGAAGTGTGTTTTCTGGCGTACCATCAGGAACTTTTGTAGTTACCATTACTGACACAGCAACAAGTTGTTCTGAAGATGTTACTGTGGTACTTCCGGGAGCTGTACCACCAACATTTACAACAACACCAACTGCTGTAACATGTTTTGGTAATAACGATGGTACGTTCGAGTTAAATCTTAATGGTTATTCAGGAGCGTATACTTATGAAGTTTTTGACAGTTCATCTGTTTCAGGAGGAGCTGTATTTGCTAATACATCAACAAATCCACAATTAGTTACTGGACTTGTAGCAGGAGTTTACACTGTAATTATTACCGAAACAGCTAGTCCGTTTTGTTCTGCAACATCAACTGTTATTATTTCATCTCCATCAGAACCATTGAGTTTAGTGGCTACAGAAACATCTAATGTTACTTGTGATGATGATAAAGGCATTATTACTGCAGTTGCAACTGGAGGATGGGGAAGTTATGAATATGAATTAACAGGAACAGCCACAGTGGTTTATTCTTCTAACGGAACATTTACTAATTTATCAGCTGGTGCTTACACCGTTAATGTTCGAGATGCTGGAGGATGTATTGTTTCAGGAAGTGTTCCACTTAATTTACCAACACCAATAGATGCTACAATTACAGCTACACCAAACTTATTATCATGTTTTGGAGATACCAATGCAAACATAACCGTGACTGCTATTACTGGTGGACAAGGCACTAATTACACATATACGCTAAATAGGGTTGCTCCAACAGTGAGTTCTTCAGGACCACAAACATCACCCATTTTTGATGGGTTAGGAGTAGGAACTTATAATGTAGTCGTAACTGATGGTTATAATTGTGAATTTACTACAGCCAATGTAGTTATTGCACAACCTACTGGAATTGAAGCGAGTTTAGTAAAAGCAACATCACAAACGTGTACTATACAAACAACATTAACATTAAGCGCTACTGGAGGAACAGGAACTTATGAATATAGCGAGACAGCTTCTTTCACAACAGTCTTAGGAACGTTTGCTACTTCAGTAACGTTCCCTGTCGCTAATGGCACCTATAGTTATTATGTTCGAGATGCTAATAGCTGTTCAGCTAATGTATCTAATGATATTACGGTTGACCCATTACCAATATTGACTGTTAATTTAGATACTAGAAACGCTATAATTAATTGCGCAGGAGACGATACAGGTGTTATTATTGCTATGGCAGAAGGTGGATTAGGTAGCTATGTGTTCACATTACAAGATACATCTGGAAATCCTATTACGCCAGTAAGTCAAACTAGTCCTGGAGTATTTACAAATCTTCCAGTAGGAAATTATCAAGTACAAGTGGATAGTGGGGATTGTTTAGAAACATCTGCAACGGCTCCAATAACAAATGCTGCGTCTCCTTTAGATGTAACGATCAATCCAATTGATGTGACATGTAATGGAGAAAATGATGGTATGTTAGAGATTAACGCTTCTGGTGGCTCAGGAACTATTAAATATGCGATATCTCCACAGTTAGATCAATTTTTTGATGCAGATACCGTTGAAAATCTAGCTCCGGGTAATTATGATATTGTAGTACAAGATGAGTTAGGTTGTTATGTGACATATAATTTTGATATAGACCAGCCAGCACCTATAGGGTTTACTTATACTATAATTAGTGAGGCGCCATGTGATGGAGACTCAACAGGTTCTTTTACTATAGAAATCTTAGGAGGAGAACCTCCGTATAGTGTAAGTTTGGATGATGTAACATATACACCGCTGCCAGTTGGTGTAACAACATTTACATTTTCAGGGTTAGAAGGTGGTGAAAAAATGGTTTATGTTTTAGATGGTGGGAACTGTGGCGGCGATAGTCCGTTTTCTATTCCATTACAAGAACCAATAATTCTTGACCCATTAGCCAATATTGATTACGAATGTATCAATGACACCACAAATAATACCAATACAGTTACTAATCGAGTTACTGTTACTGTAGATTCAAGTATAACTGATACTTCAGTTTTAGAATATTCGTTAGATGGCGGTGCTTTTGCAATAGGAACGGGTATTTATGAAAATTTATCTCCAGGACCTCATAGTATAGAAGTACGACATCCAAATGGTTGTGTCAAAATAACGGATAATGGTATTCCTTTCATCATTGAAACTTTCCAATCTCTAGCGTTAGTTTTAGAAGATGGTGGATTAAACGAAATTGTAGCTATGGCTGCTGGTGGTGCAACGCCTTATGAGTTTAGATTGAATGGACAATCTTATGGAAATGAAAGCACTTTCCTGATTTTCGCATCTGGTGATTATACCGTTACAGTTATTGATGCAAATGGCTGTGAGGTTTCTGCAACAAGATTCTTTGAATATATTGACGTATGTATACCAAATTATTTCACACCTAATGGTGATGGTAATTTAGATGGTTGGGGACCAGGTTGTGCCAATCAATATAGAAACTTAACCTTCGATATTTTTGATAGATATGGACGAAAAATAGCCACTTTAAATATAGGGGAGAAGTGGGATGGTAAGTACAGAGGCGTAGAATTGCCTTCTGGAGATTATTGGTACGTTGTAAAATTAAACGAACCGCGAGACAATCGTGAATATGTGGGACATTTTACACTGTACAGATAATTAAAACTCTTAACTAAAGAATTATGCAATTAAGAAAATTATATATAGGTCTGCTTCTCATGTTTATAACAAACAGTTATAGCCAAGAGTTGAATTTACCTGTATTTACGCAATATTTAGCTGATAACAATTTTGTTGTATCACCTACTTATGCTGGTATTGGAGATAATTTAAAAATTAGAGCAAACGGACTCACGCAATGGGTTGGGATAAAAGGAGCACCAGATAATCAATCTATTTATGGTGATGCTAGAATTGCAGACCGGACTGGAGTTGGCTTATCTTTTTATAAAGACAGAAACGGTAACACTATTCAAACAGGCGCTAAAATATCTTTTGCACATCATTTAGTTTTAGATTATTACTCGAAAATGTACCTATCTTTTGGTATTTCATATAACATAAATAATTTCAGAATCGATATCAATAATTTTAACACAAGTTACGAAAATCCAATTATTGATCCATTTGTTACTGATGATAGAAAAACAACTAATAATAATTTTGATGTAGGTGCTTTGTTTAGATACAAAGGCGCATTCTTTAGCTTTAATGCCAATAATATTTTAGATAAAAAACTTGATAAAACGATACGAGTTTCAGAGCCAAATTTACTTTTAAATTACCAAATTTATTCTGGGTATACCTTTAGAGGGCCGAAGAAGAGTGGATTAGAATTTGAACCTTCAATTTATTATCAGATGTTTAGTAGTGACAAAAGATCTAGTACCGATGTGAATTTTAAATTTAGAAAGTATAATAGAAATGATGATTATTTTTGGGCAGGAATTTCTTATCGATTCTTAAACGATCAGTTATTGAAACCTCTGAATGTAGGGCCCATGGTGGGATTCCAGAAATCTATTTTTTACTTTGGATATGCCTATCAGGTTACAACTAATGAGTTATCAGCATATAACTCGGGTACACATGTTGTTACTATTGGGTTAAACTTTTTACAAGGTATTAGTAATTGTCCTTGTACGCAGAGTGCAGTGCGTAAATAGTTGAGGTTTATTGAGATAAATTAATGTTATAATACTTTATATTTTGAATATTGCCCTTAACCGAAACTGCTCCTATATAATTTTCTTGTGGTGTAAAGGAAAATAAGTTCCATAATTCTTTTTCGTTTTTATTACATTTTATTTCTAAGAGTTTTGTTTTTGGTCTGAATCTGAAGACACAGAAAACGAATCTAATGAATTGAATCACGGTTATCTGCCTAGAGAATGCTTTTTGATAAACTAGATGCTGATGAGGAAGTTCAGTTTACACCTTGCACTTTAATAGGTGAGGTGTCTTTTAGCTTTTAGAAGACCTACTAAATAATTACGTATTTCTGTTTGATGCCTCTTTTGTTTTTTGCGCTAAAATTTTAACATTTTTTTAGTATCGGTTCTTTTGTTTTATTGTCTCTTTAACTGAAACACAAATACTTTCTTTATACATTTGTTTTTATATTTTTTTTTGAGCTCAAAAGTCAATTAAAAACTAAAGATAGAAAGTGATATTATTATGGACTTTTCTTTTAAAAATTTAAACATGAAAAAACACTTAATCCTCCTATTTGCTTTAATAGCTTTTACGGTTGGAAATTCTCAAATATTAGAACCCGTAAAATGGCAAACTTCCATTGAGAAATTTTCAGATACTGAATATAATTTGGTC
>NZ_CAJQQI010000081.1 GCF_905480415.1 uncultured Algibacter sp. | reverse complement strand
GCTTGGACAATGGCTTGGTATTGTCATTATTTGTCAAATTTTAATGTAACACCTTTCAATTGGACAGTAATCATTTTATTTGGTTTTGAACTTACTTATATTGCTTTTCAAGCCTCTAAAGGACAATTATCACACTTCAACTTTGACACACCACTTTATTCTATATTATATTCGTTAATGGGTTTGGCGGCCGTAATCGTTACACTCTATACGGCTTATATTGGCTTCCTCTTTTTTACACAGTCCTTTCCAAATTTACCAAGTCATTTTATTTGGGCAATTCGTTTGGGAATCTTGATTTTTGTTATTTTTTCATTTGAAGGCGCTTTAATGAGCTCTCAGATGAGTCATAGCATTGGTGCAATAAATGATAACTCGAATTGGTGGATTATAGGTTGGAGCAAAACTGTAGGTGATTTAAGAGTTTCGCACTTTATTGGAATGCACGCTTTACAGCTACTTCCATTGCTTTCTTTTTATCTCTTTAAAAATACAAAAGCCACTATCATTATTTCATTGCTGTACGCAGTTCTTGCTACCACGACATTAGTTCATGCTTTAAATGGAAAACCTATTTTTACGGAAAACGAACAAAAGAAATCGAAATAAAAACAGCATGCAACAATGTATATAAAATATAGCTAATAAGAACTAAATCGAAAGGTTTACAACTATTTTAGTAGACCTCCAAATTTTTAAATTTGGCTTATAGAATTGAAAAAATAGAAACAAAATATAAAAATTCGGCCCGTGTATAATCTGAATACAAGTACTTTTTTACACGCTTCGTTTCATATACGGAAACGTTGCACACCATTTTGACAGTCCTAATCCTGAATAAATAATGTTAAATGAGAATAATTATTCAAAACACTTAAAATTAAATAAATTTATCTAATGATTATGAAAAATTCAACATCCCTTTTAAGAAAAAATATCCAATTTACTTTAGCTATATCGTTACTCTTTTTTAGCTGTTCAAATGATTCTTCAAATTCAAATGATTCTTCAAATTCAACTGATATAGATATTAACCCAGTAGTTCCGTTAAAATCCGAATTCGCTTCAAACTTGGACAAAATTATAGAAGGTAAGCAAATAAGTTTTACAGAAAAATCTGAAGGCGAGCCAACTAGTTGGAGTTGGACTTTTGAAGGAGGTACCCCAGCAAAATCTACTGAAAAAAATCCTGTAATATCGTATAGTGAACAGGGTACTTTTAAAGTATCTCTTACTGTTTCTAAAGACGATGATAGTGAAACTATAGAAAAAGAAAATTTGATCGATGTATTAGCTTTATTTGACGAAAATGAAGTGCCAGAAACGCAATTGTGTAAACTTGATAAAATATTTACAAATGATTATGTAGATATAGGCTTCCCTAACAATGGGCCGTCATCATCACTAGGACAAGTTAATATTCAAGTATTATTTGTAGACTTCCCTGATGCTGTCGCTTCTCAAACAACAACTGCTATTTTTAATTTATTAGAAAATATTAATACTGAATTCTACGAAGAGATGTCCTATGGTAAAATGGGAATAAACCTACTACCATACCATTCTTGGTTAAGACTTAGTATGGTTTCATCACAATATGCTGAAAGTCTAAATTCTTCTTCTGGACATCTTTCATTTATTCAAGAAGCGGTTGATTTGGCAGATGACCAAGTTGATTTTAGCGATACAGATATTGTGTTAGTAATGTCCAATCCTGATGCTTCCGAAATTGAATATGGCCCAACTTTTGGATCCCTAAATGATAGTTTCGCTATAAATGCAGATGGAAATAGTATTCTAACTGGAATTACTTCTGGATTCGATTTTAATTATTGGGGAGGTATTTGGCTTGCACATGAAATGGGACACTCTTTAGGGCTACTTGACTTATACGCTTACAGTAACTCTAATAATCACAGATACGTTGGTGGTTTTGGAGTTATGGGAATACAATCAGGAAGAGCACCAGGCTTTTTTGCATATGAAAGATGGTTACTAGGCTGGATTGATGATTCACAAATTTATTGCCATTCAGAGGGGTCAATAACTATAGAAATACAAGAGTTAGCTACTGAAGGAGGAATAAAAGCATTATCAGTGCCTCTAAACTCAAACAAAGCTATTCTAATCGAGAGTAGAAAAAAGAAGGGTTTCGACTCTTCCATGCAAAAAGAAGGAGCGTTAGTTTATGTTATTGATACTTCTATACCAAGAGGTCAAGGTCCTTTAAGGATTTTACAAAATTCTAATACTGGTAGCATGAAAGAAAATGCACCTATGATAGCTGGAGATATTTACACTTACGAAGGAGTCACAATAGAAGTAATAGAATCTAAATCATCTAGTGATATAATTCAAGTTACTTTGCAATAATAATAATGTTTCTTAACAACTATTTATCCAATCCATAGTTTAATGGAATTTCTATTAAAAAATGTTTTTGATGTTTTAAATTTTTATTTAGACTGATTTACAGCATAATATGTAAAATAAAAAAAGCCAGTGTACAACAATGGCTATAATTCATGCCTAGGCGTGAAGTTAATATCAAAATTAAATCCGTTTTTAATATTCGATGTAGATAATGTCTGTTTCGGCGCAAATCACAGCCGAGATGTTAGCTGCAAACTAAAAAAAGGGAACTAATACAGTTTTTAATAAATAGCTCTTAAAAAAAATTAATTTATCTGTCAGTAATTATACAATGTTAATTGTTATCAAATAAATAAAACTAATTTCAAAAAATTATTATTACTCGCACTATAAACATTTAATGAGCTGTGAAAAAGACGACACGAATGAATCTCCAACAGTTTATGATATTGAAGGCAAATGGTTGTTTGCTCCAAATCTCTCAAATACAATGTGCATTTTTGAAGATGGTATAAGATATGCGTATTACTGTGTTGAAGGGGATTGCCTATCTCAATATGAAACCTTTGAAGCTGCTGACGGTAATCACATCCCAGGAACTAACGATTATACATTTGAAGATGGTACTTTAACTGTAGATTTAAATTTTGGAAATGAATTAGTTGCTTCTCTTACATTTGAGTGTGATGGCGATAAAGTTTATGCTGCATCACCTAATCCATTTTACTTTTACAAATTAAATTCTGATTGTGATTAATTATAACTAACAAAAGTGTAGCTAAAAATAGCTATTAGCAAACACCGCGTATAATTAACCACATAGTTACTAACGACTTACAAATATTGCTTCGCCAGTTCGCTTCGCTTGGGTCTATCTGTGATTTATTTACTAAATTACATACTTAAAACACGCAACAAACCATATACAAACACGATCTTAGCAACAGGCTATAAAAGTAATTCTGAACATATAAATATTCATTTCAAATAAAAAAATATCAACTAATTTTTTAGGATATTTAGTATTTTGATTGTTATATTAGATATTTAAAAACCAGCAATTTTTAATAAATCATCAACTATAGTAGTGTTATTATTAATAAACTTAATTTGAAAAACATAAAACTTAAATTAGTATTATACTGTCTAGTGTGCATTTCCATTTCTAAAGTGTATTCGCAACGTGATTCACTTAGAATCATTTATACAGATGTAAAACAAACGGATTCTGTGAGATTCATGGCTTTAGACACCTTGTTTTTTAAGTATTATTATAAAGAACCAGATTCTACTTTAAAAGCCATAAATTACCACAAACAGCTTGCTGAGGAAAACAATAATAAAGAAGAGATTTGTAAATCTCTAATAAGAGCGGCACTGATATACGGACCAAAGCGCGAGTATGAAAAATGC
>NZ_CAJQQI010000080.1 GCF_905480415.1 uncultured Algibacter sp. | reverse complement strand
AAGATTTACCAAAAACTTGATAACTTAAGTTTATTTCAGAATTAAACGCACCATTTTCGGTAGTAAAATTAGTAATGATGATATGTTCTAATGGATGTTTCAAATTACATTTTTATTTACAAATGAGATTCCCGCATTATTCATTGATTTTTATTTTAAATTAATAATTTCATGAATCTTCGTTTTCGCCGGGATGATAATTTCAATTGATGCCTTGAGATATATTCAAGGTATTATTTTTTTATATTGTTTTGAATGCTTGTGTTAAATCTGCTTTTAAATCTTCAACATCTTCAATTCCCACCGATAAACGAATTAAATCTCCAGACACACCAGCAGAAGCTTGTTCCGCTTCATCTAATTGTTGATGAGTTGTACTTCCAGGATGGATAATAAGCGATTTTGTATCTCCAATATTGGCTAATAATGAGAATAACTTTGTGTTATCTGCTATCTTTTTAGCTGCCTCAAAACCACCTTTATGTCCAAATGTAACAATACCACTTTGCCCGTTTGGCAAATATTTATCAGCTAATTGTTTGTATTTGCTACTTTCTAATCCCGGATAATTAACCCAAGCCACTTCATCTTGCGCTTCTAACCATTTTGCCAATTCTAAAGCATTTTCACTGTGCTGTTTGATTCTTATTGGTAAGGTTTCTAATCCCTGAATAATATTGAATGCATTTGTTGGACTTAAAGCGCCTCCAAAATCTCTTAAACCTTCAAGAATTAATTTGAATGTATATGCTGCTGCACCTAAAGCTTCATGATATTTTAATCCGTGATATCCTGCTGAAGGCTCTGTAAATTCTGGGAATTTACCATTCGCCCAATTAAAAGTACCAGCATCTACAATAGCACCACCTAAAGATGTTCCTTGTCCGCCAATATATTTGGTTAAAGAATGTATTACAATGTTTGCTCCATGCTTTATTGGATTTAATAATGCTGGTGTCGCTACTGTATTATCGACTATAAAAGGCACTTCTGCCGCTTTAGAATGTTCTGCAATAGCTTCTAAATCTAAAACATCAAGTTTCGGATTCCCTAAAGATTCAACAAAAAATGCTCTGGTATTATCTTGTACGGCATCAGCAAAATTATCAGGGTTTGAAGCATCCACAAACGTTGTTGTAATGCCAAACCTTGGCAAGGTCACACTCAATAAATTGTATGTGCCTCCATATAAACTGCTTGAAGCTACAATATGATCGCCCGCTTTTAACAAGGTCAATAAACCTGTTGCAATAGCAGCAGTTCCAGATGCAAAAACAACGGCTCCAATACCACCTTCTAAAGCAGCTAAACGCTCTTGTAGTATTTGGTTTGTTGGGTTGTTTAATCGGGTATAAATAAAGCCTAATTCTTGCAAAGAAAACAGATTTGCTGCATGATCTGAGTTATTAAACACATATGATGTTGTTTGATAAATTGGCACCGCACGTGTACCTCCGTTTGCTGTAACATCGTGACCTGCATGTAATGCGTTTGTTGCTAATTTTAATGTACTCATTTTTCTAGATTTTTTTAATAAATTAATTAAAAAGTCAAAATGCGCTTTAAAAGCGTACTTAATAGAAAAATGTTAAAAAGAAAATATAAAATTACGTGAAGTAATTATTTTAGTTATCTATCCAAACACCGATAAATGAATCAGTAATCTAAGTAGAATTTAGCACCTTCTTTAATAAGTTTAAAGGGTTGCTAAGGCTTCAACGGGTCTAATCCCTCTGCCTTTCTTGATAACATTTCAGTAAGTGTTTGAACTTTGTGATGCAAATATAACCTCAGAAAAAGTTAGTATCCAAATATTTTAGAGGAAATTTTATTTTTATCTCAGATTTTTTTAATGTCGTTCTTGGTTTCTTTAAACTTATTTCTAATAATAAGTCCAATAGGTTTATTCTGAATCTTTGATTCTAGCCATGAAATAATATCCAAATATAAAAAGGCTCGACTTTCATATGGGTCATCCTCAAACTCTTTCAATTTCTTATGAAGTTTAATGAACTCACCTTTTACTTCATTTGGGTAAATATCACCTAGTCCTCTTAAAAACTTAATAAACTCCTTTTGCACTTCATACAAATCTTCCATTTTAATTAAAAACTTATAAGTACTCTTAATTAAAACCTCTAAATTATAATCAAGTCCAGCTTCATAATGCGCCACAAGATTTAATATCCTAGAGAAGCACAACAAATCCTCACGCATTTGTAATGATTTATTACTGATTATTTTTTCTAAAAAGTAGATGCATTTTTTATTATCACCAGCACCAAAATACATACTTGCAATTTTGTAATAAAACACCATAATATGATGTTCGTCAATACGATTCTTATAATTTTCTAAACGCTCTAGAACCTCATCGACTAAGGGTAAACCTTCAACAAAACTACCTTCTATAAAATGTAAATTAAATTTATTATTATGTATATATAAGAAAGCTAAACCATCAATATTATCATCTAAAGGAAACCATTTTTCTTTAGTAATAGCCTCTAATCTAGATAACGAAAATCTAAATTTTTTGTATTGCCTTAAATAGAATAAAGACTCTAGTAGATAATGATTTCCTCTTAGAAAAAATACGGGGTTTAAAACAATCATGTCTTTATTTTCATAGAACAAATCCACCCATTTTAAAGCATATTTATAGCAGGATAAAAAATCTTGAGTTAAAAAACTATACCATAAATGTGCTTTATAAAGCCATAGTTTTTCTCTCGTTCCTAATTCGTTAATATTATATTTAGGAAGTCTTGCATTAAAATAATCTGTGATTTTTTTTGTTTCGGCTTTATTTTTAACATAACCCGTTTTTAAAAACTGGCCGTATAACTGCAGTGACAAATTAGATAATTTACTAGCTAATACATTTTGCCTACTTAAATCTCTAGCCTGAATAGAAAGTTCGTCTGCTCTATTGTTTAGACTCCGAGTAATATACTGAGATTCAATAACCTTCTCAAGCTCAACAATTTCATAGGCCACATTTTTTTCTTCATTTGAAATTGCTAAATTTTTGGCTTTATCCAAAATTTTTAAACTTTGTTTATAAAGCCCTTTATGATATAATATAGTAGCAAAATCTAATTGTTCTCGAATTTGAATTCGGATATCTTGATGAGATGGATTTAATCGTAAACTAATTAAAATTTGTTTATACAGATGCGCTTTTAGGTTAGAAAGTTGCTGCTTCTTAACAATGCCCTTTTTTAGAATAGCGGCTTCATCATATGCTGAAAGTTTATCAAGAATATTAAAAAGCATCAAGAATTTTGAGTCTTCATTTACGCCCAATCGGCCAACATAAAGCTTGAATTGTCTTTTTTCCGATTTAGACAACGATTTTATTAATACAAATAAATTATCTTTTTGCTCTTTCGTCATAGTCATAAAAACAGTATTATTAAACTGATTTTCAATTATTTAAACTTTCCAACACCTAGTTAAACATCGTAAAATTTATATATGAAGTTCTGTATTTAACAAACCAAAATATACATTCGTATAACAATACGAAAATATATTTTAATAAATGTCTGATAATAAAGTCCAAATTTTTGATACTACACTACGAGACGGGGAGCAAGTCCCTGGTTGTAAATTGAATACTGAGCAGAAATTAGTTATTGCTGAACAGCTTGATTTATTGGGTGTAGATATTATTGAAGCTGGTTTTCCGGTGTCTAGTCCTGGAGATTTCAAATCAGTCCAAGAAATTTCAAAAATTGTAAAACATGCTACCGTTTGTGGTTTAACCCGCTCTGTAGAAAATGATATTAAAGTAGCTGGAGAAGCATTAAAATATGCAAAAATACCAAGGATTCATACAGGCATTGGAACTTCAGACTCTCATATAAAATTCAAATTCAAATCTACTCAAGAAGATATTATTGAACGTGCCGTAAAAGCCGTAAGTTATGCCAAATCTTTTGTTGAAGATGTTGAGTTTTATGCCGAGGATGCAGGCAGAACAGATAACGAATATTTAGCACGAGTTTGCGAAGCAGTTATTAAAGCTGGAGCAACGGTTTTAAACATTCCAGATACAACAGGGTACTGTCTTCCTCATGAATACGGAGCAAAAATAAAATATTTAAAAGAAAATGTAAAAGGTATTGACAGAGCTATATTATCTTGTCACTGTCATAACGATTTGGGTTTAGCTACAGCAAATTCTATTGAAGGCGTTATTAATGGCGCACGGCAAATTGAATGCACTATTAATGGTATTGGAGAACGTGCAGGAAACACCGCCTTAGAGGAAGTCGTTATGATTTTAAAGCAACACCCTTACTTAAATCTTGACACAGGCATTAATACAGAAATGCTGTATGGTATGAGCCAATTAGTGTCTGATAGCATGGGTATTTATACCCAGCCAAACAAGGCTATTGTTGGTGCTAATGCTTTTGCTCACAGTTCTGGAATTCATCAAGATGGTGTGATTAAAAATCGTGAAACTTACGAAATTATAGATCCTAAATCTGTTGGTGTAACAGAATCTGCTATTGTATTAACAGCAAGAAGCGGTAGAGCTGCATTAGCCTATAGAGCAAAAAAAGTAGGATACGAATTAACGAAACTTCAATTAGATGTAATCTATACAAATTTCCTAGATTTCGCCGATAAGAAAAAAGAAGTTAATGATAGTGATATCCACCAAATTATAGAAAAGAGCAAAATATATAACGAGATTATTTCCGCTTAAATAAAAATAAATGAAATTAAATATTGCCGTTTTACCAGGCGATGGTATCGGACCAGAAGTTATAGTACAAGCCGTCAAGGTTTTGAAAGCTATAGCCATGGAATTTAATCACATATTTACATTTCAAAAAGCATTGGTTGGTTCCAGCGCCATAGATAAAACAGGAAGCCCATTACCAGAAGAAACCATTAGCATCTGCAAAAAAGCAGATGCTGTTTTATTTGGGGCCATTGGGGACACAAAATATGATGAAGACCCTGATGCCAAAATACGTCCTGAACAAGGTTTATTAGGTATTCGTAAAGAATTAGACTTATATACCAACATCAGACCAATCATTGCTTATGAAGATTTACTAAGTAAATCTTCATTAAAAATTAAGCAAATAAAAGACACCAATATTCTTATTTATCGTGAATTAACTGGTGGTATTTACTTTGGAAAAAGACACCTAAGTAAGGATGGCAATACAGCATCAGACACTTGTGAATATAACCGTTTTGAAATCGAGCGTATTGCGCATTTAGCATTTAAAGCTGCACAATCTAGAAAACGCAAACTTACTCTAGTTGATAAAGCAAATGTATTGGAGAGCTCCCGTCTTTGGAGACGTATTGTAAAAGAATTAGCGCCGCAATATCCAAATGTTAGAGTTAATTACATGTACATTGATAACGCTGCTATGGAACTTATTATTCATCCAAGACAGTTTGATGTTATTTTAACCGAAAACATGTTTGGTGATATCCTATCAGAAGAAGCCAGCGTTATTGTTGGGTCTATTGGTTTATTAGCATCCGCATCTATTGGCGATAAATACGCTATGTTCGAACCCATTCATGGAGCATACACAAAAGCAGCAAATAAAGGAATTGCAAACCCTATTGCATCCATTCTATCGGCAGCTATGTTACTAGATCATTTTGGGCTTGACGAAGAAGCAGCCCTAGTAAGAGAAGGTGTCGATAAGTCTTTAAAACTTCATATTACCACACCGGATTTAAATAACAAATACGACAATATTAGCACCACAAAAGTGGGCGATTTTATAGAAGATTTTATACAAAATCCAGAAGAAACTAATCTAAACTTTACTAATATTCATTTAGGGCAATCCACTATTATTTAATTATTTGAGTTAGTCAACAAACAAATTAAACTAAACCATTTTTTTGGAAATGCCTTAAAAGCACATTATAACTAATGTGCTTTTTTAATATACTTTATTTTGACCTATTTGGACGACCACACTTATTTTAGATAAAGACGCAAAAAACAAAAAAAACAGAATTGATTGTAGAAGAATTAAATAAGAAATTTAGCAAGTAAATACACTAAAGCCAAAAGATAAAGTTCCGTTTCCAATAACTTTATCCATCGTTAAGGGAAGTTCGTGATAAAAATTTACTAAGCCTGTAAATTCTTAGACTGGGAATTTAGCCCGAATCTTATCCAAACACAAGTTATGAATACTTCCAGCATGTGTATGTTTTTTTGAAGTATCAGGAACATAAGTGCCATCTTGCACTTGTCCGCCAATTTTTTGGTAAGCTTCTCTAAAACTTTGTCCTTCAACCACCAAAGTATTTATATTATCAACAGTGAAAAGGTATTTATACAAATCACTATTTACATCAACGTTTTTCACAATAATTTGCTGAATGGAGTAGTTGAAAACATCTAAAATATCTTTAAGCTCTTCGAAAGCTGCAATCATATTTTCTTTTAACAACTGAAAATCTCTGTGATAACCACTCGGTAAATTATTAGTTATTAAAATCATTTCGGTTTGTAGCGCTTGAATCTTATTACACTTCCCACGGATTAACTCAAATACATCTGGGTTCTTTTTATGAGGCATAATGCTGCTTCCTGTTGTTAATTCATCAGGAAAAGATAAAAACCCAAAATTCTGACTCATATACAGACACACATCCATAGCAAAACGAGATAATGTATTACACAAACCACCTAATGCTGCTGCGATGGTTCGCTCGTTTTTACCTCTCCCCATTTGTGCAGCTACCACATTATATTTTAAAGTGGCAAAGCCCATTTCTTTGGTAGTTAATTCTCTATCAATTGGAAACGAACTTCCATATCCTGCTGCAGACCCTAAAGGGTTTTGGTCTACAGTTTTTATGGCAGCATCTAGCAAAAATACGTCATCAATCATGAGTTCTGCATAGGCAGAAAACCATAATCCGAAAGATGATGGCATCGCAACTTGTAAATGCGTATAACCAGGTAAAACTTTATCTTTATAGGTTTCAGCCAAACCTAAAAGCGTTTCAAAAAGGGTTTTTGTCTTGTCTTTTATAAGTTTTAAATGGTCTCTGTAATATAAATTGCAAGCCACTAAAACTTGATCATTTCTAGATCGCGCGGTGTGGATTTTTTTACCAACTTCACCTAAAGACTTAGTCAATTCAAATTCTATTTTAGAGTGCACATCTTCAAATTGCTCATCAATGACAAACGTACCATCTTCAATTTGCTTTTCTAGAGTTTTTAAGCCTCTTAGCAAATCAACCAATTCTTCAACAGTAATAATACCGATTTTTTGAAGCATTTTAGCATGTGCCTTTGATGCAATAACATCGTACTTTGCTATATGAATATCAATTTCTCGGTCGTTTCCAACGGTAAATTGTTCTATTTTTTTATCGATTGATATGCCTTTGTCCCAGAGTTTCATTTTAATAAATTTTAATTCTTAAAATTTAGAATAAAGAGAAAAGATCGCTTCGCTTTTAGAACAAAGACTCTGATTGAATACTTCAATCAAATCTCTTTTCGTGTTTCTCTATTCTTGATTCTTTTTAATATTATTTCGTTATATGAGACCCTTCGACTATGCTCAGGGTGACATAACGTTCTTATTTGTTTATACGATTACTCGATTTAACAATTCAATATAAATTTTAATACCTTCTTCAATCTCGTTTACATAAATAAATTCATCTGCTGAATGTGAACGCGTGCTATCTCCTGGTCCTAATTTTAAACTCGGACAAGACAAGACTGCTTGGTCTGATAATGTTGGTGACCCATAAGTGCTTCTGCCCATGGCGATACCTACTTTTACCAAATCGTGATCTACAGGAATTGATGATGAATTTAAACGTAAACTTCGTGGTGTAATACTAGTAACCGGTGCGTTCTCTTTTAAAATTTGCGCAACTTCTGCATTACTATAGGCATCATTTACACGAACATCAATCACCAAATCTACATGTCCTGGCACCACATTATGCTGTGAACCTGCACTAATTTGAGAAACCGTTAACTTCACATCGCCTAAAGCTTCAGAGCCTTTTTCAAACTTAAAATCTTTAAACCACTGTAAAGCTTCAATACTATTATAAATGGCGTTATTATCATTTGGATGTGCTGCATGACTTGGCGTACCTTCTATCACGGCATCAAACACAACCAATCCTTTTTCGGCAACCGCAAGATTCATTAAAGTTGGTTCGCCAACTATGGCAACATCTACTTTTGGTATAATAGATAACATACTGTTTAATCCATTTGGACCGCTACTTTCCTCTTCCGCGGAAGCGACAATAACCAAATTATATTTTAAATTTTCTTGATTATAAAAATGAGTAAATGTTGCCATTAACGACACTAAACAGCCGCCTGCATCATTACTTCCTAAACCGAATAATTTCCCATCTTCCACAAAGGCATTAAATGGATCGTTAGTATATGCTGAATTTGGTTTTACGGTATCGTGATGCGAGTTTAATAACAGCGTTGGTTTGCGGGAATCAAAATACTTATTTACTGCCCAAACATTATTTTTTGCACGTTTGAAAACTACATCATAACGCTTAAACCAATCTTCAATATGCAATGCTGTAACATATTCTTCAGAAGAAAAAGATTGCGTTTCTATCAGCTTTTTTAAAAGTGATATGGCATCATTTGTTAAGTCTTGTATCGCCATATTATAAAGTTATTGTCGTGAAATTATCATTCGCTTGGGTTAACATCGAGGTGTTTCCCATATTTATATTGTTGACGCCGTTTTTCAAGGCATCAAAACAATTTTCTAATTTAGGCAGCATACCATCTGCTATAATACCTTGTTCTAGTAGTTCTTTATAAACTTTTGAATCTATATGCCTAACCACCGAATCCTTGTCATTTATATCTCTTAAAACACCATTCAGTTCAAAACAATAATAAATAGATGTGTCATACAAATTACTCATCCCTACTGCTACTTGCGATGCTATTGTATCTGCATTTGTATTTAATAATTGACCGTTTCCATCATGCGTAATGGCACAAAAGACAGGTGTAAAATCAGTTTGAATTAACTTATCAATCGAATTATGTGCCACTTCCTTTACATCGCCTACAAAACCAAAATCAATCTCTTTTACTGGTCGCTTATCAGACTTGATACTGTTTACATCTGCACCAGTTAAACCAATGGCATCTGTGTTTAAGGCTTGTAATTTCGTAACCACATTCTTATTAACCAAACCACCATAAACCATGGTAATCACTTCTAAAGTGTCAGCATCAGTGATACGTCTACCATTTATCATTTTAGATTCTATACCTAATTTTGATGCCATATGAGTTGCGCGTTTACCGCCACCATGTACCAAAATTTTCTTCCCTTCTAAATTAGAAAATAATTCTAAAAAAGCATTCAAAGACGTTTCATCTTCAATGATGTTTCCTCCTATTTTTACTATGGATAGTTTTTCTTTAGACATTTTCTAGAATCTTTTTAAGCACCAATTGCGCTGCATACGTTCTGTTATTAGCTTGTTCAATCACTAACGAACTATCACTATCTAAAACTGCATCTTCAACAACTAAATTACGTCTTACCGGTAAACAATGCATGAATTTAGCATCGC
>NZ_CAJQQI010000079.1 GCF_905480415.1 uncultured Algibacter sp. | reverse complement strand
TAGGTGTAGCCTTCTCCATAATGTTATTAATGCCATCTTGGGGAGGTATGATAAACGGTTTATTAACGCTTCGTGGGGCTTGGGATAAAGTACGAACCGATCCGGTTTTAAAATTTATGGTAGTAGCCATTACGGGGTATGGTATGGCAACTTTTGAAGGACCAGCATTATCACTTAAAAATGTAAATGCTATTGCACACTTTACCGATTGGATTATTGCTCACGTTCACGTTGGTGCACTAGCTTGGAATGGTTTTATGGCATTTGGTATTATTTATTACTTAATCCCTAGACTCTTTAAAACTAAATTATACTCATTAGGTTTGGCCAATTTACATTTTTGGTTAGGAACATTAGGTATCATTATATATGCATTACCTATGTACGTTGCTGGATTTACTCAAGCAAGTATGTGGAAACAATTTAATCCTGACGGCACTTTAACTTACGGTAACTTCTTAGAAACGGTTACTGAGATTATGCCAATGTATTGGATGCGTGCCATTGGTGGTACATTATATATTGTAGGTATGTTAATCTTAGTTTACAATGTTATTGTTACGGTAAGGCAAGGCAGTAAAGTTATAGATGAATTAGCTGAAGCTCCAGCACTTGAAAGAGTAACTAAAAAACGTACTTCTAGTGAAGGTTGGCATACATGGTTAGAAAGAAGACCAGTACAATTAACATTACTAGCAACCGTAGCTATTTTAATTGGTGGTATTATACAGATTGTACCAACTATTATGGTAAAATCTAATATTCCAACAATTGCAAGCGTACAGCCCTATACTCCATTAGAATTAGAAGGTAGAGACATTTACATCCGTGAAGGTTGTGTGGGCTGCCATTCACAAATGATACGTCCGTTTAGAAGTGAGGTAGAGCGTTATGGTGAATACTCAAAAGCTGGAGAATTTGTCTATGATCACCCATTCTTATGGGGAAGTAAACGTACAGGTCCAGATTTACACAGAATTGGTGGTAAGTATTCAGATAACTGGCACTTTAACCATATGTATGACCCACAGAGTACGTCTTCGGGTTCTATCATGCCACGTTATCCTTGGTTAATTACAGGTTCATCTAGTGAACTTGATAAATCAAATACTGAAACAAAAATGGAAGCTATGGTTACATTAGGCGTTCCTTATTCTGAAGAAGATATAGCAAATGCGCAACAGAATATGTTAGACCAAGGTGCTCAAATTGAACAAAACTTGTATAGTGATCCAGACTTCGCAAAAACATATGAGGCAGACAAGAAATATGCTGCTGAAAACAGTGAAGACTTTATTGAGATGAAGAATCGTGAGATTGTAGCTATGATAGCGTACTTACAGCGATTAGGCACCGATATTCATGTTGAAGATTAATTAAGCATCAAAAGAAAACATTATGTTAAAATTTGTAAAAAATCATATGGATAGCATTGCTGGGATTGAAATATTCCCAATCATTTCTTTGCTCATCTTTTTTATCTTTTTTGTAGTACTTTTTTGGTGGGTAATTACCGCTAAAAAAGACCATATAAAAACTGTTAGTAATATTCCACTAGACAATCAAAACGAGTATATATTATGAAACCGACTAATAAAATTTTGAATTTTCTTCTGAATAGAATCGGAGGTTACATTTGTCCATTTAAAAATAATAAAACAACTATCAAATGAAAGATTTAGTTCCTTCTTGGATTCGTGTTTCAGTAGTATTTTTTATAATTTTTGGAGCCGTAGAATTCTTTATTGATTCTGGAGCGCAACCAGCATTTATAAAACACCCAGCAGTAATACTCTTTTTACTGTTAATACTTTTAATTTTGATAGCTATCGAGATTATAGTAAGTGCTTTAGAAAACATTATGCTTCATAAATTAGACGATGAAGCCAAAGCAAGATTCTTAGCTGAAAAAGAAAAATCATTTAAGTTTACTTGGTTAAAAGAAACCTACCAAAACCTTCTAGGACAAACACCTATAGAAGACGAAGGTAAAATTATCTTAGACCATAATTACGATGGTATTAAAGAGCTTGACAATAACTTACCGCCATGGTGGATCTATGGTTTTTACGCTAGTATTGTTTTTGCTGCTGTATACTTATTAAGATACCATGTATTTAGTGGTCCAACTCAAATTGATGAATTGGAAACCGAATTAGCCGATGCTAGAATTGCTATTGAGACCTATAAAAAAACTGCTAAAAATTTAGTTGATATTAATACAGTTACACAACTGACTGAAGCCGCAGACTTAAGTGCAGGTAAAACTATTTTTGAAACCAATTGTGTGGCTTGCCATATGGCCGATGGAGGTGGTGGTATTGGACCAAATTTAACCGACCCGAATTGGATTTTAGGTGGTGATATTAAAAGTATATTTAAAACAGTATCTGAAGGAGGTCGATCTGGAAAGGGCATGATTGCTTGGAAACAACAGTTAAAACCATTAGAAATAGCACAGGTATCTAGTTATGTCTTAACCTTTGAAGGAACTACTCCAGCCAACCCAAAAGTGCCTGAAGGTGATGTTTGGGTAGATAAAAACGCAGAATAAAGACCCTAAACAGTAACCGATTAGACAAAAACTTATCAAACTAAGCTAAATACAATCGAAACCTGCCAGATTAAAAAACTGGCCGGTTTCTAAAAAAAGCATTAGCACTTTGAAAACCCCAGATAACGAAAATTTTAGAGACTCTATTGGCACTATTACCGAAGAAGGTAAACGTGCCTGGGTATTTCCAAAAAAACCTAGTGGAAAGTTTTATGAGTATAGAAAATACGTAAGCTACTTTTTACTGGCTTTTTTATTGCTATCGCCCTTTATAAAAATTAATGGGAATCAGTTTCTGATGTTTAACATATTAGAACGTCGATTTAATATTTTCGGTTTTCCCTTTTGGCCACAAGATTTTCATCTTTTTGTTATTTCCATGCTAATTGGCGTGGTTTTTATTACGCTATTTACTGTAGCTTTTGGACGTATTTTTTGTGGATGGATATGTCCGCAAACCATTTTTATGGAAATGGTTTTTCGTAGAATTGAATACTGGATTGAAGGTGATAGAAATAAACAACGAAAACTAGATAGACAAAAATGGGATGCCGAAAAAATTAGAAAAAAAGGATTAAAACAATTCATATTTCTTATTATTTCGTTCAT
>NZ_CAJQQI010000078.1 GCF_905480415.1 uncultured Algibacter sp. | reverse complement strand
GCCTTACAAGATGAAACGCTTTTAGCCTTTAAAATGAATGGCGAAGATATTCCTCTAATTCATGGGTATCCTCTGCGCTTAGTAGCAGGTGGCTGGCCAGCCTCAGTTTCTGGCAAGTGGGTAAACAGAATTAGCATTCGTAACAAAGTACATGATGGTACAAAAATGACAGGTACAGCTTATAGAGTGCCTTGCGAACCCGTTGCGCCAGGAGAAAAAGTCAAAGATGAAGATATGTGTATCATAGAGTCTATGCCCGTAAAATCATTAATTACCTATCCTAAAACGGGAGCCGTGATACAAAAAGGAAAGTCTTTAAGTATTAGGGGGCATGCATGGGCAGGAGAGTTACAGGTTGCTAAAATGGAGTATTCCATAGATTTTGGCTCTACGTGGAGCACATGTAGTGTCGCAAAACCAGAAAACCGTTTAGCGTGGCAACATTTTTCAGCCTCTGTAGATTTCCCTAAACCTGGTTACTATGAAGTTTGGGCAAGAGCAACAAATACCAATGGCATGTCTCAGCCTATGCTATTACCGGGTTGGAATCCAAAAGGGTATTTAAATAATGCGTGCCATAGAATAGCTGTAAAAGTTAAATAAATGAATAAAGAAGAAGCTTTTGGAGCACAAGTAAAAAAGGTTTATCGCCTTTTAATGCTGCTTTTTGCTTTGTTTGTAATTACTGGAGGTGGATTGATTTATTACATGGTAAATCCAGGTGTTTTTGATTTTATGTCAAAAGCTGAAACTGTTGCAGTGGCGCCCAAGGAAGTTGATGAAGACAGAATTGAAAATGGGATTCATGTGCGAACAGGTTTAGTTGATGCTGAGGGCTTGATGACCGTTGTAAATAATTGTACCAATTGTCATTCCTCAAAATTAGTGACACAAAACAGAATGAATACTGAACGTTGGAACGAAACGATAAAGTGGATGCAAGAAACACAAAACCTTTGGGGTTTAGGCAAAAATCAAGAGGTTATTGTTAATTATTTAGTCACAAACTATCCACCAATAAAAAAGGGAAGACGAATGGTCTTAACAGATATAGATTGGTATGAGTTGGAGGATTAGTATCATATTATATTTACTAATCATTTCGGCATGTAAACACGAAAAAGCGAATGATTTTAAAAAAGTTGAAGTCACATATTTAATAGAGGCTAATGAATTGAAGGGAATTGCTCAACAACCAAACATTAAAATAATTGATTTCAGAAAAAAAGAAATCTATGAAAACGAACATATAGTTGGTGCTTTAAATATTTGGCGGACAAATATTGAAGACACCTCTTATCCTTACTCAGGAATTATGGCAAGCAAAACACAAATAGAATCGTTATTTGGACAACTCGGTATTACAACCGATGATACCATTATAGTTTATGACGATAATGGATTGTGTGAAGCTTCCAGATTATGGTGGATATTGCAAAATTATGATTTTAAAAATATAAAACTATTACATGGTGGAATTTCAGAATGGAAATCAAATAATGGTCAAGTGACTACTCAAATACCAAAAGTGAATACGGCCGTTTTTAAACTGACCAAGCATCCTAAGATGCAGTATTATGTTTCAAAAGAACAGGTAAGCGACGCTTTAAATTCTAATGTTGTTATTTTAAACACAAGAACTAGTGAAGAATTCTCGGGTAAACGACAAAAAAAAGGTGCTACTAAAGCGGGAAGAATACCTAATAGCATTCATATAGATTGGGCAGAAACCATAAACTATAATGGAAATAAGCATTTGAAGTCTTTGAAAGAATTGGAAATTATTTATAGTGAATTAAACATAAAAAAGAATGATTCAATAATTGTGTATTGTCATAGCGGTGTGCGCTCAGCACATACCACCTTTGTGCTTACACAATTATTAGGGTATAAACATGTAAAGAATTATGATGGCTCATGGACAGAATGGAGTTATTTTAACGATTTACCAATTAACGGAAATAATATAACACTAATTAAAAATTAAAATGGAAAAGTATTTAGACGCGTTTATCAATGCCTTTCAAGGCACAGTAAATTGGACATGGAAATCTATACTATTTGAAGTGCCATGGTACACCAATTATTTTTGGGGACTTATAGCCATCTCAATTTTTGTATGGCTTTTAGAAATCGTCTTTCCTTGGCGAAAAGAACAATCTATTTTTAGACGCGACTTTTGGTTAGATGCATTTTATATGTTCTTTAATTTTTTCATATTCTCAATAGTAATCAGTGGTGTTTACAAGATTATAGGATTGCTCTTTGGAGAAATTAATATTACAGCAAAAAGTCTGGCGCTTTTTGACATCTCAGAATGGGCGCCTTCGTTACAATTATTCGTGTTTTTTATTATACTTGACTTTGTTCAGTGGTTTACGCATGTATTACTTCATAGATATGGTTTTCTATGGAAGTTCCACAAGGTACATCATAGTGTAAAAGAAATGGGTTTTGCCGCACATTTACGATACCACTGGATGGAGAACATATTCTATAAACCACTTAAAACTTTTGGTGTTATGATAATTGGTGGTTTTGAACCAGACCAAGCCTTTATCATTCACTTTATAACCATTGCTATTGGTCACTTTAATCATGCTAATATCAAAATTACTTGGGGTCCATTAAGGTATATTTTCAATAACCCTGTGATGCATTTATATCATCATGCCTCAGTTTTGCCGAAAGGAAAACATGGTGTGAATTATGGGATTAGTTTAAGTCTTTGGGATTATATTTTTAAAACAAATTATATACCTGAAGATAGCGGAAAAGTAGAGATTGGCTTTAAAGGCGACGATAAATTTCCAAAAGATTTTATACACCAAAATCTTTACGGTTTTAAAAAAGGTCA
>NZ_CAJQQI010000077.1 GCF_905480415.1 uncultured Algibacter sp. | reverse complement strand
CCTAGAGGAAACATTCAGCATATTGTTGATACAGCAAAAGCTGGTCAGTTGTTGGGAATGAAGCTTATATATTTGGAAGCTGGAAGTGGAGCCGGAGAACCACTTACTAAAACTATTATTAGTAGGGTTAAACAAGAATTGAATATTCCTTTAATAGTAGGAGGTGGAATTAGAAGTATAGTTCAATTAGACCATGCCTTTAATGCTGGTGCAGAGTTAGTAGTTATCGGAACCGCTTTTGAAGAAGATGAATCGTTTTTTGAAGAATTAAGAGAGAAAAAAGAATCAAGATGATAGAATAAAGATAAAGGGACGCGCTCTTTTCTCTATTTTATTTCCATTATCTCATATAAATGAAAATATCTGTAGAATTAACTTTAACACCATTGCATGACGATTACGAACCTGCAATTATTAATTTCATCAAAAAACTAAGAGCATCTGACTTAAATGTGCTTGAAAACCCATTAAGTACCCAAGTTTATGGTAATTATGATGAAGTTATGCATCTACTTACTACTGAAATAAAAGAAGCCTTCGAATTAATTGAAAGCGGCTTATTGTATATGAAAATTGTAAAATCTGACAGACACGACTATGAACCCCATTTTTGAGTTTTTCTTTGGACAATATTCCGAATATGAAACTATAGATATTGTTCTTGAAATTGTAGCAGTATTTTTTGGCTTCCTTTCTGTATGGTTTTCAAAACAGAACAAGGTTTTGGTTTTTCCAACAGGTATGATAAGTACTGTTATTTTTGTGTACTTATTGCTTAAATGGGAATTGTTAGGAGATATGATGATTAATGCTTACTATTTTATAATGAGTGTTTATGGATGGTATATCTGGACAAGAAAAGTGGATGATAAACATGTTACTCCAATTTCAAGAATGTCTTTCAACGAAAAAAAAATAAGTATAGCTATATTTTTAGTAACCTTACTATTTGTATTTTTAGTTTACCAAGCGTTTGATAAATGGACAAGTTGGGTGGCTTATGTTGATACCATAACTACAGCTATATTCTTTGTAGGTATGTGGTTAATGGCCAGGCGAAAATTAGAAAATTGGATTTTCTGGATTATTGGAGATGTCGTTTCTGTTCCCTTGTACTTTTACAAAGGTTTCACATTTACTAGTTTACAATATTTAGGTTTTACATTTATTGCCATTTTTGGATATTTAGCATGGAAGAAAAGTATAGACAACAACCCGCTAACTGCGTAAAAGTAGTTTTATTCGGGCCCGAATCTACAGGAAAAACGACACTGTCTCGTCATTTGGCGCGTTATTATAATTCGGTTTGGGTACCTGAATATGCCCGCGATTATTTACAGAAAAAATGGAATGACGAACGAAAGACCTGTGAGCCAAAAGATTTATTGCCCATTGCAGAAGGGCAAATGAAACTTGAAAATGAATTGGCACAAAAAACAAACTCTGTTTTAATTTGTGATACCGATTTGTTAGAAACCAAAGTATATTCTGAAACGTATTACTTAGGGAGTTGTAGTCCCATTCTTGAAAAATATGCTTTAAAGAATTCGTACGATTTGTATTTTTTAACCTATATTGATACACCTTGGGAAGCTGATGATTTGCGTGATAAGCCTGAACACAGACAAGAAATGTTTGAAGCTTTTCAAAACACACTAATAACATATAATAGACCATATGTAATTCTAAAAGGAGATAAAAAAACACGTTTAGAAACAGCGGTAAATCATATAGACAAGCTATTAAACCTTAAGATATAATGTTTTCGGATAAAGATATTCAACAAATAGAAAGTAAAAGCATTACAATTGATGCAGTAAAGGCACAAGTATTACGAATTAAAAATGGTATGTCTTATTCAAATTTAATTGCGGCAGCAACTACAGGAGAGGGGATTGAGGAATATAATGATACGGAAACCAAGGCATTAATTAAATTTTATCAAGCTAAACAAAACGAGCTGTCTACAGTCAAGTTTGTTCCCGCTTCTGGTGCTGCATCACGAATGTTCAAATTTTTGTTTCAGTTTTTAAATAATTTTGATGCTTCAAAAGAAAGTCTCAATGACTATATTGAAAAAGCCAATGATGTTTTAATAAAAACATTTGTTTCAGGATTAGAAGACTTTCCTTTTTATGAGTCTGTTTTGTCAAAACTTAAAGCGACACATCCAAATTTCAATAACTTATCAACCGATGAGTTATATGCTGAGTTTGTAAAGACGATGCTCAATGAAGATGCTTTAAACTATAGTTTTTTTCCAAAAGGGTTATTACCATTTCATAAATATGCAGATGGATCATTAACAGCTTTCCATGAACATTTATTCGAATCTACTTTGTATGCATCATCAAACGGATATGCGAATCTTCATTTTACAGTTTCAGAAAAACACCAAGACTATTTTAATTCAGAATTAAATAAGTTTAAAAGTTCACTTGAAGAAAAAACAAGGACAATTTTCAATATTTCATTTTCATATCAAAAGGAAGCTACGGAGGTTTTAGCTTTAACTACAAATAACACTATTTTCAGGAATGATGATGATTCTATTTTATTCAGACCAGCTGGTCATGGTGCTTTATTAGAAAATTTGAACGACCTAAATAATGACATTATATTCATAAAAAATATTGATAATATTGTTGTCGCAGATATGAATAGAAAAGTATCTGAATACAAAAAATTACTTGCTGGTGTACTTCTAGAAGTACAAGATCAGACTTTTAAATTTTTGAAGCAGCTTGAAAATAATTCTGTTTCCGAAGATGATTTAAAAGGTATGGTGAATTTTGCATCAAATAAAATGAATTTGGTTTTTGATGATAACTTTGAGCGTTTAAATTCTGATGAAAAAATAACTTACTTAAAAGAGAAACTTAACCGCCCAATTCGTGTTTGTGGTATGGTTAAAAATGAAGGCGAGCCAGGAGGTGGTCCATTTTGGGTAAAAGATGAAAACGGTAATACATCATTGCAAATTGTTGAATTTGCGCAGATAGATATTGATAATAGCGCACAGTCTGATATTGTTAAAAACGCAACACATTTTAATCCTACCGATTTAGTTTGTGGTGTAAAAAATTATAAAGGCGAAAAATTTAATCTTATGGATTTTGTTGATCCAGAAGCAGCATTTATAACGATGAAAACTCAAAACGGAATAGATATTCAAGCACTTGAGTTACCTGGTTTATGGAATGGAAGTATGGCGTATTGGAACTCCATTTTTGTAGAGGTACCTCTTGAAACTTTTAATCCAGTCAAAACGGTAAATGATTTATTAAAACCGGTTCACCAAGTTTCTTAATGTTTTATGAAGAAGCCATATTACATGAATTAACTTTTAAAGCCATTAGAAGTTCGGGAAGTGGTGGGCAACATGTTAACAAAGTATCTTCAAAAGTTGAATTAACATTTAATTTGTCAGAATCACTCTTATTCGATGATGATCAAAAGGAGCGTCTTCTGCGTAAACTTCAAAATAGATTAACAAAAGAAGGTGTCCTTATTTTACAGTGTGGAGAAAGTCGAAGCCAGCATAAAAACAAAGGAATTATTATAAAACGCTTTTTTAGTATTATTGATACAGCTTTAATAATACCAAAAAAACGAATTCGCACTAAAATTCCTAAGTCAGTTATTAGAAAGCGATTAAAAAACAAACGAAATCGTTCAGAGAAAAAAGCAAATAGAAAAAAACCAAATCTCGATTAAAAAAACCATAATTTGTAAATCGAAATCCATAAATCTAACATATCTTTGCAGCGTTCTCAAAAAAGGGGTGCCTATTATCGGCTGAGATCATACCCATTGAACCTAGAACAGGTAATGCTGTTTAGGAAACGAGCGTAAAGAAAACGTTCAGTGAACGTTTTTAGCGAGTGCGATTAGTTCATATTATCATGATGCTAAGCATAAAGCTGAATTTTAACTGAAAATTTCTAACGCTCAAAAACTAATAATTAATAATAAAGAATAATTACCTCTTTTTATTCGATTATAAACATAATCGTAATGAAAAACATTTTTCTTTTTTTAACACTCTTAGTGTTATCAGTCAGTGCTAACGCGCAACAAAATCAAAAAATTCAAGACTCTACTAAAACAGAAAAACTAGATGAAGTTTTAGTAAAAGCAGTACGTGTAGATGCGGATTCTCCAATCACACACTCAAATGTATCCAAGAAACAATTGGCTAAACGTAATTTAGGACAGGATATCCCTACGCTTTTAAACTTTTTGCCATCGGTAGTCACTACAAGTGATGCAGGTGCAGGAGTTGGTTACACAGGAATCAGAGTGCGTGGAACAGATGCAACTCGTGTGAATGTGACTATCAACGGAATTCCTTATAACGACCCAGAAAGCCAAGGCACATTTTGGGTGAATTTAGGAGATTTTGCTTCATCAACAGAAAGCTTGCAATTACAACGCGGTGTGGGAACATCTACAAACGGTTCAGGTGCGTTTGGAGCAAGTTTAAATTTATTGACTGATGCATTTTCAGAAGAAGCCTCTGGAGAAATTTCGAATAGTTTTGGTAGTTTTGGAACTAGAAAACATACTGTGAAATTGAGTACAGGACTACTTAATAATCATTTCGAGATTTCAGGACGTTTTTCTAAAATAGA
>NZ_CAJQQI010000076.1 GCF_905480415.1 uncultured Algibacter sp. | reverse complement strand
TTTTCTAAGAAGTACTGCTGAAATTGTTCTAGATATTGGAACAGGCTTTTTTGATAGTTTATCTGGGCTTATTTTCTTTTTATTACTTGGGAAGTTTTTTCAGCAGAAAACATATACTTTTTTATCCTTTGAACGGGATTATAAATCCTATTTTCCTATTGGAATTACTAAGATTTCTTCTGATTCTTCCGAAGCCTCCATTCAAGTATATGATATTGAAAAGGGAGACCGACTTCTCATTAGAAACGAAGAACTCATTCCTGTTGATTGTATCCTAATAAAAGGAAATGCGCGTATTGATTACAGTTTTGTTACAGGAGAATCTGAGGCCGTTTCTAAACAATCTGGCGATAAATTATTTGCTGGCGGAAAACAATTGAATGGCAGTATTGAAGTTGACGTTTTAAAAACCGTAGAACAAAGTTACTTAACACAACTGTGGAGTAATGATGTGTTTAGTAAAAACAAAGAAGATAGTTTTACCACGTTAACCAATGCTATTAGTAAGCGGTTTACAATTGCAGTGCTAAGTATTGCCATTATATCGACACTATATTGGTTATTTATTGATTCATCAAAAGCAATAAATGTTTTTACATCGGTACTTATTATTGCCTGTCCATGTGCTATTGCTTTGGCTGCGCCTTTTACGTTCGGAAATATGTTACGCATATTCGGTAAACTCAAATTCTATGCTAAAAACGCATCAGTCATTGAACAGTTAGCGGCCATTGACATCATTATTTTTGATAAAACAGGAACGATTACCGCCAATAAAGAAACCACGATTACATATGATGGTTTAGAACTTTCAGAAGAGGAAGAATCTCTTTTAAAAAGCACGTTGCGACAGTCAAATCATCCCTTAAGCAGATCCTTATATTCGCTTTTAAAAGAAAATGACATTATAACTTTAGATAACTACCAAGAGCATATTGGTAAAGGTATTGAAGCCAAACATAACGAAGATTCCATAAAAATTGGGTCTGCGCCTTTTGTGGGTTACACTTCGAAAACAGCTACCTTAAATACAGCTGTTCATGTGAGTGCTAATAATAAATACAAAGGGAAATTTACGTTTTATAATAGGTACAGAAAAGGACTTTCTAAGTTATTTAATAAACTTAAAATCCATTATGATTTGGTGATTCTTTCCGGTGATAATGCAGGTGAAAAAGAAAATTTAACAAAATTGCTTCCTGCAAACACAAAATTGTTTTTTAATCAGAAACCTGAGGATAAGTTGGAATATATCAAACATCATCAAAACTCTGGCGCAAAGGTATTAATGATCGGTGATGGATTAAACGACGCCGGAGCATTAGCGCAAAGCAATGTTGGTATTGCTATTTCTGAAAATGTGAACGTGTTCTCCCCTGCTTGTGATGTTATTTTAGACGCCACAAAATTTAATCAGTTATACTATTTTATAAAAGCTTCAAAATCAGCTATAAATATCATTAAATGGAGTTTTGCTTTGTCTTTAATATACAATGTTATCGGGCTCTATTTTGCAGTTACTGGACAGCTAGCCCCTGTAGTTGCTGCAATATTAATGCCTTTAAGCTCTATAAGTATTGTGGTATTTACAACAATTTGCACTAACATAGTATGTGGAAAATTGAAATAAAGTGAAAACTAAATTTTGAGAATGAGCGCGTTAAGGATTACATCTGTTCAACTATGCCTCGATTGTCTTAACATTTTTTAATACACAAGAAAAAGATATATCGGAAAGCCTGACCCTTGCGGGAACGCCGAAAAAATTAAAATAAAAAAGGAAAACATGACAAATATCATCTTTTACAAACGAGCATGAAAGTATTTTTGAACCATAACTTCTATTAGGTATGAGTGTTATATATATTTTGCTAGCTATTAGCATATTTGTTGCTATTGGCTTTTTTATTGCCTTTATTATTGCTGTGAAAAGCGGACAGTATGACGATAGTTATACGCCGTCTGTGCGCATGCTTTTTGAAGATGAATTGATAAAAGATAAACCAAAGAAAACGATACTAACCAAAAAGAATAATAATTAACACTATGGAAATGCAACAATTTCATTACGATAATAAAATCGTAACTAAATTCCTTTATGCTACAATAATTTTTGGAGTTGTAGGAATGGCTGTGGGTTTGCTACTTGCTTTTATGTTTTTATTTCCAAACCTTACCGATGGAATTTCGTGGCTTAGTTTTGGTCGTTTAAGACCTTTACACACAAATGCCGTAATTTTTGCCTTTGTAGGTAATGCCATGTTTGCTGGTATTTACTACTCACTTCAGCGTTTACTAAAAGCCCGTATGGCGAGCGACCTTTTAAGTAATATAAACTTTTGGGGATGGCAACTTATTATTGTTGCTGCGGCTATCTCACTTCCTTTAGGGTACTCAACATCAAAAGAATATGCCGAACTAGAATGGCCAATTGATATTGCTATTGCACTTATTTGGGTGGTTTTTGGTGTGAATATGATTTGGACGATTTTAAAACGTCGCCAACGACACTTATACGTTGCTATTTGGTTTTACATTGCCACGTTTGTAACCGTTGCAGTGCTTCATATTTTTAATAGTTTAGAATTACCTGTAAGCGGAATGAAAAGTTACTCGGTGTACGCTGGTGTGCAAGATGCGCTTGTACAATGGTGGTATGGCCATAATGCTGTGGCATTCTTTTTAACGACTCCGTTTTTAGGATTAATGTATTACTTCGTACCTAAGGCAGCGAACAGACCTGTGTATTCTTATAGATTATCTATCATACACTTTTGGTCGTTAATCTTTTTATACATTTGGGCAGGACCGCATCACTTATTATATACGGCGCTTCCAGAATGGGCACAAAACTTAGGTGTAGCCTTCTCCATAATGTTATTAATGCCATCTTGGGGAGGTATGATAAACGGTTTATTAACGCTTCGTGGGGCTTGGGATAAAGTACGAACCGATCCGGTTTTAAAATTTATGGTAGTAGCCATTACGGGGTATG
>NZ_CAJQQI010000075.1 GCF_905480415.1 uncultured Algibacter sp. | reverse complement strand
AAGTGAAAAAGCGCCAACAGTAATTAGTATGTTTAATTTAAGTAATTCAAAATTCAGAAAATGGGCATCAGATTATTTTAAAGGAAACACAGAATTAGTTTTACGAATTAAAAACAAAGAATTTAAGGGTTTTCAATTAGCCCAGCTCGCTTTAGCCTATATTTCTTATAAATAAATTAAGTCGCCGTTTGAGATACCTTTTTAGTATTAATTCTAATTAAAACCATTAAACTCCGCCTCAAAAAGCGCAGCAAAATGCTTTAAAAGTTTTTCTTTTACCTCGGCCTCATCTATTGATTTTTTTCCAAGCTCAACATTTAGTGAAGTCACCGCTTTACCACGAATTCCACATGGAATCATTAAATCGAAATAGCCCAAATTTGCGTTTACATTGAGAGCAAAGCCATGCATGGTAACCCAACGACTCGCTCGAACGCCCATAGCACAAATTTTTCTTGCAAAAGGCGTCCCAACATCCAACCAAACCCCTGTTTCTCCTGGGCTTCGTTCTGCCTTTAAACCATATTCAGCAAGCGTGAGAATAATCATTTCTTCTAAAAAACGAAGATATTTATGTATGTCAGTGAAAAAATTATCTAAATCCAAAATAGGATATCCCACAATTTGCCCTGGACCATGATAAGTAATATCACCTCCACGATTTACTTTATAAAAAGAGGCGTTTTTAGCCTTTAATTGTGCTTCATCAACCAACAAATTTGACATATCCCCACTTTTACCTAAAGTGTAAACATGCGGATGCTCCACAAATAAAAAATAGTTTTTGGTTTCTAAACCTGCATCTTCTCGCCTATTTTTGATTTTTGTATCAACAATACTTTTAAACAATGTTTCTTGGTAATCCCAAGTTTGCTTATAGTCTTTGAGCCCTAAATCCTGAAGTTCAATAGTCTTATTCATGAACCGCAAAATTACGATATTTTTATGTTTTAATTTTTAGGGTTATTAAGTATAACTAATGCTGCAATTACGCCAGGCACCCAGCCACAAAGCCACAACAAAAAGACAATAATAATAGAACCACAACCTTTATCAATAACTGCTAAAGGCGGACAAATAATAGACAGTAAAACTCTCCAAAAACTCATGGTTTGATTTATTTTAATTGATGATACTAATTTGACGTCATTTTATGACTTTTGTTACAATTGAATACTTTATTAAAACAAGAATTAACTACTTATTTACAAAGGGCTTCTAAAGTATCTTCAATATCCCCCGGCGTACTCATGATTTTCATAAAAGTACCCATTGTTAGATCTGGCCAATGCAATGCCAATCTATATTTACCATGAAGCATGGTCGCTACTTTATCTTGCAATATTATTTCATAAGGCAAAGCTGCAACATGATCTTCACCAATAATTGGTAAAAAATAGGATTCCCCATCTTCTTTATTTAATAATCCAACACCAAAAACAGCCACTTTAGCATTATTATAAATGAGCTTATAAACTAGTTTTGTGTTTCCCGCTTTAGAAATCAAAGCATTTTCAATTGTTTTTACGCCTTCTTCAAATGAAGGAAATTCATTTAGCACCACAGGATCTGAAAAATAAGGCATCAAAATTTTATAATGGTACTTTCTTAATTTATCTGCTTGTACGGTTCCTCCAAAAGGAGTGAACTCATTTCCAATAGCAGAAAACACAGTCTTCAAATCTGCACTAAATGTTTTGAAAGTACTCCTGTAAGTATTATAGTTATCCCTTAAATAAGCTCTTAAAATATAATCTGGATTCGTGTAAGAAATGATTACTTTATCATTTTTTTTAACAAAACCCACTTTAAAAACCGCGGCCAATGCACCTCTATCTTTAACTTTAATTGAGACATTACTTAAATCTGTTCTTGTAAATGCAATAATCTTTAAAGAACTTTTGTTACAAGGATTATAAGTTCCTAGAACGGTAAATGAATTATCCTTTAATACAGAAACAACTTTTTCTGTTAATTCCGTAATACTTTCTGTTGACTCTCCAATTTTTATATATGGGGACAATTCTTGTGTAAACATGTTAAAAGTGACGGTAAAAAAAACAAACGAACTTAATATTAAATTTTTCATATGAATGAAGTTTAAATTATATGAGTTGTGTCAATTCAATAACATAGGTATTATAAAAATCAATTAAATAAATGGACTACAAAATCTCTTACAATAATTGAATAAAAATAAAAAATACACCATTTATCACCTATGATTAATATCATAAACTAAAACTATTTTTTTTTAAATTTTTATCAGTTAATCAATAAAAACAAAGAATAATTAAAAAGAAGTTTATCATTTTTTTTAAATAGCTTAATTTTGCGGTTCAAAAAAACATCAGATGCAGCTTTCAGAGCAAGAAATAGTAAGAAGAGAAAAACTAGAAAAATTACGCGTATTAGGCATTAACCCTTATCCCGCTGATTTATACAACGTAAAAAATACTTCAAAATCAATTAAGCAGGATTTTAAAGAAGGAAGTAAGGTTGTAATAGCTGGTCGTTTAATGATGATTAAAGTGCAAGGAAAAGCGAGTTTTGCTCAATTACAAGATGCTGAAGGAAAAATACAAGTGTATTTTAATAGAGATGAAATTTGTCTAGGTGAAGACAAAAGCAAATACAATGAGGTATTTAAAAAGCTTTTAGATTTTGGGGATTTCGTTGGGATTGAGGGAGAATTATTCACTACACAAGTTGGTGAAAAAACAGTAAAAGTTAAAGACTTCACACTACTTAGTAAGGCTTTAAAACCGCTACCATTACCTAAAGAAAAAGACGGCGTAGTTTACGATGCATTTACCGACCCAGAACAGCGATATAGACAACGCTATGCAGATTTAGTTGTAAATCCGCAGGTTAAAGCCGTTTTTATAAAACGAACTAAATTATTTAATGCCATGCGTTCATTTTTTAATGATGCCGGGTATTTTGAAGTAGAAACACCAGTTTTACAACCTATTCCTGGAGGAGCTGCCGCGCGCCCGTTTATTACTCATCATAACGCTTTAGACATACCTTTGTACATGCGTATTGCTAATGAGTTGTATTTAAAAAGACTGATTGTTGGTGGTTTTGATGGTGTTTATGAGTTTTCCAAAAACTTTAGAAACGAAGGGATGGACAGAACTCATAACCCTGAGTTTACGGCCATGGAAATTTATGTAGCCTACAAAGACTATAACTGGATGATGGATTTCTGCGAGCGTCTTTTAGAGCACTGTGCCATTGCAGTAAATGGAACTACAAAAGCTACTTTTGGAGAACATGAAATAGATTTTAAAGCGCCATATGCGAGAGTCACTATGGCAGATTCTATAAAGCATTTTACAGGATTTGATATTACTGGTAAAACTGAAGATGAGATTAGACAAGCTGCAAAAGACTTGGGTGTTGAAGTAGATAACACTATGGGTAAAGGCAAGCTTATTGATGAGATTTTTGGCGAAAAATGTGAAAGCAACTATATTCAGCCTACATACATTACGGATTATCCAAAAGAGATGAGCCCGTTATGTAAAGAACACCGCGAAAACCCTGAATTAACAGAGCGTTTTGAACTTATGGTTTGTGGTAAAGAAATAGCAAATGCATATTCTGAACTTAACGACCCTATTGACCAACGTGAGCGTTTTGAGCATCAATTAAAACTTGCTGCAAAAGGTGATGATGAAGCCACAGAATTTATTGACCATGATTTTTTACGTGCTCTAGAATACGGCATGCCTCCAACATCAGGTATGGGAATTGGTATGGATAGATTAATTATGTTTCTAACGAATAATCAATCCATACAGGAAGTTTTGTTTTTCCCACAAATGCGACCAGAGAAAAAAGCTGTTGCTGTTAGTGAAGATGCAAAAGCCGTTTTTGAAATTTTGCAAAAAGCAGAAAAACTGGAACTTGTAGATTTAAAAGTTAAGTCTGGTTTATCAAATAAAAAATGGGATAAAACAATTAAAGAACTGACTAAAAATAATCTTGCTAAAGTTGAGAAGACAGACGACGGATTATTTGTTGTTGTAGTTTAATACTAATGAAAATAGTAAATATTAAAAAAGCCAGTAATTTTAAAATTACTGGCTTTTTTTAAACTAACTAACTAACTAAACTTATTAACTAAACTCAGAACAAATAGAGGTAATTATTCCCATTTGAAGAAGTATTTTAGAAATGTTTAACATTAGGTATTGATATTTTAATCTTTCTTTAAGACTTGGTTATTCGTTATGTTAATTTTTTTAAGACATTAAAGTTATTTTAATATATTTTCCATGTGAAAATGATAATTATCAAAAAGGCTTAAATTACCATGTCTTCCTCCTTCAATAGACACAAATTTAGTTTTTGATTTTGGTGAAGCATTAAATAATTTCTTTGCAGATTCATAAGGCACAACCTGATCTTTGGTTCCATGCAGCATTAAAATAGGACATTCAATTTGTTTTACAAATTGGTAGCTAAGCAACTTATATTTCAAAAGTTGTTTTACAGCAAACATTGGGAATCTTGACTGTGCGACATCTAAAACACTGTAAAACGGTGTTTCTAAAATAAGTTGTTTCGGGTTATTTTTTGAAGCGATAAATGTTGCTAACCCAGATCCAAGTGAACGGCCATAAACAAGAATATCCTCCTCTTTATATTTGTCTTTCAAATAGTCATAACAATATTGTGCGTCATGATAAAGCGCTTTTTCACTAAGTTTGCCTATACTTTTTCCATAGGTTCTGTAATCCATAACCAAAACATCATACTGTTTTTCAACAAAATATTCGGCCAGAGTTCCCCAACGGGATAAATCACCTGCATTTCCATGTAAAAAGAGCACAACGCCTTTAGGATTTTCTAATTTAAAATGAATGGCATTAATAAGGACATCTTCTTCAGTCTTAAAAAACAATTCTTCAAAAGGATAGTTGAATTGATATTCATAATCTTGTGCTAGTACGGTTGGTAAAAACAACATTTTTTCTTGAAAAAAACATAATAATGATCCAACCATAAGATAGAGACTAATTAAAACAACAAGCGCTTTTTTAAACTTTCGTTTTAGCTGGTTTTGAGGTGTGTTTAACATGAATACTCGTAGTTGATAAATCGATATCTTTAGGCTTACTATTTAATATCTCATGAATCATATTATGATAGGATTCAAAGTTATTCAAATTTTTATGTCCACCACCAATCACAGTATGCAATTTGGTGAGTTTAGGATTTACTCCAGATAATTTCACACTGGTTTTGTA
>NZ_CAJQQI010000074.1 GCF_905480415.1 uncultured Algibacter sp. | reverse complement strand
ATGGCTTTTTGATAATGAGCGCCTTCCATTTCTAGACCTATAACTTGCCATGTAGAGTTATGGAAAAACTTTAAAATATCTTTGTTTTGAAGTGAGGTACCTAAAACTGTAATCATGGAGCCTTCGTAGACATTCACACCGTTTCCTTCTAAATCTTGCTTCGTCAATTCATTATTAAATGGGTAATTATCTGCTGTACCTTCAAAAATATGAGCTGATGGAATCATAATATCACCTTTCCCACCTTCTAAAATACCCGACTTGCCCATAATTGATATAGACTCTACATTAAGAAGGTGTTTTTTTCCTTTTTTGTTGTATGGTTTTAGAAGTTCGTCAATGGTTTCATAAGCTTGTTCTCCAAAAGCATAATCCATGACTACTATAACTGGTTTATTTTGTTTTAAATTGGATTCGGATACTTTAAGGTTCATTTTAGAAACATCAAACTTATTGGTATCAAATATTTGAACGTCAATATTGGCTCCAGACTTATCTTTAATATAAAACATGCCTTTTTGCAACGCTTCCTTCGTTACTTTATTGCGCAACTCTTCGTTTTCATTTTTGCTTAACGATTGGTATATATCAAATATATCGGTCTTTTGCGTGTTTGGTTTTAAAGCATTAAAAGCATATAGTGTATTCATAACACTATGCATATTGGCGCTAATAATATGAATAGGTCGTTCTAACAACCCATTTTTAAAAAGTGTATCTTTTATCTCATCAGCCCAAATTTCACCATGAATGTGATGTCCAATACGTTCTCTTAAAACCGGACTAAACGTAACCGTACGTTTGTTATTATTTATCAATTCTTCAATAGCGAGCTTCCCCAGCCAATACACAATATGCAGCAAGCGCTCAGGTTGTGAAGGAATAGAAAAATCGCCATAAACGGTGCTAATTTCCTTAAATGTTCTTCCTAAAATATTAGCAGTATGGGTAATAGCAATTTCGCGTTCTTCTTGGGTAAGTTTCTTTTTAGATAAAACTACTTTTTCAAGTTTTATCCAATCTCGTGTCGTGGCACCTTCTTCGTTTATTAAAACACGTGTACTTATTTTGTGTGATTCAATAAAAAGAAAAGTGAGATGTGTAAGAATATCGTAGATTTCAGATCGCCCTCGGGTAATCTCAATATTCATTTGCTCATCGTCTATTCTATAGCAATTACGACGACGTTTTTCTGGGATTATAGGTTGAAAATGAGAGCTAGAATATCCTTCATCACTTGTTAAATTTATAAAAGTACACTCTTCTATGCCTTGTGGTAATCTATCTATAACATAAAGTAAGCCTTCTAATTCGGCTTTTTCGTCACCTATAGATCCATAAATTTCAGGTCTTAACAATAATAATGCCTGTCGTAAAGTTTTACCAGAAATTCCCATGGGTTTATAAAACCCCCTGTTAAACAAATGACGCATAGTAACATACAATCGTTCAATAGCGTTTGAACTTTCTTGAGCACGGGTTCTCTCATGATGTTTTTTACTATTCATAGTTTTAGTTTAGTAAGGCCAAATATAATACTATTTGAGCTAATTTACATACGGGAAATTGGCAACTATTTTTCTGTGACTTTGATAGATTGTCACTTGTTAAGAAACCAAGTATAAAGCTTTTCAATCCCTTCTTTTATGTCTATTTTATGATGCCACCCTAAACTCTTTATTTTTGACACATTTGTTAACTTTCTTTGAGTACCATCTGGCTTATTCGAGTTGTAAATTAGGTTTCCCTCATAACCAATAACACTTTTTACCATTTCTGCTAATTCCCTTATTGAAATATCTATTCCTGTACCAATATTGATATGCGTATTAATAATTTCATTTTGAGATTTTGGATAGGTATCTACAAAATCTCTGTTTTCCATAATAAAAACACAGGCTTCAGCCATGTCTTCGCTCCATAAAAATTCGCGTCTAGGTTCTCCTGTGCCCCAAATCTCAACATTAGCTTCTGTTACACCTATTTTTGAAAGGAACTGCCTTGCTTTATCTGACGAATCAAAATTTATATCCTCTAATATTTCTTTAAATTTCAACTCAGATAATAATTTTGCCAAATGGATTTTTCTAATTAAAGCTGGTAATACATGTGATTTTTCGAAATCAAAATTGTCATTAGGCCCATATAAATTGGTAGGCATTACAGAAATAAAATTAGTACCATATTGTAAATTGTAGCTCTCACACATTTTCATTCCTGCTATTTTCGCTATGGCATAAGGCTCATTTGTATATTCTAAAGTGTCAGTCAATAAATACTCTTCTTTTATTGGTTGAGGAGCATTTTTAGGATAAATACATGTGCTACCCAAAAACAATAGCTTCTTAACTTTGTTTAAATAGCTATGATGTATTACATTATTCTGGATCATTAAATTTTCATACAGAAAATCTGCACGATAATTATTATTAGCTAAAATACCTCCTACTTTGGCAGCTGCTAAAATTACATATTCAGGTTTTTCCTTAACGAAGAATTTTGACACAGCATCTTGGTTTGTCAAATCTAATTCATTATGAGTTCTAACTATAATATTAATATAGCCCTTATCCATAAGGGTTTTATGAATAGCAGAGCCTACAAGTCCTCTATGTCCAGCAATATATATTTTAGAATTTGAGTTCAAAACTTATTCAAAATAATTTTTTATTGTATATCCCCCATCTTTAAGGTATTGCTCCTTTTTCATTAACTTTATGTCAAAACTCATCATATCATCTATCAAGTCTTGTAAATTATATTCAGGTTCCCATCCTAATTTTTTTCTCGCTTTACTGGCATCTCCAATAAGCAAATCAACTTCAGTAGGGCGATAATATTTTTCATCAACAGCAACTACTTCCTTTCCAATTTCAATTTTATATTCCGGGTTGTTACAAATCTTAACATAACCTTTTTCACTTGCTCCCTCCTCCTTAAATTCTATTTCAATGCCAATATGAGAAAAACACATTTTAACAAAATCTCTAACTGTTGTTGTTTTACCTGTCGCTATAACCCAATCTTCTGCTTCATCAGCCTGAAGAACCATCCACATCATTCTTACATAATCTTTTGCATGACCCCAGTCTCTGCTAGCATCTAAATTTCCTAAAAATATTTTTTCTTGAAGACCTAATGCAATTCTCGATGCTGCTCTAGTTATTTTTCTAGTCACAAAAGTTTCACCTCTTATTGGCGATTCATGGTTAAATAAAATACCGTTGCATGCATACATATTATGGGCTTCTCTGTAGTTAACAGTTATCCAGTATGCATACATCTTAGCAATGGCATATGGGCTCCTAGGATAAAATGGGGTTGTTTCTGTTTGCGGAACCTCTTGTACTTTACCGTATAATTCTGAAGTTGAAGCCTGATAAATTCTTGTCTTTTTTGTCAGACCAAGAAGTTTAACGGCTTCTAATACCCTTAAAGCACCTAAACCATCTGTATCAGCAGTATATTCAGCCATTTCAAAAGATACATGCACATGACTCATAGCGGCCAGATTATAAATTTCATCTGGCTGTACTTGCTGAATAATTCTAGTTAAATTAGTGCTATCTGTTAAATCCCCATAATGTAATATAAAGTTCCGATTAGTCTCATGAGGGTCTTGATATAAATGGTCAATTCTATCCGTATTAAATGATGAAGCTCTCCTCTTAATCCCATGAACTTCATAGCCTTTTTTCAGTAAAAACTCACTCAAATATGCGCCATCTTGCCCAGTGACCCCTGTAATTAATGCTATCTTTTTCGACATTTTCCGTTAATTTAGTGTGTAAGCTCTTATTTTAATCAAAAGTAATATATCTGTCTGTTTCTTCAGTTACTTGACGTGTTAAGATAAAAATCCTTCAACTATTTTTCTATCATTTGAAAGTCTAGGAAGCTTGTTTTGTCCTCCTAATTTCCCAATGGATTTCATGTACTCTTGAAAACCTCCATGTTTCACTTTGGTTATCTTTAAGGGTTGCAATACACCTCCTTTTATCAAATCAAAATAATATGAGTTTTGCTTTTGAAGGGATTCATCAATTTTTTTTGCTAGAGTGGAAAGATTTTCTGGTTCATTCTCAAATTCAATAAACCATTCATGATATGGAAGTCCTTCTTTAGGACTAATTTGTGGCGCCACAGTAAATTCAGAAATTCTAACATTAGAGTTTAATGTCGCTTCTTGCATCGCCTGTTCTACTTCTTTACCAATAACATGTTCCCCAAAAGCCGAAATAAAATGCTTTATTCTACCAGAAACAATAACACGATAGGGTTTGGTTGAAGTAAACTCAACCGTGTCTCCAATATTATAAGCCCATAAACCGGCATTTGTTGAGATTATCATGACATAATTTATGCCAACTTCAACGTCCTTAATGGATATTCGTTTTGGGTTTTCATCAAAGAACTCATCTGCCTTAATAAACTCATAAAAAATTCCTGAATTAAGCTGAAGCAACATCCCTTTTTCATTCTGATTATCTTGAAAGGCAAAAAACCCTTCACTTGCTGGATATAACTCAATACTATCAACTTTCCTACCTATAAGGTTTTCAAATTTTGCTCTGTAAGGTTCGTAATTAACTCCTCCAAAAATAAATAGATTGAAATTTTTGAATATATCACCTACCTTCTTTCCCGTTTTCTGTTGAAGCTTTTCAAAATACATTTGAACCCAAGAAGGGATTCCAGAAATAATCGTCATATTCTCTGGTAAGGTTTCTTCAACTATGGCATCGACTTTCGTTTCCCAGTCTTCAATGCAATTGGTTTTCCAAGAAGGTAATCTGTTTTTTTGTAAATATTTGGGCACGTAATGCGCTACAATACCTGATAAACGGCCAAGTTGCACTCCATTTTGCTCATTTAAAACAGGGCTTCCTTGTAAAAAAATCATTTTACCATCTACAAATTTGCTATTACCCGTTTCATGAATATAAAACAAAATAGCATTTCTTGCCGCTTCAACATGACTAGGCATGCTTTCCTTGGTGATAGGAATATATTTTGAGCCGGATGTTGTACCAGATGTTTTTGCAAAGTAAATGGGTTTTCCTTTCCAAAGGATATCTTCTTCACCAGCAACCATCTTTTCGACATAAGGCTTTAGTGCTTCATAGTCTCTTACAGGAACGCGTTTTAAAAAATCTTCATGATTATTTATACTCACAAAATCATGATCCTTTCCAAATTGCGTGCTTGTTGCTTCTGAAATTAAATCTTGAAATACTTTATTTTGTGTTTCAATAGGGTTATTTGCCCATTTTTGAACTTTCTTATAAATATGTTTTGCAAAAGGTTTTGCTAAAGCCGACTTTAATGATAGCATAGTCTATTTAAAATCTATAAAATTTGTTGGGTTAATTGGGTAGCCATCATTCCAAAGCTCGAAATGCAAATGTGGTCCAGTTGATAATTCGCCTGTATTACCCGCGGTAGCAATAACTTCTCCCGCTTTAACTAAATCACCTTGAGCTTTTGTTAAGGATGCGTTGTGTTTATAAATTGAAATTAAGCCATAACTATGTTCAATTATAATAACATAACCTGTACTCGCGGTCCATTCGGCAAAAACCACAATACCATCGGCAGTTGCTTTAATTGGAGCATCTTTCGCTACAACAATATCAACAGCATAATGTTTTTCTTTAGCGTTATAGGCCTCGCTTATCGTACCGCTTACTGGAGGAAATAACACAAAATTAGTTGCTGAGGTTGCCGATTCAAACAGATTATACTTATCCTCTTTATCCACTTTTTCACGAAGCAACGAATCTTCAGCTATTGGGCTTAAATCTACTTCGCTCGCTTCTAATTTCACCGCTTGTATGATGGAATCTTTATTAAAATCTACGGCATCTAAATCGCCTGTAAGTACTTTTTTAATAGATTCATAATAGCGATCATTCATAACAATAACACGCTGTAACGAATCTGTTTTATAACTTAACTCTGTTGCTTTCTTTTTTAATGCAGTAGATGAATATCCTGGAATGTATTCTCTAAGCGGCGTAAATGCAATGAGTAAATATGTTAATGCTATAAAAAAAATAGCCATTAACGAGGTCATTACAAAAACATTTAATCTCGTTAATTTAAATGATAAGCGCTCTTCAAAAGTATTTTCATTAAGTATCATTAACCGATACTTATCTAGTAGTTTTCGTTTTATCTTTTTTGGTTTCTTTTTTTTGTCTGTCATGTTAAAAACAAAAATAAATAAATTTATAACAAGACTTCGTTGTCTGTATGCTAAAGTTGTGCTTAAAACGGTTTTATTTAACTTTAATTATTAACTTTGCTTTTTAAAATCATTATTATGAGCTTATATATGTTACCCTTAGCCATAGGACCTTGGCAAATAGCATTAATTGTTATTGTTGTTTTACTTTTATTTGGAGGTAAAAAAATACCTGAATTAATGCGTGGACTAGGAAGTGGAATTAAGGAGTTTAAGGACGCTAGCAAAGAAGAAGAAGAATCTACAGAAGATAAAAAAGGATAAATTTTAATTTATCTAAAAACAAAAAACCAGCTTAATGAGCTGGTTTTTTGTTTTTAAAATGTACAATAACTATTGAATTTTAACCGATTTTATAATGGCTTCAAGTTCTAGCATATAATTTCGTTTTTCTACAGATGGTGCAAAAGCAAACCCTTCAACAACCACCCAACGTTTGTTGATTTTATCTTCAATAGCATAATTTATAAACGGTCCACCCATAAAGGCATTTTTTACATCCCAAAGACCTTTGGTTTCTAATGTTGGTTTATTGTCTATAATGGTTTCCCCGTGAAAAGGCGTATAGGCATTTTCAGTAATTAAATAAGAGCCTTCAACAGGTCCTTCAATATAGGCTCTACCAATAGAATCTCTTATCTTGATTATTTGATTAACAACGCTATCGTTTCTTTTGATGGCATCATATGGCAATTCATAAATCATCAAATTAGTTGTGCCTGTTGTGATGTCTTTTCTAATCCAAAAGAAGTTATCGGTTTCTTTGGCCTTTCTGTAAACGGAAGCAAACTCAATAGTTAAACCTAGTTTTTCTTTAATAGTCTCAAAATTGTGTGGCGATTTTGCCATTTGACGCAATCGTTCACTTAATTCTTCATTTCTAAAAATGTCTATAATCTTTGTTTCATTTGCTTTAAGCACATCAATAATTTCTTCTTTAGTTTGTCCTGATACCACTATAACTTTTTGAGGCTTGGCATACACATTATCCGAAATAGTTATACCTGCCTCTTTATTCGTTTCAATTTTCAAAACCGTTCTATTTTTAGTCACAAACCCAGAAAAAACCGATGTTGGAATTTGACTAATTGTAAATGTTGGTTCATCTTGTGGCAAACCGTAAATAGGTTTTGCAAGCACATTTCTTATGGCTTCACCAACACGTCCATCCCACAAATCATTTTCTGTTACAACAGATACATTATTAATAGCTCCAGAGGCATCCGGAAGAAATTTTTCATTTGACTTTTTATCACCACATGACATTAATAATGTTAGGGATAATACTAATAAAAGAAAATACCGCATAATATATTTTAAGTTTTAAGAATTTAACCTTTAGAAACTTTAAGTTTCATTCCTGGTTTTAATTTACTACCACTAATACCGTTCCAATCTTTAATATTTTGAATAGAAACTCCAGGGAGTTTTTGAGAAATACTCCAAAGTGAGTCTCCATTTTCAACGACATAAACAATAACTTCCCCGGAAATAGGTTTTGATTTTATTGTCGCTTTCGCGGAAGAAGAACCCATTACATTAGGCTCTCGTGGGTAAATGGTTAATCGTTGCCCAATCTTTAAGTTGTTACTTCTTAATCCATTCCACTTTTTGATATTGCTAACCCTAACCCCATACAATCTAGATATTTTGCCTAAGTAATCACCAGACTTTACACGGTACGTTACTTTTGCATCAGCCTTTAAAAATTGTGGCATGGGTTTTTCGCGTTTATCAAATTCTGCTTTAGCATATGCATATATTCTATCTTCGTTATTTACAAATTTACCCACGACATCAATAGGCAATCTTAACACATAATTTTCCTCTTTAATAAACGGAATGATATCTAACTTATACGACGGATTTAAAAACTGAAGTTCCTCAATTGGTGTTCCTGTAGCTTCTGAAACTTGATCGAGTGTTATCATCTGTTTTACTCTAACGGTGTCTGTCTCAAAATAAGCCAATTCTGGTTTATACTTTTTAAAACCGTGTTCTTCGGCATATTCAAAAATATACATGTTGGCTAAAAATGCAGGTAAATATCCTGCCGTTTCTCGTGGTAAATTATGACGAATGTTCCAGTAGTTTCTATAACCTCCTGAACGGCGAATAGCCTTCCCAACATTTCCGGGGCCCGAATTATACGCTGCTAAAGCCAAATCCCAATCGCCAAAAATTTTATATAATCTTGCTAAATATTTTGCAGCCGCTTCGGTAGATTTTATAGGATCGCTACGCTCATCTACATAACTACTTACATCTAGACCATACTCTTTACCTGTACCAAACATAAACTGCCATAAACCTGTAGCGCCTACTCGAGATCTTGCTCTTGGTTTCAATGCAGATTCTACTATGGCTAAGTATTTTATTTCTAATGGAATATTGTGCTTATCCAATTCTCCCTCGAACATCGGAAAATAAAAGGCACTTAACGTTAATAGCTTTTGTATCGAGTTGCGTCTATGTTTTAAATACGATTTTATAACACTTTCTAAAGATGGATTATATTCTACATTAAATGGCGTTCTGGCATCCAATTCTTTTAAGCGTGCTTTGAGCGTATCTGTAGATAATTCAGGATAATCAACAGGTTGATACTTTAGCTCGGTTACTGATTTGTATATCGTATCAAATAAATTGTTACTATATAACTCGTTATACCAAGCCTCATCTAATTTTAAAGCAAATTCATTATCTTTTAAATCGGTAATTGATGTACTATCTATTTCAGCATCAATAACCTTAACAACATGAGTATTATCTACCACTATAGCCTCATTAATACTTGTGGTTTGGACCACAATGCTATCCTTGATTTTATTATTTAGAAACGAAATGGAGTCCTGTGTTTGCGAAAAACAAGTGCTTATACTAAAAAGACATGATATTATAAAAAACCGAAAAGCCATAAACTGTATTCATTAATGAACGCTGTTATGGCTAAAATCGTATTTTTTAAGGGAATTTGAAAACTTAATTAAGTTTTATTGGTGTTATTCTAAAATAGCAGCAATCCCAGGAAGTGTTTTTCCTTCTAAGCTTTCAAGCATAGCGCCTCCGCCAGTACTTACATAGCTCACTTTGTTTTCAAAACCAAATTGTTTAACTGCTGCTACAGAATCGCCACCACCTACTAGTGAAAAGGCTCCGTTTTTAGTTGATTCAGCAATTGAATTTCCTAATGCGATAGTTCCTCCAGCAAAACTTTCCATTTCAAAAACACCTAATGGTCCATTCCATAAAATAGTTTTAGAATCCATTACGACTTTATGAAATTGTTCTCTAGATTTTGGCCCAGCATCAACACCTTCCCATCCATCAGGGATTTCATTAATATCTACTACTTGTGTGTTCGCATCATTACTAAAAGCGTCAGCAGCTATAGTATCCACAGGAATATGAATTTGAACATTTTTTGCTTTGGCTTGTTTTAAAATCTCTAAGGCTAAAGGCATTTTATCATCTTCACAAATTGAATTTCCAATTTTTCCACCTTGAGCTTTTACAAAAGTAAATGCCATACCTCCACCAATAATTAAGTGGTCCACTTTATCTAAAATATTTTCAATAATAGTGATTTTTGAAGACACTTTAGCGCCACCAAGTATTGCTAAAACTGGCTTTTCGCCTGTCGCCATGACTTTATTGATACTTTCAATTTCTTGAGCTAATAACTTTCCGAAACATTTTTTACCTTCAAAAAACTGAGCTACAATAGTTGTTGATGCATGCGCTCTGTGCGCAGTACCAAAAGCATCGTTTACATATATATCACCTAATTTTGATAATTTCTCAGCAAACCCAACATCTCCAGCAGTTTCCTCTTTATAAAAACGTAAGTTCTCTAATAATAAAATTTGACCTGGTTCTAAACTTGCAGCGGCAGCTTCAGCATCTTCACCAATACAATCTGCAACTGTTTTTACTTCAACGCCTAAAATATCTTCAACTTTATTAGCAATATGTTTTAATGAAAAGGCATCTTGAAATCCTTTTGGACGACCTAAATGCGACATTAAAATACAACTTCCGCCATCTTCTAAAATTTTAATAATTGTAGGTTTTGCAGATACAATTCTTGTAGCATCCGTTACTTCAAATTTTTCATTTAAAGGCACATTAAAATCTACTCTTATTAATGCTTTTTTGTTTTCGAAATTAAAATCGTTAAGCGTTTTCATATATGTATATGTTTTTGTCTTTTAAGTATTTGATTTACAAATGTAACTAATTAAACAGCCATTTAAAATGTGTTTTTTTACGAAAACGATATAGCTCATAAAGAATTTTTAAATACTTAAAAAAGAACAGTTTTAGCATCATTCTTTTAATATTCTACGCTTTATTTATTAGCAAAAAATCATGTAGGTTTCTTCTGTGAAAGAAAAATTTTGCTTTACCCCAATAGTCACTGCATTAGTCAACAAATTTATTTCATTTAATTTTTTGAATTTCAAAATGAAAAAATTCATTTACTTTTGCTTTTATGCTTTTTGAAGATATCTTAGGTCAGAATCACATTAAAAACCATCTCACACAAAGTGTCGATAATGGCAGAATACCTCATGCGCAATTGTTTGTCGGAAACGAAGGTTCTGGAACCTTGTCTATGGCCCTTGCTTATGCTCAATACATATTATGTTCAAATACTGGAGGAGAAAACAACATAGGGAACGAAGGCTGTAACCTGAAATTTAAAAACTTTTCGCACCCCGATTTACATTTTGCTTTCCCTGTGACTACTAGCGATAAGGTAAAAAGTAAACCCGTTTCTCGTTTTTATTTAGAAGAATGGCGCCAACTTTTAAACGAGCAACCATACGGAAATCTCTTTGATTGGTACAAACTACTTGGAGTTGATAACAAACAAGGGCAAATAGGTGTTGATGAAGCCTATGACATTATAAAATCGCTTGTGTTAAAATCTTATGAGGGTGGTTATAAAGTGATGTTGATTTGGATGGCAGAAAAAATGAACACAGCCTGTGCCAATAAACTCTTAAAGTTAATTGAAGAACCACCAAACGAAACTATCTTCCTTTTAATTGCTGAAGATGAAGAGCAAATTATTAGCACCATTCGCTCACGTTGCCAAATATTACATTTCCCGCCTTTGGCTGAAGATGTTATTAAAAACGCTTTAGTAAAACAATATAATATAGATATTGGTGTGGCTACAAAAATAGCACATCAATCTAATGGCAATTATAATAAGGCTTGCGATTTAGTATATCAAGATTCTGAAGATATCCAATTTGAAACTTGGTTTGTTTTCTGGATACGAAGTGCTTTTAAGGCAAAAGGTAATAAAGCTGCTATTCACGATTTAATTTCTTGGAGTGAAGATATAGCCAAAACAGGACGCGAAACTCAAAAGCAATTTTTAAATTTTTGTTTAGATTTTTTTCGTCAAGCCTTACTTTTAAATTATAACGCTACCGATTTGGTGTATTTAGAACCAAAGACTGACAAATTTAAGCTTGAAAATTTTGCGCCTTTTGTACATGGTAATAACATTATGGATATTAGCAACGAATTACAAGATGCTATTTATCATATAGAGCGTAACGGGAATTCTAAAATTATTTTGACCGATTTGTCAATAAAATTAACACGCTTACTTCACAAAAAAGCAGAGTAATGGATGCTCCATTAAAATCTTGGTATGTTATTATAAATCCAACTTCGGGTAATGGTTCGGCCAAGAAAAAATGGCCACAAATTAAAGGGCTTCTAGAAAAATACAATTTTAATTTTCAATTTGTCTTTACTACTCATCAAAAAAATAGTATTGAGTATGTTAAAAATGCCATAGACCTCAATATTAAAAATATTATTTCTGTTGGTGGCGATGGTACATTACATAATATCATAAATGGAATTATGTCGCAAAATGATGTGCCGACTTCAGAAATTAATGTTGGAATAATACCCATTGGAACAGGGAACGATTGGATTAAGACCCATAACATCCCTTTAAATTTAGAAGGTGCAGTTCAAAAAATCAAAAATGGTTCTTTAGCAACCCAAGATATCGGTAAGCTGGTTATTCAAAATAACCCAAAACCTCCAGTTTTCTTTAATAATTTAGCCGGTGTTGGTTTTGATGGCTTTGTGGTTAGTAAGATTGAAACACTTAAACATATAGGTGCTTTAGCCTATTTATATGGCGCTTTAGTGAGTTTATTTTCTTTTAAAAATTTCGAATCTACGGTGTTTACAAATTCAGAAGCCATTTCAGGAAAAACACTTATGATTTTAATTGGCCTCTGTAAATATTCTGGTGGTGGTATGCAACTCACAAAAAACCCAGATCCTTTTGATGGTTTATTAGATGTAACCGTTGCTAAAGATCTCAACAAATTTGAAATCATCAAAAATTTAATGAAGCTTTTTAACGGAACAATTATTAATTATAAAAAAGTGACATCCTTCAAAACGGAGTCTGTTACTATTCAAATTAATCAAAAAAATCCACCTTACATTCAAGCAGACGGGGAGCTTATTGGTGTGGGGAACATAGAAGTCTCAATTATTAAAAAAGCATTTTCTTTTTATTGCTAAAAAAATCGCTATTAGCTTGCACTAATAGCGATTTAAAATACTGTTAATCAGATATTTATATGTTTTATTATTTTTTATAATCCGCATTAAGTGCTTCCAAGATAGTTTGAGTTAAATCATTTTCATCATCGCCATACATCACTGTAGCTGCGGCATCACTAGTTCCTAAAATATAGTTGTAGCCGTTCGCTTTTCCGTAGTCTTTTACAAAACCTTTAACATTAACGATAACAGAATCAATTTCTGCTTGAAACGCTTGTGTTAGCTGTTGCTGCTCAGCTTGCATTTGCTGTTGTAATTGTTGTTGCTTTTGTTGCAAACCTCCAATGAGCTCTTCAGCTTTCTTTCTGTTACTTCTTGCAATTCTTTGAGCCTCTGTTTGAACCTTTTGAGCTTCTGTTTGAAAAGCTATACTAATGCTATCTGCTCTTTTTCTAAAAGCATCTTCTTTTAGTTGAAATGCTGCTTCAACATCTTTCTTTTCTTGGTAATCATTAATTACAGTTCCATTATCAACAAAACCAATTTTGTTTGGCTTTTCACAAGAAGCGAAAATTAACATCGCTAGTACTACATAAATAATATTTTTCATCAGTTTATATTTTTTTGATTGATGTGAATTTTAAATCCGAACAAAAGTAATAAAGTAAGATTAAAAATGAAGTCAAATTATTTTGATTTTAACACATAATAAAATCTTATAGATAAAATATAAAATAATAGTTAATTTCTATTGAAAACAAATGCGTTTAAGGCGATTTAAAGGGCTTTAAAAAAACTGACAAGTGATATTGTATTTAACTAGTTAAAAACAGACTGAGCTTTTTAGAAATTGATTTTAGCTATTTTTAATGATATAAATTAATGATGAAGCTTCTTTTGTGCTAAGTGCTTTTATATTTGAACACAATCCAATCCAAAACCCTTTAATAGGATTCATTTTTCCTGTTCTACATTTTTCGGAAAGCATGCTCACATAAAAAGAATCAAACCACATGGGTTTTACTTTCTCAACCTGAAAAGCATATTTTGAAACTAATTTTGAAATAGACGATTGATTAAAATGCCAAAGATGTCTCGGGGCATCATATGCTGCCCAGAACTGTTTATAATGTTTCGCGTCAAAACTATTATAGTTTGGTACCGCTATTAATAAAGTCCCTTTTGGTTTTAAAAGTTTTTTAAAGACACCTATGTGGTCTTCTAAATTAGGTAAATGTTCTAGCACATGCCAAAGCGTAATCACATCAAAACTATTTGATTCAAACGTTAATAGTGCTTCTGTTTCGAAAACGGAATTATTGGTTTTTTTATTGGCAATGTCTCGCGCTTGTTTGTTTGGTTCAACTCCAGAAACGCACCAATTATTTTGTTGAGCGATTTGCAAAAAATCACCTGTACCACACCCAATATCTAATAGGTGTTTACTTTTTAAATCTGAAGAATTGATTAAATGTAATTTCTTTTTAAGTGAAATGGTTCTCACTAAATGATACGCTTTTTCAAAAAGGTTTCTTTTAGAATCTGTATGAGATATATAGTCTTCACTTTTATAATACTCTGGTAATTTGTCTGAAGCAGGTTGTGGCGTTGTTTCTAAAAAACCATGCTCAGTATTTTGAATTAATTCAAATACTTCTCCTGAAACGGAGTGGTCTTTTACTTTTAAAAAAACAGGTGTATTTTTCATTTAAAATAGATTCTAAAACAAATCCAGAATGACAAAAAAGGAAATCAAAATAGATGTTCCACGTGGAACGTTAAAAACTATCGCCCCATATAAACCAACAAAACTGAAATATCATTAGGTGAAACACCACTGATTCTAGAAGCTTGAGAAACGGTTGTCGGCTGGATTTTTTTCAACTTTTCTCGCGCTTCATAACTCATAGATCTGATTTGTGAAAAGTCGAAATTCTCTGGAATTTTCACATATTCCAATCTGGTTAATTTATCAGCATTGTTTTTTTCTTTAGCGATGTAACCAGAATATTTTACTTGGATTTCGGCCTGTTCCATAACTTCTCTATCGAGATTATTGTCTTGAATATAGGCTTCCACACTTTCGATTTTCCTAACATCAACCATATCAATATTTGGTCTAGCAAAAACTTTAAAACGCTTCCCGGATTGTTTTACCGCCGCAGATTTTTTAGATTCTAAAATCGGATTAATCACTTCTGGTTTAACACTTGTAACCTCAAAAAACTTAACAAATTTCTCAGCTGCATCATGTTTTTCTTCCATGCGCTTCAACCGCTTTTCTGAAGCTAAACCCAGATTATAACCTTTTGGAGTTAATCTTTTATCCGCATTATCTTGACGCAATAAGGTTCTATACTCAGCCCTTGATGTAAACATTCTATAAGGCTCTTCTGTGCCTTTCGTTATCAAATCATCAACAAGAACACCTATATAAGCTTCATCTCTTTTTAACGTAAAAGCCTCTCTTTCTTGAACTTTTAAACTCGCATTTATACCCGCCATTAATCCTTGAGATGCTGCTTCTTCGTAACCTGTCGTTCCATTAATTTGACCCGCAAAATATAAGCCTGCAACAAGCTTTGTCTCCAAAGTATGCTTTAGTTGTGTCGGTTGAAAATAATCATATTCGATAGCATAACCCGGTCTAAAAAATTTCACATTTTCAAAACCAACCACAGAGCGTAATGCTTTAAATTGCACATCTTCTGGCAAGGATGTAGAAAACCCATTTACATAAACCTCACACGTATTCCAGCCCTCAGGTTCAATAAATAGTTGATGTTGATCTTTATCCGCGAAGCGATTAATCTTATCCTCAATGGAAGGACAATATCTTGGTCCTAAACTTTGTATTCTACCATTAAACATAGGAGATCTATCAAAACCTTCACGAAGTAAATTATGTACTTCAAGGCTAGTATAAGTCATGTGGCATGACCTTTGGGTTTCTAGTGGTTTTGTGATATCTAAATAGGAGAATTTTTCAGGGTTTACATCCCCTGGTTGTTCTAGCATTTTTGAATAATCTAACGATCTTCCATCTACTCTTGGTGGTGTTCCAGTTTTCATTCTCCCAGATTCGAAACCTAAATCAACTAACTGTTCCGTTATACCAGTTGCAGCTCTTTCGCCTGCTCTTCCTCCACCAAAATTTTTGTCACCTATGTGAATTAATCCATTTAAAAAAGTTCCGTTTGTTAAGACAACAGACTTAGCTTTTATTTCGATTCCTAAAGATGTTTTAACTCCAATTACTTTATGATTCTCTATTAATAATCCAGAAACCATGTCTTGATAAAAATCAAGATTAGGTGTTCCTTCTAAAAGTAATCGCCAATCTTCTGCAAAACGCATTCTATCACTCTGCACTCTAGGACTCCACATGGCAGGCCCTTTAGATTTATTCAACATTTTAAATTGAATAGCAGATGTATCAGAAACAATTCCGCTATAACCACCAAGCGCATCAATCTCTCTTACGATTTGACCCTTTGCAATACCTCCCATAGCAGGGTTGCAAGACATTTGAGCAATGTTTTGTATGTTCATGGTGACAAGTAGTGTTTTGCTTCCTGTATTAGCAGCTGCGGCAGCGGCTTCACTTCCTGCGTGCCCACCTCCTACAACTATAACATCATAAACTTCGTTAAACATAATTTTTATTTTCAAAAAACATGTTCCACGTGGAACATCTTATTAATTTGAGTTTGCAAATATACGTCGAAATCTTTAAAACATTAGATTCCAATCAAAGACAACACCTGTGTTTTCAATTTAAACTTTATGCATTGACGCATACTATAAACAATTGAATTCTTGAATCTTCGATTTCGAGAGAACGACATTTTCGTTGACATCCCACAGTAAACTCTCAGGACTGTACTTAAATACTAACCTAATTGAGATAAATAGTGATTTTCCCTTTCCCGCATCACTTTAGCGTGTTCAGCACTTTTATCTTTATAGCCACAATAATGAAGTACACCATGAATGATAACGCGCTGCAATTCTTCTTCAAATGAAACCTTAAACTCTTTAGCGTTTTCCGCCACCCTTTCAACAGACACAAAAATATCACCTTGTATAATTTTTCCTACTGAATAATCAAAGCTAATAATATCTGTTAGCGTATCATGATTTAGAAATTCTACATTTAATTTATGTAGATAGTCATCATCGCAAAACACATAATTAATCTCTTCTAATTTGTGATCTTCAGAACTAATAGCATCACTTATCCATTTTGAAATATGATCTTCTGAATCTAATTTGAATTCTGTTTCGTAATTGAAATTAATCATTAGCTTTTTTGAAATATTCTTGCACTTTCTTTTTGTAAACTTGCTGCAAAGGTAAAGCTTGTCGGTTTAATATTTCTGTAGTTTGAAAATATTGTTTTGCCGTTGGGATTTGGTTACTCGTAGTATTATCAAATCTATTAACATTAGTTTCAGATTCCCGTTTATTATCCTCTCCTTGTTGGAACGTAGCATTTTCAAGTTTCAATAATTGATGCTTCAATTCCATCATTTTTTGAAGGGTTTGATTGGTGAATCCTTGGTTCAATAAATCCAATTCTATCTCTTCCATTTTTCTAACTAGTGCGGCTCCATTTCCTCTTTTACCTTCTTTTGCTAGCTTATCTTGAAGTGCTTGACGGAGCTGCTGCTGTTGCTGATAAATTTGATAAAGTAGTCCATTTTGATCTTCATTAGTCCCTTCGCCTTCACCACCAGTTTGTTGACCGTATTTACCTTCTTGATTACCTTTCTCTTTACCATCTTTTCCAGATTTACCATCTTTACCTTTTTCACCTTCTTTTTTCCCTTCTCCCTCTTTAGGCTTACCTTTCTCTCCTTTTTTCATACCCTCTTCCATCATCTTATTAAGCTCTTCTTGACTCATAATGATATCTGGTAACTGCATATCACCTTCACCTCCTTGACCAGCACTCATACTCATGCTTTCTTGCATGTTATCTAATACATTGCTTAAAAAATCTGCTAAATTATTTGCAGCTGTGACCGTAAATTGTTGGTTTGAAACCCCTTGATACAACTGATTATCCGCAAGTAAACTCAATGCTTTATCAATATTATAATAAACCTCTGTGATTTCATTATTAACCTGCTCTGAAAGTTTTGGCTGACGTAGTGATAAAGAAAATAAACTATCATCAATATGTTCAAAATGTTCTCGTAGATTATTTTGCTTTTTTAAATAAGTCGCAAACTTATTATGATTTATCTCAATTGATCTAAATTGATCCATGAGCGCTTCTTGATTAAAAGAGAATAAAACCAAATTATCTAATATTTGACGCAGTACGTCCGCATCTTCTTGCATTTTCTCCCCCCCGCCAGATTGCATAGAACTTTGCATTTTCTGACTCATTTGCTTCATTTTTTTTGCTGCTTTCTTTTGGCTTTTCTGAGCCTTTTTTAATTTTTGATATTGTTCCTCTTCCTGTTTCTTCTCCCCTTGATCAGAACCTTTCTCTTCTTCTTTTTTCTTTAACTCTTCAGATGCTTTTTGTTGATCATTCTCAACTTCCTGCTCATCCAACTTATCTCTAGGAATAGTAATGGGCTTCTTTAAAGCCTTACTGTCTTTTTCTAATTCTTCTATTTCCTTTTTGAATTCTTTAAACTGTTTATTTAAATCGTCTTGTTTTTCTTTGGTATTTTCCTCTTTAGTTTCGTTAGATAATTTCTCTTGTTCATCAGCTAATTTCGCCAAATCATCTTTTAGTTTTTCCAACTTCTTCTCGATATAAAATCGTTTAGTTAATTCTAAAAGCTGCTCTAAACTTCGTTTTTTGTTTTTATTTTGTTTTGCAAGCTCCTCTAACTTTTTGATTAAGTCTTCTTGAGTCATTTTCTCTTGAAGCTTTTCTATTTCTTTTAAAAGTGCTTCATCTTTCTTAAGTTTCTCTTCATTGTCTTTTAAACGCGATTTCAAATCTTCCTTAAATTGATCTTCTTTTATGTTCTCCTTTTGGAATTCTTCTAAATTATCTTTTAGTTTTTTATTGAAATTTTTCATCATGTCGTCTTGCTGCTTCTGACGCTTAAAAAATGATTCTAACTTCTTTTTATCATTGAAATTCAAATTCGACTTTTCTTTTTGAGTTTTTGTTAATTCATCTAGTTTCTTCTCCTGTTCATCAAACTTTTCTAGAGACTTATTTAATTTTTTAATCGTTTCACTCTGCTCTTCCAGCTTTCTTTGAGCTTCTTCATCTTCGGTTCGCTTTCTATAGGTAAACACATTACTTTTTGCACTTTTAAATCTGTTTACCCCATCATTATCAAACACCTGAAAGTATAATTCATAAGTAACACCTACTTCAATATTCAAATTATTAGGAAATGCACTAATGAATTCTGCAAGGTTTAATTTTGAAATTGGAATAGCTTCAAACTGCTTCTGTTTTTCAGAATCAGATGGATAATACACCAATTGCAATTTGCTAAAGCCATAGTCATCGCTCACCTGGCCGTAGAAGTAAAGTGTCTGCAAATCCAAACTATCCTTCTCAACTTTCACATTGATTTCTGGATATTCATCCTTAACAACATCAATACTAAACGCCAAATTCTCGTAATCCTTTAGGTTTTTATTACTGGTGCTTAACGTATAGTCGAAATTTGAAAATACGCGTTTTGAAGCTTCAAAAATACCTGTTTCATCAGAGCTAAAGCCAACGGTATCTTTAGCATACAAAAACACGGCATCAGTAGATTTTGTTTTAAGCTGCCATTTGATTCTCGTGCCTTCAGCTACTAAGGCATTACCTATGCTTTTTAGAGTTTCGTCTCTCTTTTTGGTGTAACTTGGATAGTCTAAAACCATTTCGAAACTTAATAATGAAGGCGTTTCTAAAACATCAATAGTATAAGGTTTTGATGTAACATCATTCGCTGATAACTGAAATATAATAGGATCCTTTGGCTGCGTAAAGACATATTCAAATTCGCCAACAGCTTTTGCTTGCAAAAAATAGATTTCATTATTATAGGTTATTTGAGCGCTTTCTGGTGTAACCTCTCCTGATGTTTTTATAATCAGTTTGAACTCTTTATTCTCAATAGCCTTTAAGTTTTCATTCACTACAAAAAATTGAAATGGTGCCGGTGGTTCGTAAGCCGTGTTATAATGAACTACACGCTCGTAACTCGTGTTAAACCAATCAAAATTTCCCGTAAAAAAAGTTAAAAGTAAAATGGCAATAGGAATAGCTGCATATTTTAAATATCCAATATTATTCTTAAAATTCACCGCTAGTTTAAAAGGAACTGGCTTTAGTTCTGAAGCCTTTTGTTCTATGCTTGCCAGTAATAATTCCGATTTAGAATCATTTTCATTAAGTTGTAATACATTCAACAATTTATCATTCACTTCAGGAAAATGCTTTCCAATAATATTTGAAGCTACCTTATGATTTATCCCTTTCTGAAGTTTAAACAACTTAGCCAATGGGATAAAAATAAACTTAATAAGCAAGCCGAATTCAACCCCAATAAATAACCAGAACAAAACAGTTCTAGACGTTGTGTTTAACCATAAAATATACTCTATAAAAAGGGTAAATAAAAAATACAGTAAGCCAATAGCAAAAAACAAGATGGCTCCTTTAAGCAACTCATTAGTGTAGTATCGCCTAATGAATGATTCTAATTTGCTTTGTATGTCTTTAAAATTATTCATAATTTGGGAAAGATGACTTTGCAACGCACTAATAACTTACTAAACTACAATTTTATTTTAATTAGTAAATGCTTAGTTTTGGTAAAACTTAGTTAAAACGACCCGTTTAATGAGATTTTCGCTCCGCCGAAATGGAAATAATTCTTTTTCTATATGAAAGACTTAAAATATATTGCCGCTTTTTCAATTCCATTAATGGCATTTATAAGTATTTATTTTACAGGGGTTTTTAGTTTTTTAACTCCTATATACGCCTTTGTATTTTTACCTATTCTTGAGTTAATAGTGTCTACTGACCATTCAAATTTAAGCCAAGACCAGACTGATAGTAAACTTAAAAAGAGGTTGTTTGATTGGTTGCTATACTTGAATTTACCCATTGTTTTTGGTTTGCTTATGTTCTCTTTATATGAAATAACTCAAAACACACATGCTATCTACGAAATTGTTGGTTTGATTTTTTCGTTAGGAATTGTGTTGGCTGTAAATGGTATTAATGTAGCACATGAACTAGGACACAGACAAACCACAAAAGAGCGGTTTATTGGAAAAGCACTATTGCTTCCTTCTTTATATATGCACTTTTATATAGAACATAATTTTGGACACCACCTAAACGCAGCAACTCCAGAAGACCCTGCAACAGCTAGATACAACCAAAATGTTTATTCCTTTTGGTTTACATCGATATTTAGACAATATTTTAAATCCTGGAAAATTCAAAATAACTTACTTAAAAACAATAGTTTATCATTCTTTTCTTTTAAAAATGATATGTTTTGGTATGTTGTATTTCAACTTACCTATTTAATAACTGTCTTTTTAATTTTTGGCTATTTAGGGTTTGCTTTTGCTTTAACCTCAGCAGTTGTTGGGTTTGTTCTTTTAGAAACCGTCAACTACATTGAACACTACGGATTATTAAGAGTAAAAACAAAATCTGGACGTTATGAGCGTGTTCGCGAAATACATTCTTGGAATTCTAATCACGTTATTGGCCGCATTGTGTTGTATGAATTAACCAGACATAGTGACCATCATTACAAAACATCAAAAAAATATCAAGTTTTAGCTTGTCATGACGATAGTCCTCAAATGCCTTACGGTTATCCAACCTCCATGGTGCTGTCTTTAATTCCGCCATTATGGTTTAAAATCATGAACAAACGTATTCCTAAGCAAATGATTATTTAGGATGTTAAAAAACTTCTGCGTTCTAGCTTCTGCGTTCTAGCTTAATAATTATCTTTGCACTCTTAAACAAAAACAATGACCAAAAATGTTCGTGTGCGTTTTGCACCAAGTCCAACCGGACCTTTACATATAGGAGGTGTTCGCACCGCTTTATTCAATTATTTGTTTGCTAAAAAGCACAACGGAACCTTTATTTTAAGAATTGAAGATACCGACCAGAATCGTTATGTTGATGGCGCAGAACAATACATTGTTGACGCTTTAAATTGGTGTGGAATGCCATTTGATGAAGGACCAAACACGAACAAAACATTCGGACCATATAGACAAAGCGAACGCAAACATTTATATAAACAATATGCTGATGAGTTGATTGAATCTGGCAACGCTTATTATGCTTTTGATACTTCTGAAACTCTAGACTTTCACAGAAAAGACCATGAGGCTAAAGGCAAAACCTTTATTTATAATTGGCATAACAGACTAAAATTAAGCAATTCCTTATCGCTTAGCGCGGACGAGGTAGAAGCTAAATTAGATGCTGGTGACGATTATGTGATTCGATTTAAATCGCCTCAAGATGAAACGCTTCATTTAACAGATATTATTCGTGGCGCTATTAAAATTGATACCAATGTTTTGGATGATAAAGTGTTATTTAAAAGTGATGGTATGCCAACCTATCATTTA